>JAKPOQ010000026.1 GCA_029547745.1 Actinomycetes bacterium
ACCTCGCCGGCGCCGACGACCAGCACCCGTTCCGTGAGCGCCGAGTCAGACCGGGACATGCGTCGTGAGACCCAACGCGCCGTCGGAACAGCGACAACCGCGACCACCCAGAACACGACGACCGGGCCGATGCTCTCCGTCGACCGCGTAATGGCATACAGCGCGACCAAGCCGACCCAGCACGCGGTCGTCAGCGCCGTGAACCCCTGAAGGGCTTCACTCAGCGTCGACCGACTGATGCCCTGGCGCGGCTTGCGATAGAGACCGATCGCGTAGAAGACGAACATGGTCCAAGCCGCCAATGTCACCAGTGCGACGAGGACGGCGCGGTCATCCAGGCCGGGCTCGCCACCCCGGCTCATGCCGAGCAGCACCCTCCCCTGCGTGGTCGACGCCACGGCCGTCGCGAGCACAGCAAGCGTCAAGGCGACGAGATCGGCGCCGACAGCCGCCCTGACGCGCGCGACGCCGGGCTTCGGGACCGGCGCGACGCGCGGGGCGCCTATCTGGACCGCGGATTCCTCAGAGCGTGTCGCACCCGTCCCAGGCGCGGCCGCAGGGGACGCCCACTTCCCAGCGATCCCGTTCGCCACCGATCCGCCCCCTTCAGACACCTCACCGGCCTCCGACGCGCAGCCTAAAAGACTGCCCAACGGGGACCGGCAGGCTTGCCCGCGATTCTCTCCGGCCATCCTCCAGGGCCGGCACGACTACCGTGTGTATTCTAGACGGAACGCGTCCAGATGTGACCATTGGACGCGAAAGACGCGCGAGAATCCGTTTACGAAACTGACAGCATCCGTGGCAGTGACCTCTCAGAGCACCAAGTCGAGCGCCTCGATCGCCGTCGCCGCGCCGCCCTCGGCGGCGATCACGACGGCGTCGAGGCGCACCGGGCCGTTCTCCTCGACCTCGAAACGTTGCGGCATCCCGGTGACGAAGCGCTGCACGATGATGTCGGTGCGCACGCCGATCACCGACTCCAGCGGCCCGGTCATGCCGACGTCCGTGATGTAGGCCGTGCCGCCGGGCAGCACGCGCGCGTCGCTCGTCTGCACGTGCGTGTGCGTGCCGACGACGGCGGTGACCCGCCCGTCGAGGTAGTGGCCCATGGCGACCTTCTCGCTGGTCGCCTCGGCGTGCAGGTCGACGATCACGGTCGCGGCCTGCGTGTGCGCCTCGTCGACCAGCCGGTCGACGAGGCGGAACGGCGACAGACCGCTACCCATATACAGGTCGCCGGCCAGATCGACGACGGCGACCGGCGTCCCGTCGGCGGCCGGTCGCACCGTCAGCCCGCGCCCCGGGGACGCCGGCGGGTAGTTCGCCGGACGGACGATGCGCTCGTCCTCGGCGAGGAAGGCGAAGACCTCGCGCTGACGCCACACGTGGTTGCCGGTGGTGAGCACGTCCACCCCGTCGTCGAGGAGCTTGCGCGCGATCTTCGACGTGATGCCGGCCCCGTTGGCCGCGTTCTCGCCGTTGACGACCACGAAGTCGATGCCCTGCTCCGCGCGATAGCCGGGCAGCCACTCGAGGAGCGCGGAACGCCCGGGGCGGCCGAAGACGTCACCGACGAAGAGGAGCTTCACGTGAGGACCGTCCTGTCCGCGCCGCGCACCAGCGCCGCGCTCAGCCGCCGAGGAGGACGCGCAAGGCGCCCTGGGCGGCGCTGATGAGCGGCGACGGGTAGAGCCCGAGGACCAGGACGCCGAGCGAGGCGATCACCACGGCCGCGGCCGAGCCTACCGCCGGACCGGCGTCGTCGGCCACGAGCGTCGCCTCGGCGGCCGCCGCGCCGGCACCCGTCTCGAGGGCGCCCGCCGCCCCAACGGTGACCGGCGCGCCCGCGACCGTCGCGCCGGCTTCCACGGCGCCCGCTTGCACGGCGCCCGCTTCCGCCGCGCCGGCTCCAGCCGGCGCCACCCCGGGCGCCTCACGGAAGTACATGTACCAGACGACGCGCAGGTAGTAATACGCCGACACGGCGCTCATGATCACGGCGAGGACGGCGAGCCAAGTCATGCCCGCGTTCACGATCGCCGTGAACAGATACAGCTTGCCCCAGAAGCCGATGAGCGGCGGGATGCCGGTGAGCGAGAGCATGAACAGGGTCATGGCGATCGCCGTCCAGGGCATCGAGCGCGCCAGGCCGGCGACCTCGTCGAGCGTGTAGCGGAAGGCGCGCCGGTTACGGATCCAGACGAGGATGCCGAAGGCGCCGATGTTCATGAACGCGTAGGCGCCGAGGTAGAAGAGCACCGCGCTGGAGCCGCTCGTGTCCAGGACGCGCTCCCCCGACGCGCCGACGGACACGTTCCCCGCACCCACGGCGATGAGGCCCAGCAGGATGTAGCCGGCGTGGGCGATGCTCGAGTAGGCGAGCATGCGTTTGAGGTTGCGCTGCGGCAGGGCCAGGGCGTTGCCGACGATCATCGTCAACACGGCGAGGATGGTCAGGATGGCCGTCCACACCTCCGGCGCGCTGATCACGGCCACCGTGAACAGCTTAAGGAAGCCGACGAAGGCGCCCGCCTTGATACCGACCGACATGAACGCCGTGACGGGGGTCGGCGCGCCCTCGTACACGTCGGGCGCCCACCAGTGGAAGGGGACCGCGGCGATCTTGAAGCCGAAGCCGACGGCGACGAGGACGAGGGCGACGATCACGAGGCCGCTCTGCGCGTCGGCGCCGAGGTTGTTGAGCCCGGCGGCGATGCTGGCGTAGTTCGTCTGACCGGTGGCGGCATAGAGGAGGGCGAGGCCGAAGAGGAGGATCGCCGACGAGAAGGCGCCGTTGATGAAGTACTTGATCGCCGCCTCGCCCGAGCGCTCGTCGCCGCGGATGAAGCCTGCGAGGACGTAGGTCGGCAGCGACATGAGCTCGAAGGCGACGAACAGGGCGATGACGTCGATCGAGATCGCCATGCCGATCATGCCGGTGATGACGAGGAGGAGCAGGCCATAGAACTCGCCCATGGCGTCGCGACGCTTCTTCATGTAGGCGTCGGACAGCATGATGGTGAGCACGCCGATCACGCAGAACAGCAGCGTGCAGTAATAGGCGAACTTGTCGAGCGCGACCATCGAGGCGAAGCCCGACTCGGCCGTGCCGCCGCCGAACAGGCCGGATCCTGACCCGCTGACGAAGTCCCACACCGACCCGATCGCGCCGACGTCGATCCACTGCGCGGTGGCCACCCCCGCCGCGACGATGAGGCCGGCGGCCGCGATCCAGGGAAGGACCCATTTGCGGCCGCCCACCAGCGTGTCGGCCATGAAGACGACGAGGGCGGTCGCGGCGACGACGACGCCGGGAAGGATCACCATCACGTCGTTGTTGGCGCCGCTCATCTAGAAGAGCCCTTTCGTCGCTTCGATCAGGTGGGCCACGGCGCCGTCCCGCGCGCTCTCGATCGAGGGGCCCATCTGCTGCAGGATGTACTGCACCGGGGTGTGGAGGAAGTCGAGGAACGTGTTCGGGTAGACGCCGATCCACACCGCGAGCACGACCAGCGGCAGGAGCGAGACGATCTCGCGCGGGCTGATGTCGCGCAGCGAGACGGCCGGCATCACGCCGGCCTCGCCGCGGTCGTTGAACATCGTGCGCTGGTACATCCACAGCAGGTAGCAGGCCGCGAGGATGATGCCCAGGGCGCCGATCGCCGCCAGCGCGTGTGAGTACTCGAAGAGGCCGAGCAGGCTGAGGAACTCGCCGACGAAGCCGTTGAGCCCGGGAAGACCGAGGGACCCGAGAGTGAAGAACAGGAAGAACCCGGCGAAGACGGGCAGCGGCGTGGCGAGCATGCTCATCTCGGCGATCTGCCGCGTGTGCGTACGTTCGTAGAGATAGCCCACCATGAGGAAGAGGGCGCCGGTCAGGACGCCGTGGTTGAACATGACGAGCACGGCGCCTTCCATGCCGGCGGCGTTGTCGGCCACGGCGATGGCGGCGAAGATGCCGGCGGTGACGAAGCCCATGTGGCTGACGCTCGAGTAGGCGATCAGCTTCTTGAGGTCCTTCTGCACGAGCGAGACCGCCGCCCCGTAGATGATGGCGACCACGGACAGACCCGCGACCAGCGGCACGAAGTCGACGGCCGCGTCGGGGAAGAAGGGCAGGCAGAAGCGCAGCATGCCGTAGGCGCCCATCTTCAGCAGCACACCGGCCAGGATCACCGACCCTGCCGTCGGCGCCTCGACGTGGGCGTCGGGCAGCCATGTGTGCAGCGGGAACATCGGCACCTTGATGGCGAAGGCGAGGAAGAAGGCGAGGAAGGCCCAGAACTGCAGGTGGTACGGGTAGACGACGTCGCTCAGGGCGCGGATGTCGAAGGTCAGCCCCGCGCCCTGGCCGTTGACGTACCACACGACGGCGACGATGGCGACGAGCATGAGCAGGCTGCCGACGAGCGTGAAGAGGACGAACTTGATCGCCGCGTAGATCTTCCGCGGCCCGCCCCAGACACCGATGATGAAGTACATCGGCACGAGCATGGCCTCCCAGAACACGTAGAACAGGACGAGGTCGGTGGCGCAGAACACGCCCGTCATGCCCGTCTGCAACAGCAGCAGCGAGACGAAGAAGCCCATCTCGCGGTCCTTGATGTAGTGCCAGCTCCCGATGATCACGATGAACCCCAGGAGGGTGGTCAATAGGAGCATCAGGGCCGCGATCCCGTCGATGCCGAGGCTGTAGTGGATGTTGAAGCGCCTCACCCACATGACGTCCTCGACGAACTGGAGCTGCGACGTCGACTTGTCGAACACGAAGAGCACCCAGACCGTGAGGGCGAACGCGGCCAGCGTGGTCGCCAGCGAGATCACCTTGTAGGTGGTCGGCCACCAGGTCTGGCGCCTCACCGCCCCCTCGACGGCGCCGTCGGCGCCGAGTCTCGCGGCGGGACGGCGCAGCAAGTCGATCACGAGGATGAGGACCACGCCCGCCAGGGGCAGGAAGGTGATCACCGAGAGGACCGGGAAGCCGATCTGATCCTGCCAGCTCATGGCGTCAGATCCCCCAGACCCAGCCGACGATGACGACCAGCGCCAGGGCGCCGGCGAGGATGCCGAAGGCATAGTTGTGCACGCGTCCGGTCTGCAGCGGTCGCAGGCGGTCGCCGAACCAGCCCCAGAGGCGCGCGATCCCGTTCACCGCGCCGTCGATGACATGGACGTCGAAGCCCGTCCACAGGAAGCGCGAGAAGGCGATCGTGCTGCGCACGGGGACGACCTCGTAGATGTCGTCCATGTACATCTTGCGCAGCGAGGCCTCGTAGGCCCACGGCACACGCGCTGCCAGACGCTCGGGCAGCTCACGCCGCCGCAGGTAGAGGACGTAGGCCAGGTAGACGCCCAGCAAAGCCACCGCCAGCGAGACCGCCATGAGAGCGCCGCCGGTCCCCAGCCACTCGAACTCCTCGTGTTCGACGGCGAAGAACACCGGGTCGAGGAAGCGGTGGATCCAGCCCGCTTCGGGCGGCCAGCCGACGACGGCGCCGACGGCAGCCGCCGGGATCGCGAGCAGCACCAGCGGGACGGTCATGACCTTGGGCGACTCGTGGATGTGGGCTTGCACCTCAGCGTCGGCGCGCGACTCGCCCCAGAAGGTCATGAACATCATGCGGAAGGCGAACACGGCCGTGAGGAACGCGGTGACGATGCCCACCAGCCAGACCACGTAGTAGCCGTGGGCGAAGGCGCCGCCGAGGATCTCGTCTTTCGCCCAGAACCCGGAGAGCGGGAAGATGCCGACGAGCGCGACGGCGGCGATCAACATCGTCCAGAACGTGACGGGGATGCGCGTTCGCAAGCCGCCCATCTTGCGCATGTCCTGCTCGCCGCCCATGGCGTGGATCACCGAGCCCGAGCACAGGAAGAGCAGGCCCTTGAAGAAGCCGTGCACGAACAGGTAGAAGATGCCGGCCACCCAGGCGCCGGCGCCCAGGGCCATGAACATGAAGCCCAGCGACGAGATGGTGGAGTACGCGATCACCTTCTTGATGTCGTTCTGGGTGATCGCGATACAAGCCGCGAAGATCGCCGTGAACGTGCCCACGACCATCACGACGAGCATCGCCGTCTCGGACTGCGCGAAGAGCGGGTACGCCCGCGCCACCATGTAGACGCCGGCGTTGACCATCGTCGCGGCATGGATGAGGGCGCTGACCGGGGTCGGGCCTTCCATGGCATCGGGCAGCCACACGTGCAGCGGGAACTGCGCGCTCTTGCCGACCGCCCCGGTGAAGAGGAGCAGACAGATCCACAGGAGGGTCCCCGCACCGATCGTCTCGGCCTTGTCGAAGACGCCGGCGAACTGCAACGTCCCGGTCGTGACGAGCACGAGGAACATGCCGAGCGTGAAGCCGAAGTCGCCCACGCGGTTGACGAGGAAGGCCTTCTTGCCCGCCTGGCTGGCGCTCTTCCTGTCGAACCAGAAGCCGATCAGCAGGTACGAGCACAGCCCGACGCCCTCCCAGCCGAGGAAGAGCAGGAGGAAGTTGTCGGCCAGGATCAGCATGTACATCGCGAACATGAAGAGGTTCAGGTAGGCGAAGAAGCGGTAGTAGCCGCCGTCGCCGCGCATGTAGCCGATCGAGTAGTAGTGCGTCAGCATGCCGATGATGCCGACGACGAGCAGCATGATGCCGGTGAGGGTGTCGACCTGGAACCCCCATGACGCGTGGTAGCGCCCGGCGACGATCCACGAGAACGCGTCCCAGACGAACGGCTCCTCCTGGTGCTGGAAGACCCACCCGAAGGCGTAGACGGCGAGGGCGGCCGTGACGGTGACGAGGGCGACGGGCACGATGTGCGCCTTGCCGCCCATGCGCTTACCGAACAGAAGGGTCGTGATGAAACCGACCAGCGGCAGCAGGACGATGAGGATGACGGCGATCTTCATGGAGTCGGCGGCTTCCACGCCTGCATCAGCCCTTCATCTCGTCGAAGTGGTCGTTCTCGACCGTCCGCTTCGCCCGGTAGTTGGCGATGACGATCCCGAGGCCGACCGTCACCTCGGCGGCCGCGAGCGTGATCACGAAGAG
Source organism: Actinomycetes bacterium (assembly GCA_029547745.1). Lineage (GTDB taxonomy): Bacteria > Actinomycetota > Thermoleophilia > UBA2241 > UBA2241 > UBA2241. The sequence continues at coordinate 7,047 of JAKPOQ010000026.1, forward strand.
CGAGAACAGCACGCCCGCGCCCTGGCTGCCGGCGCGGAACTGGGCGATGGCGACGAGGGCGATGTTGACGGCGTTGAGCATGAGCTCGAGGCTCATGATGACGACGATGGTGTTGCGGCGCGCGAGCACGCCGAACGCGCCGATGCAGAAGAGCAGCATGGCGAGGAGCAGCCACCAGTCGAGCGGGCTCATCGTTTCTCCCCCTGCCGGCGGGCCAGGACGATGGCGCCGATCATGGCCGCGAGCAGCACCAGCGACACGAGCTCGAACGGGAACACGTAGCGGTTGAAGAGCAGGCTCGAGAGCGCGTGCACGCTGAGGTTCAGCGACGTGTCGCCGACGTCGGCGAGCTCGGTCGACACGACCATCACCGTCATGACGACGGCCGCGGCCACGGCGAGCGGCGCGGCAAAGATCGCCTGACGGTGGAAGAGCTGCCCGTAACTCTGCTGCACCTCGGTGAGCATGATGGCGAACAGGATCACCACCGAGGTGGCGCCCACGTAGATGAGGATCTGCACGATGGCGACCAGCTCGGCGTTGAGCAGCGCGTAGGCGAAGGCCACGCCCAGGAAGCAGAACACCATCGACACGGCGCTGTAGATGATGTTGCGGAAGAGCACGACACCCAGGCCGCAGACGAGGATCCACGCCGCGATGACGACGAAGAAGAAGGGATGGAAGTCGCCGCCCGGCATCAGCCCTCCTTCGCCCCTTCGCCGTCGCCGTCAGGTCCGAGGTCGATCGGGTCGTCGTCGATAGGCTCCCACACCCAGCCTTTGCCGAGCACGGCGTCGCGCACGTGCGGCACAAGGTCGGTGACCGTCTCGCGCAGCGGGTCGACGGGCACGGGCTCGCGGACGTACAGCGATTCACGCGCCAAAGTCGTGCGGCTGTAGCCGGCGAGCTCGAAGAAATCGGTCTGCTCGAGGGCGTCGTACGGGCAGACCTCGACGCACTCGCCGCAGAACATGCAACGGCTCTCGTCGAGGTCGTAACTGCCCAGCAGGCGCGGGTTCGTCTCGATGGCGCCCGTGGGACACGTCTCGGCGCACTTGCCGCAGGAGACGCACCCCACCATCTGCAAGGGGAGGTTGTCGGCCGTCGACACGATGGTGTCGAACCCTCTGCCCATGTTGTCGTAGCAGCTCGACCCCACCTCGAGACGACAGACCCTCACGCAGCGCCCGCAATTGATGCAGCGGTTGGGCTCGCGCATGATGAAGTCGTGACGGAAGTCGGCCGGGTGATCGTGGGCGTCGCCGCCATGGAAACGGTTCTTGAAGACCTCGTACTCGATCGAGTACCGCTGCAGGTCGCACTTGCCGTTGGCGGGGCAGTAGCAGTCGAGGCACAGCCCGGCGCCGCGGACAGCCTCTTCCTCGGGGAGACCGAGCTCGATCTGCCTGAAGTTGGTCTTGCGTTCCTCGGGCGAGAGCTTGGGCATCTCGGCGGGCGGTGACGGGTGCGAGACGTCGGTCGTCATGTCGATGAAGACCGGCGGGATCTCGGCCATACGGGCGATGCGCGGGTCGAGGTCGGTCTTGGCCGCGAGCGCCGTGAGGAAGGGCGACGCCTTGAGCTCGGCGAGCTGACGCGAGACCTCCCTCATGTCGACGCCGCGCAAGTACGCGTCCATGCTCCACGCCGCCTTCTTGCCCTGGGCAACGGCCTGGATGACGGTCTGCGCGCCGAGCACGGCGTCGCCGCCGGCGAAGATCCGCGGATCGTCGGCCTGCAACGTCCAGTCGTCGACCTGGATCGTGCGCCACTTGGTGCGCTTGACGCCCTGCTCCTCGCTCGTCCCGTCGAGCTTGGGATACTGACCGATGGCGGCGATGACCTGGTCGCACTCGACGGTGAACTCGGAGCCCTCGATGGGCACAGGGCGGCGGCGCCCGGAGGCGTCCGGCTCGCCGAGCTCCATGCGCTGCATCTCGATGCCGACGACCCTGTTCCTCTCGTCGGTGAGGACACGCACCGGAGCCACCAGGAGCTCGAGCCGGACGCCCTCCTCCTCGGCCTCGTCGACCTCGGTGGCGTGCGCCGGCATCTCCTTGCGCGAGCGGCGGTACAGGCAGGTGACCTCCCTGGCGCCCTTGCGGATGCTCGTGCGACAGGCGTCCATGGCGGTGAAACCGCCGCCGATGACGGCCACCTTCTCGCCGACGTGGACCTCGCCGGTACGCTCGAGCTCGCCGAGGAAGTCGATCGCCGTGACGACGCCGTCGGCGTCCTCGCCGGGGATGTTCATGGTGTTCGAGTTGAAGGCGCCCAAGGCGAGGAAGACGGCGTCGTACCCCTGCGCGAAGAGGTCCTCGAGCTGGAAGTCGGCGCCCAGTCTGCTGTCGACCTGCAGCTCGACGCCCATGCGCCAGAGGATGTTGAGCTCCTTGTCGAGGAGGTCGCGCGGCAGGCGGTAGCTCGGGATGCCGTAGCGCAGCATGCCGCCCGGCTTGGGCAGGGCCTCGAAGATCTTGACCGAGTGCCCTTCGAGCCGGGCGTAGAAGGCTGCGCTCAGTCCGGCAGGCCCGCCGCCGACGATGGCGATGCGCTTGCCGGTATCGGCCTTCGGCTCGACGGGGAGCAGGAGCTCGCCGGTCTGCTGTTCCTCGAGGCACTGGTCGCCCATGAAGCGGTGCAGCCAGCAGATCGTGATGGGGTGCTCTACGAGCTGACGACGACAGGGACCCTCGCAAGGCCGTGGGCACACGCGCCCGAGGATGGACGGGAAGGGAAGGTCCTCGCGCAGCTTGCGCACGCCGTTCTTGTAGTCCTTGTGGGCGATGAAATCGAGGAACTGCGGGATCTTGATGTGCGTCGGGCAGGCGTCGCGACAGGGCGGCGTGCAGAACGAGTTGTGGTCGCTGAGCAGCAGTTCGAGATACAGGTGCCGCATCGCGCGCACCTTGTCCGACTGCGTCTGCACGACCATCCCCTCGGCGGCCGCCGTCGAGCAGCTCGGCGCCATCTTGCGCGCGCCCTCGACCTCGACGAGGCAAATGCGACAGGCGGCGGTGGCCGGCAGGCGCGGCTCGTAGCAGAGGGTCGGGATGTGGATGCCGACCCTCTGCGCCGCTTCAAGGATCGTGTCGCCGCGCTCGCAGACGACCTGCTGGCCGTCGATCGTCAGGGTGACCTGCTCGGGCCGGTCCGCCTGGATATGGACGAGCTCCCTGGTCGTCGTCGCCATCAGGCGTCCTTTGCCGCAGCGCTCGTCGGCGCGCTCCCCGAGCGCACGACGACGGCCTCGAACTTGCACACCTGGCGGCAGGTGTCGCACTTGATGCAGGCCGCGGGGTCGATGACGTGGGGCTGCTTGGGCTCCCCCGTGATCGCCTGCGTGGGGCACTTCTTGGCGCAGAGGCGGCAGCCGGTGCAGGCCACGGGGTCGATGGCGTAGGTGATGAGCGCCTTGCAGACCCCGGCCGGGCAGCGCTTCTCGCGGATGTGGGCCTCGTACTCGCTGCGGAAGTAGCGGATCGTCGTGAGGACGGGGTTGGGGGCCGTACCGCCGAGGGCGCACAGGCTCGTCCTCTTGACCGTACTCGCCAGACTCTCAAGGCGCTCGATGTCCCCCTCGCGGCCCTCGCCGGCGCGGATACGGTCGAGGACCTCGAGCATGCGCTTCGTGCCCAGGCGGCAGGGGACGCACTTGCCGCAGCTCTCCTTCTGCGTGAAGTCGAGGAAGAAGCGCGCCAGGTCGACCATGCAGGTCGTGTCGTCGACCACGACCAGGCCCCCGGAGCCGACGATCGCCCCGGTGGCGGCGAGGCTCTCGTAGTCGATCGGGGTGTCGAGGAGGGCGGCCGGCAGGCAACCCCCGGAGGGGCCGCCGAGCTGCACCGCCTTGAAGGCGCGGCCGCCGCGGATGCCGCCGCCGACGTCGAAGATGATGTGCCGCAGGGTGGAGCCCATGGGGACCTCGGCGAGGCCGCCGTTCACGACCTTGCCGGCGAGGGAGAAGGCCTTCGTGCCGCGGCTGCGCTCGGCCCCCAGGGCGGCGTAGGCCGCGGCCCCGTGGCTGACGATCCAGGGCACGGTCGCCAGGGTCTCGACGTTGTTGATGTTCGTGGGCTTGCCCCAGAGGCCGGAAACCGCCGGGTAGGGGGGCCGCGTGCGAGGCATGCCGCGGCGGCCCTCGAGGGAGGCGATGAGGGCGGTCTCCTCGCCGCAGACGAAGGCCCCGGCGCCCTCCTTGATGTGGACGCCGAAGCGGAAGCCGCTGGCGCAGGCGTCGTCGCCCAGGTAGCCCGCGGCCTCGGCGTCGGCGATCGCCTGGCGCAGGCGGCGCACGGCGAGGGGGTACTCGGCGCGCACGTAGATGTAGCCCTCGTGGGCGCCGATCGCGTAGCCCGCGATGAGCATCCCCTCGAGGACGGCGTGGGGGTCGCCCTCCATGATCGAGGCGTCCATGAACGCCCCCGGGTCGCCCTCGTCGCCGTTGCAGATGAGGTACTTCTCGTCGCCCGGGCTGGTGCGCGCGAACTGCCACTTCACCCCGGTGGGAAAGCCGGCCCCGCCGCGGCCGCGGATGCCGGAGTCGGTGACCTCGGCGATCACCGCCTCGGGGGTCATCGTGGTGAGCGCCCGCTGCGCCGCCGCGTAGGCGCCGCGGGCGCAGGCCTCGGCGAGGTCCTCGGGGTCGATGACGCCGACGTTGCGCAGGGCGATGCGCGTCTGGGCGCGGTAGAAGCCGATCTCGTGCCAGTCGGGGACGGGGGCGCCGGTGGCCGGGTCCTTGTAGATGAACCGCGCCACGGGGACGCCGCCGGCGAGGTGCTCGCCGACGACGGTCGCCACCTGCTCGGGGCGGAGCTTGACGTAGAGGGTGGTGTCGGCGGCGACGGCGAGGGGGGCCTGGGAGCAGAGGCCGTGGCAGCCGCTCTTGCGGACCTCGACCTTGTCCTCGAGGCCGGCCGCGCGGACCTCGGCCACGAAGGCGTCGTAGACGGCGAGCGAGCCGGCGAAGACGCAGGCCGTGCCGGCGCAGACCGAGACCCGCAGGCGGCCGTCGCCGAGGGCAGCGACGCTGACGTCGCCGGCGGCGTCCGGGCTCTCGTCGCGGGGGACGGGCGCGCTCGGGGGGGTGTCCTCGCTCACCGGCGCCTCACCCCCTCTGCGCCCCGACCCGGGCCATGAGCTCACGGATGATGGCGCGTGTCTTGTCGGGGGTGAGGTTGCCGTAGGTCTCCTCGCCGATGCGCATCACCGGGGCCTGCGAGCAGGCCCCCATGCAGGCCACCGAGCCGAGGGTGAACTCGCCGTCGGCGGTCGTCTTGCCGGCGGCGATGCCGAGCTCCTCCTCGAGGGCCTCGGTGATGCGCTCGGCGCCGGCGACGTGGCAGGCGGTGCCGTGGCAGACGTCGATGAGCCGGCGGCCGAC
>JAKPOQ010000060.1 GCA_029547745.1 Actinomycetes bacterium
CACGTGGCGCGGCCCAACGGCCCGGGCCTAGCGCGACGCCTCGTCGAGGACGGCGCGCACCTCGGCGACGACGCGCTCCGCGAGCTCGAGCGATTCGCCGTCGTCGGCGCCCTCGGCGTACACGTGGAACACGGGCTCGTCCGCGTCGGGCAGCAGTTGCGCCCACGACCGCGCGCGTTCGATCGTGATGCCGTCGATGAGGCTGATCGAGGCGGGGTCGCGCTCGCCTCCGGTGCCGCCTTCAGCGAGCTGGGAGAGATCGTCGTTGTCGCTCCCCCCGGCGCCGCCCGAGGCCGCGAGGACGGCGCCCTCCGCCTCGACCATCCGCTGCAGGCGCTCGGTCGACATGCGCATGACCGTCGGCTTGAGCGACCACGGGCAGGGCACCGTGCGATGCACGAGCGTGCTGGCGGGGATCTCGGCGACGAGCTCGCTGAGGCTCTGCCCCTGCGGCGCGAGCAGCTCGAGCAGCTTGCCGAGGCTCATCACAGCGTCGAAGGCGGGCAGGAACTGGGGGAAGATGTAACCGCCGCCGAGGGCGCCGGCGAACACCACGCCCTCCTCCGTCGCGGCGCGCGTGAACGCCGGCATCGAGACCTTGCTGCGCACGATCTCGACGTCGAACGGCTCCGCCAGGGCTTCGGCGACGCGCGTCACGGTGAGCGGCAGGACGATCTTCGCCCCTTTCTCCGCGCGCTCGGCGACGAGGCGCACGAAGAGAAGGAGCGCCTTCTCGACCGGGACCTCCTCGCCCTGCTCGTCGACCACGAAGAGACGCTCGGCGCCCGGAGCGATGACGAACCCCGCGTCGGCGCCCATCACGGTGACGAGGCGCCGCACCTCGTTGATGTTCGCGGCGAGCTCCTCGGCCGCGATGCTCGTGGTGCGCTGGTCGGTGAAGGCGCGCACCGAGAGCACCTCGGCGTTGAGCTCGCCGAGGATGTTCGGCAGGACCAGCGAGGCGGCCGAGCCAGAGTAGTCGATGACGAGACGAAAGCCGCGGTCGCGGATCGCCTCCATGTCGAGGTTGCGCGTCAGGCCGCGCACGTACGTCTCCATGGCGCGGTCCGGGAACTGGATCTCGCCGAACTCGCTGTAGAAGGCGCGGCGGAAGTCCTGACGGGCGTAGTACTTCTCGATGTCCTTCTGGCGCTTCTCGCTGATCGTCACGCCCGGGGGTTCGAAGACCTGGATCTGGGCCATCTCGGGGTCCCACGGCGAGATGCGTACGTGCATGCCGCCCTGCGTGTTGCCGTTCTTGACCTCGAAGCGGTTGATCGCGCTGCTCGCCACGCGCAGGTCACGAACGACGACGCCCGTCGAGTTGAGACCACAGATCAGCGCCCGCTTGAAGACCCGCGACGCAGGGTGCGCGTCGCGGCTCGTCGTCACGCGGGCGCCCTTCGGCAGCGTCGTCCCGTACGCCATCGCCAGCTTGAGCGCGAGCTCCGCCGTCACGTCGATGTTGATGAGCCCGACGACGCCCTCCTTGCCGAACACGCGCGAGGCGCCGCGCGACTCCCAGATGATGCTCGAATTGACCTGCGCCCCCGTCTCGACCCGCTTGAACGGGTAGATCTTGACGTCGGGGGCGACGCTCGCTCCCTCGCCGATGACGCACTCGTCGCCGACGGCGACGCCCTCGTTGAGGGTCACCCCGGCCTTGATGTCGCAGTTCTTGCCGATGATCGTGCCCAGCACCTTGCTCGAGGCTCCAAGGTACGTGTTCGCGTCGATCACGCTGCGCCGCGTCACGGCATGCTCCTTGACGACCACGTTGCTGCCGAGCACGGAGTAGGCGCCGACATGCGCCTGCCGCGAGATCTTGGCGTAGTTCCCGATGTAGGCGGGGCCGCTGACGTTCTCCAGCGACTCCAGGTTGATGTTCTCGCCGATGAAGACCCGGTGCTCGAGCTCGATGCCGGGGATGGCGACGTCGACCTTGCCGTCGAGCACGTCGCAGTTCGCGACGAGGTACTGCTCGAGGCTGCCGATGTCCTGCCAATACCCGTCGGCGACGTACCCGTAGAGCGGGGCGTCGATCTCGAGGAGCTTCGGGAAGAGGTCCTGGCTGAAGTCGAAGGGCGTCCCCGACGGGATGTGGTCGAAGACCTCGGGGTCGAGCACGTAGATGCCGGTGTTGACGGTGTCCGAGAACACCTCGCCCCACGTCGGCTTCTCGAGGAAGCGTTCGATGCGGCCCTCGTCGTCGACGACGACGATGCCGAAGTCGAGCGGGTTCTCGACGTGCTTCAGGGCGATGGTCACCATGGCGCCGCGGCGCTTGTGGAAGGCGACGATGTCCTCAAGGTCGAAGTCGGTGAGCGCGTCGCCCGAGATGACGATGAAGACGTCGTCGCGCAGGTGGTCCTCGGCGAGCTTCACGCTGCCCGCTGTGCCGGCGGGCACATGCTCGACCGAGTACTGCATGCGCACCCCGATCGTCGACCCGTCGCCGAAGTAATCGCGGATGCTCTTCGGGAGGTAGGCCAGCGTGGCGACGGCGTCCTTCACGCCATGGCGTTTGAGCAGCTCGAGGATGTACTCCATGCAGGGCTTGCCCACAACGGGCACCATGGGTTTGGGCTGGTTGCTCGTCAGCGGTCGCAGGCGCGTCCCTTCACCGCCCGCCATGACGACTGCGCGCATCGGCTTCACCTCCCAGCGGTCGACGGGCCGGCGGCGAAGCCGCGGCCCCGCGACTCCTGCGGCAAGCGTACCCGAAAGGCGCGAAGCGATACAGTGCCGGCGGCGTGGGGGCGGGCGAGCCGGGGGCGGGCGGCGTAGGCGGCGCGACCGCCCGCCCCCTACGCCGCCCGCCCCCTACGCCGCCCGCCCCTCGCGCAACATGCGTACGCCGCGCACGAGGTAGAGCAGGGCCGAACCGACATACAGCGTCCCGCCCACGGCAAGCAGGACCCAGCCGATCGTCCGCAGGTCGATCAGAAAGCAGAAGATCGAGCAGATGAGGGTCGTGGTCGCCGCTCTTCCCCATCGGCTCACGTTCGGGCCAAAGCGCGTGAACATGCGCACCGGCAGCGCCATGACCAGCATGATGCCGTCGCGAAGAAGCAGTGGCAGGACCGCCCACAGCGGAAGCGTGCCCAGATACCAGAGCATGCTGAACGTCGTGAAGTAGAAGGCGCGGTCGACGACCGGGTCGACCCAGCGGCCGAACTCGGTCTGGGCGTTCAGCCGACGTGCGATGATGCCGTCGAAGAAGTCGGTGAGCGCGGCGGCGACGAAGAGCGCCGCCGCGCTCACCGAGGGCCCAGGCGCATCTTGCGCATAGGCGTAGACGATCGCCGGGATGAGCAGGGCGCGCACGACGGTCAGCGCGTTCGGGATGTTCCTTACGACCGGGTTCATCGGCAGGCGACCAGTCTATCTCACGGCCGCCGTGACCCGCCCCTGTGCTACAATCCGGGCTCCGGTCGGCGTGTGGCGCAGCCTGGTTAGCGCACTAGTCTGGGGGACTAGGGGTCGCCAGTTCGAATCTGGCCACGCCGACCATTCTTCGGCCTGCGAACCAGGACCTGCTGTCAGTTCGCCCTATCCGGTCTCGAGGTGCTGGTGGAGCGTTGGGCCGCTCTCGCCCAGGGGACGGGCTGCTTGAAGACGTCGCCCGCAGGCGAGGTCACGGTCGGGGGAAGCTGCGCCTGTTCGAAGTGCCAGCGCCGGAGCGGACGGACGAAGTCCACGTCGCGTCCGAACACGCACTTCTTCCCGCCACCGGACACCCACATGATCCCGACAGGATGCCCCAGCTCCTCTCGAACCATACGGATGGGCTCGCGGAGGTCGGCGTCGTTGGAGAGCACGACCGCCACATCGTAAGCTCTGGTGAAGGCGTCGAGCAGCAGGTACGAGGCGAGGTTCACATCTGAACCCTTCTCCTCCGGGACCCACACCCACACGCGTTTCTCGCCGGGTTTCGGACGGATGAGCTTTAGATACTTCTTGCGTTCGACGAAGTTGCCATAATGCACTGACAGGCTTGGGAGGGTTTCGAGCGCTCCCAGGTACTGATCCTGTCTCCTTCTGGCACGGACACGCCCGCCGTTCGCCAGCACCCGCGCCGTGAAGTAGCGCACAAGGACGACGTCGTTCTTCGGCAAGGCAAGTCGACAGAACGCCGGCATGTCGAGCCACTTGAAGCCCCCGTGCTTACCCCGCACGAACGCCGAGTGGTAGAAGTTGAAGCCATCGACGTAGACGATCGTGCGCGGCAGCCCCATGTTCCCCCCAGAAAAAGCAGAAGCCGCCGAAGCGGCTTCGCAGCCCGGCCCGAAGCCGGGGTCAAGTACAGCACCTACGGTATACCCTCTGCTCAGCCCGTCAAGCTCCGACCGTGAGCCGCGCCGCCGCAGCTCCGCACGGCGTCCGTCGGTTGGCGCACATCGCCGCGATACAGATGGTCAAGGCGCCCTCCCTCTCGGCGGTCGTGGTTTCGCACGACAGTAGCAGCCGACCGGCGCCGTGGCCAGTTCGGGCGGGTGGACATTAGGCAAGGCGACCGGCGGAGCCGGTCGCCTCAGGGACGTGCACCGCCGTCCAGGGGGATCGTGTCGCCGCGCCTGCCGGCCTCACGGCGTCTGGCGCGGCCGTTCTCAGCAGCCGCTGAGGGCTTCGAGTTCGTCGACGCCCGGGGCCGTGAACCGATCGCCGGAAGACGCGTCGGCCAGCAAGTCCAGGATGTCGTCGCTCACGGGTTCGTCACGGAGCAGCACGCCAAAGAGCCGGTCAGCGAGCTCGGGCGTGCGCGCCAGCGCGCGCGCGACCTGACGCAGGCGGAA
>JAKPOQ010000065.1 GCA_029547745.1 Actinomycetes bacterium
ACGGGCGTCTGCTCGTGCCCCTGGCCGAGAGGGTTGTCCAGCATGAGGCGCCGCACCAGTCGGCGGTCGACGCCCACGGAGGCGCCGAGGACGTGCACGTCGAGGTCGCTGGCGTCCACGACGGCGACGCCGACGGCAGCCAGGTGGCCGTTCCCGCTCGCCCCCGCCCGCGGCGCCTCGCGCGTGAGAAGGTCGGCGAGACGGGCGGCCACTGCATCAGGGTCGGTGGGTCCGAGCTTGGCGTGCGTGTTGTGCGGAGGCAGCGTGTACGGCGTCGGGCCGTCGATCGCCTCGACCGTGGGGCCGGCGATCTTGTAGAAGAGCCCGCGCCGTCCGACGACGCGACCGGCCGCCGCCGCCGCGGCGGCGAAGACGATACGGGGCGCTCCCGCCTCGTCGAGCGCCAATTGCATCGTCTCCGGCATGCCGAGGCCGATGCCGTGCGGGGTGCGCGTCACCGCTTTGCTCAGGACGCGCGCCAGCCGCGTGGGCTTGATCTCGCTGATCGGGTACGAACGACCTTGGCTCGCGGCGACGGGCTTCTCGGCGATGGCGACGACGTCGCCGGGCCGCACGTGGGGAAGCACCTGACGGCGGAAAAGCGCGGCGAGGTCGTCGCCCTTGCCGACGAGGTCGGTCCTCACGGGCAGGCGCGCGTACACCGTGCCATCGACGGCGGCGAACAGGTGCTTCGTCTCGTTCGGCCGGTACCTGGCGAGGAGGTCTTCGGCGGCGGCGCGGCGGGCCGGCCCGCCCTCGTCCCCGCCCGCTTCCAGCAGGGCGGGGACGAGGGCGTCGCCGGCCTCGGCGACGGAGCCGCGGTGCGCGACGCCGATCGGCGCCGGCGCCGTCAGCGCCGCCTCGCCGTCCGCCCCGTCGACCACGACCGGGCGGTCGCAGAACTCGCGCAGCCAGAGTTCGACGTTGATCGCCCGCCAGAAGAACCACGAGTCCTCGACCTCGCCGCGGCAGCAGCGGCGGAACGCCTCCACGACCTGCTCGCCGCGCCAGAACGGGCGCGACTGGAACGCGGGCGACTGGTAGAGGCTCGTGAACGCCGCTCGCCGCGCCTTGATCCAGCGCATCTCGGGCGTCGTAAAGCCGACCTTCCAGCGCCGCCGGCGGATCTTCTCGGGCAACGTCCCCTTGAGCGCCTCGCGCAGGATCCAGCGGCTCCACCCGTCGCGGATGATGGCGTCGGAGGGCAGACGCAGGATGTGGGCGACGAGTTCCTGGTCGAGGTACGGGACGCGACTCTCGACCGAGAAAGCCATCGAGTTCCTGTCCTCGTAGCGCAGCAGGCAGGGCAGGCTGTAGGTGAGCAGGTCCTGGAGCAGGCGCAGCTTGAGGTCGTCCCGGGACCGGCCGTAGCCGGGGTCGCGCGCCTTGGCGCGGAAGCGCGGCGCGAGCAGGTCGCCGACGCGGAGGCGCTTGCGGCGCTGGCTCAGGCGCCGCTTGATGAGCGGCGCCAGCACGTCGCGCGCCGCAAGCGCCTCCCGCCGGAACTCCTCGCGCCGCTCGGCCCGCCACAGCTCACGCAGGTACACCATCTGGTAGGGGACGTAGCCGGCGAGCAGCTCGTCGCCGCCCTGGCCGTCGAGCAGCACCGTGACCTGCTCCCGGGCGAGGCGCATGACGCACCACTGCGCGTACGGCCCCGTGCTGACCATGGGCTCTTCCTGGTGCCACATGAAGTCGCGCAGCTCGTCGACGAACTGCGGCGACGTCGGGTTCGTGTAGGTCGTGTCGGCGCCGGTGGCCTCGACCGCGACCTCGATGTACGCACGCTCGTCGATGGGGTCGCCGTCGAACACGGCCGAGAACGTCTTGAGCTGCCCCTGCAGCGACGCAGCGTCGGGCACCTGCTCCTTGAGCAGTTCGCTCATAAAGCTGACGATGGTCGTCGAGTCGAGACCGCCCGAGAGGCATGAGCCGACCGGCACCTCCGCCACGAGGCGCCGCTCGACGCTCGTGCGGAACAGCCGCCGGAACTGCGCCGGGTCGGCGTTGCCGTCCCGGCGCAGTTCCGGCTGCCAATAGGCGGTCGCGGGAAGCGCCGAGCGCGAGGGCCCGGCGCCGGCTTCCGCGGCTTCGCCGGCGCCGGCCACATCGGCTTCGCCGGGGCCGGCGCCCAGCGGCACCTCCACCCAGCTCGCCGCCGGCACGTGCCAGACGCCCTCGAAGAACGTCTCCGGACGGTGCTCGTGCATCCCGTGCACCAGGTACTCGAACACGAGCTGCTCGTCGGGCCGCGGGACCACGTCAGGGTCTTGTAGCAGGGCCTTGATCTCGGAGGCGAACAGCAAGCGCCCGCTCTTCGGAGAACGCGTGTAGTACAGCGGCTTGATGCCGAAGTGGTCGCGGCAGAGGACGAGCCTCGCGCCCACGCCCGCGCCGTCGGCAACCCCGGTGCCGTCGCCGCCACCGGACGGTCCACTCTCGGCCGGCATCGGCCGCAAGTCGGCGACGGCGAAGGCCCACATGCCGTTGAAGCGCGCCGCGCAGGCCGGACCCCACTCCTCGTAGGCATGCACGATGACCTCGCTGTCGCTGTGCGTGCGGAAGGTGTGGCCCGCGGCCTGGAGCTCGGCGCGCAGCTCGCGGTAGTTGTAAACCTCGCCGTTGTAGACGAGCCAGACCGTCTCGTCCTCGTTGGCGATCGGCTGATGGCCACCGGCGCGGTCGATGATCGACAGGCGCCGGTGGCCCAGGCTCACGTCGTCCCGCTCAAGACTGCCGGCGTCGTCCGGGCCGCGGTGCACGAGCACCGCGGCCATGCGGCCGAGAAGCGCATGGTCGGGTGGCCCGGCGAAGCCGAAGATGCCGCACATGGTCCGGTGTCACCCCGTGGGATCGGTCTTCATGGACGTGCCGGACGCACCATCGGCACGACGCGAGGTACGCCCGGGCGCAAACCCTATCACGCCCCGCCCGAAGCCGACGCGATCGCCGCGACCTCGGCTGAGCGACGCTGATTCCCGGCGTCCGCGTCGACTTCCCAGCTCGCCTCGACAGATGCGGGGTAGACTCAGACCACACGGAAGGAGGGGCGATGTACATCGGCGCTCACGTGCGCGCCTCGGGCGGCGTGTGGAAGGCGATCGCCAACGGCGTGGACCTCGGCTGCGAGGCGATCCAGTTCTTCGCCGGCAGCCCCCGCACCTGGAAGCCGCGACTGTACACGGAGAGGGACGCGGCGCGCTTTCGCGAAGCGCGCGCCGCGTCCCCGATCCGCTTCGTCCTCATCCACACCATCTACCTCATCAACCTGGCGAGCACGAACGAGGACTTCTACGAGAAGTCCGTGACCGCGCTCGTCGGCGCGGTCGCCGCCGCCGAGCAACTCGACGCCGACGCGATCGTCACCCATGTCGGCTCGCATCAGGGCGCCGGGTTCGCCGCCGGCCTCGAACGCGTGCAGGGCGCGCTGCGCCGCGCCCTCGACGAGGTCGGCGACTCGCGGGTGCGCGTGTTGCTCGAGAACACGGCCGGGGCCGGCGGCACGATGGGCGTCGACTTCACCGAGCTGGCGGCGATGATCGAAGCGGTCGACGGCGACCCGCGCCTCGGGCTCTGCCTCGACACCGCGCACCTCTTCGAGGCCGGCTGCGACATCCGTGACCGGGCCGGCCTGGACGGCGCGCTCGCCGACCTCGACGCCGCCTGCGGCCTCGACCGTCTGGTCTGTCTGCACCTCAACGACTCCAAGACGCCGCTCGGGTCCAATCGCGACCGCCACGAGAACATCGGTGACGGTGACCTGGGCCTGCCGGCGTTCGCCGAGATCGTCAATCACCCGCTCTTCGCCGACCTTCCCGGCATCCTCGAGGTCCCGGGCGTCGCCGGCGACGGGCCGGACCGCGACAACGTCGAACGCCTCCTGGCTCTGCGCGCGGCCCGGTGAAGCCACCGGGTGCCCCGCCGGCGTCCGGGTATAATCGGTCGCGCGTCCGCAGTATTTGCCGCGGGCGCCGGAACCGTCCCACGAACCACGGGGTGAGGCCATGGACCTTGTCACGCTGACCACCGTCCACGACATAGGTCTCGCAAGCATCGTGTGCGGCGTCCTTGAGCAGGCCGGCATCGAGGCGGTCACCTCCGGTACGACCGACGATGTCTTCCCCGTGGGCGAGGTGATCCCAATCCAGATCCTCGTGCGCGAAGACGACCTCGACCGCGCTCGCGACGTCCTCTCGAGCTATGAGAACGAGCCCGAGGAGGGCGAGGAGGAGTGAGCTGGCGAAGCCGCCGGAACTGATCGGGGTCGGCCTCGCGAGGCGGCTGGCGGCCGGAGCCGTCGACGCGGTGCTCATGATCGCGCTCTTCACCGGCCTCGTCGCCGCGAGCGTGGCCCTGCCGAGCGTCGCCGTCGTCCTTCGCCTCCTCGCCGCTGTGTTCCCGACGCTCCTCTACTTCGTCATCCTCGAGACCTACTATCAGGCGACGCTGGGAAAGATGGTGTTCGATCTCAGGGTCGTGAACCTGGACGGGGGGAGACCCGACGCCCTGGCACACCTGGTGCGTGGCATGACGCGCCTGCCGGAGGCGATGATGCTCATGCTTCCGTACCTGCTCGTCATCCCTCTTTCCAGGCGCAAGCAGCGCCTCGGCGACGCCCTCACCGGGACGCTCGTGGTGCGCAGCAGCGACCGCGGGGCGCGCTGAGGGCGGGCGCCGGCGCCGGAGGCGCCGGCCCTCTCTACCTCGGCACATGACCCTCTGGTATGCTGTGGCCTCTTGCAGGAGCCTCTTCCACCCGAGGGGCTTGCACCGGCAAGGGAGCGACGATGCTCGGACGCCTGTTCGGCAAAGACAAGGGCGCAAGCAATGAGCCGGTCTGCTACCAGTGCGGACGCACGCTGCTCGTCGGCGAGTGGACGCAGAAGGTGGAGGGCCCGGACGGCGAGGAGCGTTTGCTCTGCTCCCTGTGCGCAAAGGCGAGTGCGTCGCCCGCGAGCGAACGCCTCAAGGTAGGGAACGGTAACGGCAACGCCGCGCGACTCAACGCCGACGGGGCGCAGACGAGCGTCGAACGGTCCTCCCCGCGCGGCGAAAGCGACGCCCTGTGGAAGGCGATCAAAGATCGCGACGCCCAGATCGAGGTTCTCACTGCGCGGCTCGCGCAGAGCGAAGCCGAACGCCAGGAGCTCATCGGCCGCCTGGCGCGGCTGCAGAGCCGGGCTTCGACCCAAGCGGCGGCCCCAGGAGACGCGCCCGGGCCCGCGCGCGACGAGGGCGACCAGCCCCCGCTTGAGGACACGGCCACCATCCCGGCGGTCGCAGCAGAGGACGAGGCCATCGAGGCTCCGGCGGCCGAGGGGACGATCGAGACCACATGGTCCAAGGCGACAGTCGACGCTACATCGGCCGAAGCGACAGTCGACGCCACATCGGCGGAAGCGACAGTCGAGGGCACATGGGCCGAGGCGCCAGGCGAAGCGTTCGCCACGCCGGCTTCGGCCGAGGCGGAGGCTGCGGCTGCCGAGACTGCCGAGCGGGGCGAGGCGCGCGAAGCCGAGGCGACGGCCGCGGCTTCGGCCGCCGAGCTGCCGGACGCCGAGGCGCAAGCCGCCTCCATGACGCTGCTGCAGCGTGGCGTCGACCTCCTGAACGTCAGTCCCGTGCCCCGCAAGATCGCCGAGACGAACGCCGACCTCGGGATCCCGAACGTCCACGTGGGCTTCGACGGCGAGACGGCGACTGTCACCTTCATGTGGTCGATGGGCTGGTACCGCTTCACCGTCGACATCGAGACGGGAAGCGTCCGGCTGGGCGACCGCGGCTACGACGACCGCCAGGACCTCCAGCCCAACGCCAGCGTCCGCGCCGACGGCACCGTGCACCTCGCCGCCGCGCGGATCAGCCGCGCCTCAGCGCAACAGCGGCGCGAAGAGATGCCCGACCAGGCCGCGGCCCTGCAGGAAGAGGAACGAACGGCCGCCGCGACCGAGGGCGAGGCGGCGTCCCCCGCGGCCCCCGGGGGCGGCCCCGAGATCCTCTCCAAGTCGCTCCTCGGCCAGCGCACGGACGACGAGAAGGCCGAATGGGAGCGCACCCGGGCGCGCGACTTCGACTGGGACGAGTGAGTCGGGCCGCCGCAGCGGCGGGAGCCGGCGGCGAGCCGAAAGGGGACGGGCGGGGCGGCGCCTCACGGCGCCGCCCCGCCCGTCCCGCGTCTCGGGAAGCGCCCGCTCCGGCCGCGCCCCGTGAAGCTGTCGTCAGAGCGACGCGCCCGGCGTCATACCGCCCGTGAGGTCGTTCATGAGCTTGTCGAAGCTCTTCGCCTTCGCGGGAGGAGTGACCTCGACAGGCTGACCGAAGTCCGCCATTCCCAGGGAGAAGCCGAGCGTCATGGCGGTGAGGCCCTTTGCGCCCTTGATCGCCTTCGTGTCCATGCCGACCAGGAGGGTACTCTTGCGCAGATACTTGGACCCGGTCTCGATCCAGAGCTCGACGTCAAGACTGTCGAGGGCCTTCTGCACCTGCTTCAGCAACGCGGCGTTCTCCTTCTGCAGCGCCTTGACCTGCGCGGCCGTCGCCTGATCGCCGAGCTTCTTGTAGAAGTCCGGATCGTTCAGCGTCTTCATCAGGTCGCCGGCGATCTTCTTCGGATCGGGTGAGGCCGTGAGATGGTAGACTTGGATGTCGTCCACCGTCTCGATGCCCGCGAGCTCCCACTCGACGTTCCATGCCTTGGGGTCGAGCCCGAGCTCGCGCAACTGCTGCTCGGGTGCGCCTCCGGACTCGCCCGCTTGCAGCGCCTTCGTCTGCTCCGGCGGCACGGCGTACCACGTGCCCTGGTACTGCACCCACGCCTTCTCGCCCTCGTTGAGGATCGTCATGGCGAGGTTCTGGCCCGAGAACGACAAGGCCAGGTCCACGTCGGCCGCCTGAGGGTCGGTACTGCTCGCGCCCTCGGCATGCAGAGTGATCGGCTTCGCCAGCAACTGCCGCGCCGTCTCGTCCGTGACCTTGCTGGCGTCACCCTGAACGTCAATCTTGAAGTCGGCCGTGAACGACGCCGACGTCACCTCGTTCATCGCCGCCGTGCACTGGTCGACGATCTCCTGAGGGGTGAGCTGCTCGGTCGGCGAAGGCGAGGCGGCCGTCGTTCCCTCGTCCCCGCCACAGCCGGCCGCCAAGACGACCGTGAGCGCCACCACAAGGAGGATTCCTGCCCATACTGAGAGGTGCTTGCGACGCATGTGAGCCCCTTTCGTCTCGTCGTGTTCCGGCCGCGCGCCCCTGCAAGGCGGAGTCGCGCAGGCCTGCCGCGTTCCCGTCGACTCCGGATGATCTCTTGCTGCTGTTGTTCTACCCGTTCCCCGCGCCCGCGGTCGGGCCTGACGCCCTCACGGATGCCGCGGACGCGGTGAGATCACTACGGCGCGGAAAGGCTCGTTCCCCTCGGACGCCGTCTGCACACGCGGATGGTCCTTGAGATGCAGATGGATCACCTTGCGCTCGGCGGCCGTCATCGGCTTGAGCTGGACGCTTGACGCCTCGCGGGCCGCCTTCTGCGCCATGCGGTCGGCCAGCGCCTTGAGCGAGGCCTCGCGACGCTTGCGGTACCCCTCGGCGTCGACGATGACCTGGCGCCGGTGGTGACGGTCGCCATTGACCACGATGGCGGCGATGTACTGCAGGGCGTCGATGGTCGCGCCGTGGCGGCCGATCAGGATACCGAGGTCGTCGCCGCTGATCTCGGCGCTCACGGCTTCCGGGGTATCACGGGCCTCGACCGTCGCCTCGACGCCCATGCGGTCGACGACGCCCTGGACGAAGTCGCGCAACGTCCCGGCCTGAGACGGCAGGCCCTCGTCGCCGGCTTCGACCACCGCGGTCGACGGCCGTAGCCGGGCTTCGACCTGCGCCTCGACCCGTCCGCGCCCGAAGAGGCCCCCTCTGACGCCCTCCTCAAGGACGATGTACTCGACGTCGGCCTCGCTCACCGCCGGCACGATCTTGCGCAGCCCCTCGAGCGCCACACGTTTCGCCGCCTCGACCGTCGCCGCGCTCCCGACGGTCGCGTGTGTGTCCTCGTCCTCGTCGTAGGGCTCGTCCTCGCCGGACCCGTCGTCCGGTTCGTCCTCGCCGGACCCGGCTTCCCCGTACGGCTCGTCGTCCTTCGGCTCGCCGGCGAGGTCGTCGTCGGTGCCGTCAATCGGCTGAAGCTCGGACTCGTCCATCCGTGCCTCCGATCAGTGTGTCGGAATGCGGCTCTGCTCGCCGCCGTTCAGCGGTACGGCGGCGGAGCGTCGTTGTCGTCGAGCTCAGGCGCGAGCTTCCGCGGCTTGACGCGCTTGCCCGGCGGCGGGCGTTTGCCGCCCTTCTTCGCGCCCGCCTTGCCGCCCTTGGCGGCAGCCTTCCTGGCGCCGGCGCCCTTGGCTCCCGTGCCTTTGCCGCCGGATGCCGCCTTGCCGCCGGATGCCGCCTTGCCGCCGCCCTCCGCCGCCTTGCGCTTCTCCTCGCGCTGCTTCCCGGCCTGCTCCTGGGCGGCCATCATGGCCTCCATGAAGCGGCTGCGCTTCTTGGGCGGCGCGGCGGCTTTGCCGCTCTTGCCGCCCTTGCCGCCACCCGCTCCGGCCGTGGCCTCGATGGGCACGATCGGCATCGCCCTGCGGATGATGAGCTGCTGGCCGATCGTCCACAGGTTGGTGGTCACCCAGTACACGAACAAGCCCGACGGGAACTTGAACAGAAGGAAGACGAAGAAGATCGGCATGCCGCGCATGAGCCACTTCTGCGAGGTCTCGGTCTGCGGCGTGAGCGTGAGTTCGGTCGAGATCATCTGGGTGGCGACATAGATGATGAGCAGGATGTAGTAGGGATCGGGGGCGCCGAGATGCGGGATCCAGAGGAAGGCGGCGTCGGACAGCGCCTTGGTCTCGGCTTCCGGCAGGTAGCCTGCACCGCGGATCGCGTAGTAGAGGGCAAAGAACACCGGCATCTGGATGAGCAGCGGGAGGCATGAGGCGAACGGGTTCACCTTGTGCTCCGAATAGAGCTTCATCGTCTCCTGCTGCAGCTTCTGGCGGTCGTCCTTGTACTTACGCTGCAGGTCCTTGATGAGCGGCTGCAGAGCCTGCATGGCGCGCGTCGACCGATACTGCTTCCAGGTGAGCGGGAACATCAGCGTGCGCACGATGACCGTCAGGCCGATGATCGCGAGACCCCAGGTCCACTGCTCGCCCAAGCCGACGGACGCGAGGCCGTCGTGGATCCACATGAGGATCCAGTGCAGGAGCTGGACCAGCGGCTTGAGGATCGTCGTCATCGGCTGACCTTTGGCTCGAGGGACAGAGGGTCTCGGTCAGACCCGCCGTGGCGGGACGGGGTCGACGCCGCCGTTGCTGAACGGATTGCAGCGCAGCAGGCGCCATGCCGCCAGCCCGCTGCCACGGATCACGCCGTGAACGCGCACGGCTTCGATGGCATAGTTCGAACACGACGGGTAGTACTTGCAGCGCTGGCCCAGCATCGGTGAGATGGCGAACTGATAGACGCGGATCAGCGCGACGAGGACCTTGTTCATGGCCATCGAGACCCAGCTCACGGCGCCCCGTGACGGCGTCGCGCTCACGACGCCTCGTCCTTCTCGCTCGGCAGACAGCCGGCGCGGCCCAGAAGGTCACGGACGGCCGCGCTGACGAGGCCTTTCTCACCCTCGCTCTCGCGGGCGATGAGCTCCAGCAGCGGCGGGCGGGCGATCAACACGAAGTCGTGGTCCTCGGCCAGCTGCTCGCGTACCGACCCGAAGGCCTCGCGAAGCAGACGTTTCACGCGGTTCCGCACCACGGCGCCGCCCAACTTCTTCGAGACGGACAGACCGAGGCGCGGTCCGTCGGCGTTCACTTCACCAGGGCGGCGGAACGTGTACAACACCAGGAAGCGCGAGGCGGTCGAACTGCCCTGGCGATAGATGCGCTGGAAGTCGGAAGAGCGCGAAAGACGGGAACGCTTGTTGGTCATCGGGGCCGGCCGGTCAGGCCGAGAGCCGCTTGCGCCCCTTCTGCCGCCGACGCTTGATGACCGCCCGACCAGCCCGCGTGCTCATGCGCTTGCGGAACCCGTGCGTCTTCTTGCGCTTGCGGGTGTTCGGTTGGTACGTCCTCTTCACGGCGTCCTCGCTCGTCGTCCACTGCCCGGAAGCAGCAGTATAGCGGCGCCCAGGCACTAACGCAAAGCGCCGCACCTGCCGACATACGGGAGCGGAGCGACCCGACCGAAGCCCCGACATGTTGCTGCAAGGATCCATCACACACTTCAACCTCGCGAGCATCCTCCAGTTCCTCGCGCAGGCCGCCGCGACAGGCGTCCTCGAGGTCCGCGACTTCGAGGAGTTCGGCTTCATCTATCTCGTCGAGGGTCGCGTCGAGGGCATCTCCCTGCCCGTCACCGACGAGAAGCTCGGCGCCCGCCTGGTCAAGGCCGGCTGTCTGACCGAGCAGCAGTTGGCCGAAGCGCTCATCGAAGACGCCACACGCTCGCGAGAGGAGAAGAAGGTCAAACCGCTCGGCCAACGCCTGGTCGAGATGGGCTACACCGAGGAGGCCGCGATCCGCGCCGTCATGGAGAAGCAGACGACGGACCAGGTCTTCGAGCTCGCCCACTGGACGAACGGCGTCTTCCTGTACGACGAACCCGAGCAGATGCCCCACTTCCAGGTCGCGATCCAGGGCAACGTCCAACAACTCCTCCTCGACGCATACCGGCGCATCGACGAGGGCGAGACGCCACGCAAGCAGCGACTCAAGCTCGACAGCGAGCTCTGCTACGCATGCCCCCTCGCCGAGGATTGCACACCGGGCATCCAGCGCAAGTACCTGAAGAAGGACGTCTGCCTGTGGCGTCAAATGGGCGCCGTGCTGGACGAGGGGTACGACAAGGTGCGCGACGCGCGGGCGCTGTACCGCTCCCGGGACGAGGACGCGAAGGCCAGCCTCGACGCCTCCCTGGACAGCGAGTAGGCTTGACCTGCAGGCAAGCGCAGGACGCGGTCCGGGGCGGCCGGCGAAGCTGAGCCGCCTGTCTGCCTTCCCGATGGACCAGCCGACGACAGACGCCACAAGCCCCCGCGGCGAGCTGCGCCGCAACCCCGTCTCGGGCAAGCTGGCGATCATCGCGCCCGGACGGGCGGCGCGGCCGCACGGCGCGCCCGGCACGGGCGCTCAAGCGGCCGCGCCGGGCGCGGAGACCACCCCTGCGCCCTGTCCGTTCTGCGGCGGGAACGAAGCGCTCACGCCTCCGGAGGTCGAGGCGCGCCGCCCGGAGGGCGGCGCGCCTGACTCGCCCGGCTGGACCGTGCGCGTGGTCCCGAACAAGTACCCGGCGCTGGCCGGCATGCACGAGGTCATCCTGCACTCGCCGATTCACGACGTCGAGCTCGAGGACCTCGGCGACGACGATCTCACTGCAGCTATCGCCTGTTACCAGCGCCGCATCGGCGCCCAGCTCGACGCCGGCGCCGCCGCGGCGACGCTCGTGGTCAACCGGGGAGCCGGCAGCGGAGCGTCGCTCGAGCATCCGCACGCCCAGCTCTTCGCCACCCCCGTCGTCCCGTCGCTGCTGCAGGACGAGCTCATGGAGTTCGACCGCCACCGCAACCGGTACGGTACTTGCGTCCTCTGCGACGAGATCGCCGGCAGCGGCGAGCGTCTCGTCTTCTGCGGCGAGCATGTCGCCTGGACGCCTTTGGCAAGCCGCTTCTCGCACGAGCTCTGGTTGGCGCCCGCTGCCCACGTCGCCGACGTGCGCGACGCCGACCCCGCGCTGCTCGGCGGCGCGCTGCGGCGCGCCCTGGTCGCGGTCAGGACCGCGACCGCCGGCGCGCCGTTCAACCTCTGGATCCACACGGCGCCGGCCGTCCTTCGCGGCGCCTTCCACTGGCACATCGAGATCGCCCCAAGACTGTCCGACATCGCCGGCTTCGAGCTCGGCAGCGACATGGCCATCGTGGATGTCGACCCACTCGCCGCCGCCGCCGCCTTACGCGAGGCAGGAGGCGCGCTACGGCGACGCCAGAACGACCGCCGCCGAGAAGAGTGAGCAGCGTGGATGGTCGGCCGTCGCCCGGGCGCGGAGGAATCACGCGCCGGCGCCGACCGTGTCGTCGAGGCCGGCGGCTACTGAGCCGCAGCGCGCACGCTGCGCAGCGCCAACTGCCCGCAGGCGGCCTTGATGTCGTCTCCCGGTGAACGCCGCACGGTGCAGCGGACGCCGGCGGCCTCGAGGCGGCCGCGGAACGCGCTCAGCGCGCCCGGCCGCGGCCGCCTGAAGGGGCCGCCGGTCTCGTTGTAGGCGATGAGGTTCAGATGGAAGAGCGGCCGGCGCAGGCGCCGCGCGAGCGCTTCGACCTGCTCCGCCGTGTCGTTGACGCCCTCCAACACGACATACTCGAAGAGCAGCTTCCGCCGCGTCCGGGCCACGTAGCGTTCACAGGCCGTGAACACGGCGTCGAGCGGATAGCGCCGGTTCAAAGGCACGAGACGGTCGCGCAGGACGTCGGTGCCCGCGTGAAGGCTCACGGCGAGGTTCAGTTGCAGGGGCTCGCGGGCGAACCGCTCGATCCCGGGGACGACCCCGGCCGTCGACACCGAGATGGCCCGGGCGGCGAGCCCGAAGCCGGCGGGGTCGTTCAGCAGGCGGCAGGCGCGGAGCGTCTCGTCGTAGTTGTGGAAGGGCTCCCCCATCCCCATGAAGACCACGTTGGTGACGTGGCGACCTTCGGGCTTGAGGGCGCGCTGGGCGGCGAGGACCTGGTCGACCATCTCCTCAGCGCTCAGGTCGCGCCGCAGACCCAGCCTTCCTGAGGCGCAGAAGGCGCACCCGACGGCGCACCCTATCTGGCTCGAGACGCACACGGTGGCGCGCCGCGGCGGTGTCATGAGGACCGCCTCGACAGGCTGACCGTCAGCCGTCACGAAGAGGGTCTTACGCGCGTCCCCACGTCTGGTGACGCGCGTCTCGACCTCCTCGATCGTGACGGGCTGCAGCCGCGCAGCGAGCGCCTTGCGCAGACGGACGGGCAAGGTGCTGATGGCCGAGAAGTCCGTGACGAGCCCACGGGTGATCGCTTCGTATACCTGTCGCGCCCGGAACGGGGGCTCACCCAAGCTCGCCACCGCCTCCTCGATCACCGTACGCTCGATCACGGCGCGATTGTACGCCGCCGACCGCAGGGATTGGCCGCGCCTGGGCGAACACGGACGGGTAGTCGCACGCGTGTCAACCTCCGACCCTGAGAGAGACCATGTCCACCATCCAGATCGTCGGCATCGCGGTGGCCGCCGTCATCGTCGTCCTGCTCGTGGTCGGCCTGATCGTCACCCGCAAGCCCGGCGAGGAGGACGTCGAGACTTCAGACGAGTCCCAGCGCTGCTCCCTGTTCGACACGCCGCCGAGCGACACGCTCGCGAAGCTCGGCGCGCCGGAGTATGTACCCGCCGAGCCGCCGGTTTCCGGCGACGCGACGGCGAACGGTCGCGCGACGACGAGCGAGGGTGGGACGCCAGACGGCGGTACGGCGATGAGCGGCGAGATCGACCTCGACTGGGGCGAGCGCGGCGAGCCGCCCGCGGTTCCTGCGAAGAGCGCGCCTGCGGGACGCACCCGCGACGACGCCGAGACGACGGACGATATGACGGCCGTGAAAGTTGACGCAGAGGCGCCCGTCGGATCGGCCGAACCGGTCGCCGAGCCGGCCTCCGAGGCCACGCCGGCACAGTCGTCGCCCAAGTCACCCGCGGCGGAGGGCTCGGAACCGCAGGCGTCCGCGAGCCGGCTCGTGCCGCTCTCGAGCATCATCGTCACGACGAGCACCAAGATGGTCGACCTGGGCGATCCCGAGATCAGACGCATGCTCACCGAACTGGTGACGTTCGAGATCGACCAAGCGACGCAGTTCCGTGCCCAGGGGCAGGACCTGGACGCGATCCTCCAGCTCACCGAGGCGGAGAAGATCTGCCGCGCGATCGGCAGGGAGGACACGGCCCGCCAGATCCACGACATGATGCAGGACCTTCGCGCCTGAGCCGCGCACCCCGGCCACAGCTGAGGTGGAGCTCAGCCCGCGGCGCTACCCGTCGAGCCCGCCGGACGAGCTGCCCCCTCCAGTTCGGGCCGCGCCCCTCTAGTTCGTCAACCCTTGCAGAGGCGCGGGGATGCGCCCGCCGCGGGCCACGAAGGCGTCGTTACGCGACGTGCTGAGCGCCATGACCGGGCCCTCGCCAAAGAGTCCGCCGAGGCTGACCCAGTCACCCGCCTTCTTGCCGTACGCCGGGATGAGGCGCGCGCCCGTCGTCTTGCCGTTGATCATGCCGATGGCCATGACGTCGGCCATCACTCCGGCCAGGGCGTTGCGCGGCGTGTCCCCCGGCACGACGATCATGTCGAGGCCGAGGGAGCACACGGCGGTCATCGCTTCGAGCTTCTCGATGGAGAGGGCGCCCTCGGCCGCAGCGCGCGCCATGGCGGCGTCCTCGCTCACCGGGATGAAGGCGCCCGAAAGGCCTCCGGTCGACGAAGTCGCCATCGTGCCCCCCTTCTTGACCGCGTCGTTGAGCATCGCCAGCGCCGCCGTCGTCCCGGGCGCGCCCGGATGCTCCAGCCCCATGCTCTGAAGGATCTCGGCGATCGAGTCGCCGACCGCCGGCGTCGGAGCGAGCGACAGGTCGATGATGCCCATCTGCGCGTCGAGCATCTCTGAGGCCTCGCGGGCGACGAGCTCGCCGACACGGGTGATCTTGAACGTCGTGCGCTTGATGAGGTCGGCGAGCTCGATGAGCGAGGCCTCAGGATGCGCGGCGACGACGTTGCGCACGACGCCCGGCCCAGAGATGGCCACGTTGATGCTCACTTCGGGCTCGCCGCTGCCGTGCATCGCCCCGGCCATGAACGGGTTGTCCTCGGGCGCGTTGCAGAACACGACGACCTTGGCGCAACCGATGGAGCCGTCGGCCGCCGTCTGCTTCGCCGTTGCGAGAACCACATCGGCCATGCGCACCACGGCGTCCATATTGATGCCGGCGCGCGTCGAGGCGACGTTGACCGACGAGCACACGCGCCGCGTACCGCCGATGGCCTCGGGGATCGACTCGATGAGCGCCGCATCGCTCCTTGTGAAGCCCTTCTGGACAAGAGCGCTGAAGCCGCCGATGAAGTCGATCCCCACGTCGTCGGCGGCCGCGTCCATGGCCCTCGCGATGGTGATGTAGGCCTCGGGGTCGTCGTTACCGGCGACCTCGGCGATGGGCGTGACCGCGACCCGCTTGTTGACGATTGGCACGCCGTACTTCTCCTGCAGCTCGTCGGCGACGGCGACGAGCCGGCCGGCGCGGCGCACGATCTTGGCGCGCACGCGCTCCGCCGTGCGCCGCGGGTCGCGCTCGGCGCAGTCGTCCAGCGAGATCCCCATCGTGACGGCGCGCACGTCGAGGTTCTCGGACCTGATCATGTGGACGGTCTCGAGGATCTCGTCCGCGGTGATGAAGACCACGGGTCGCCTCCCTGAAGTCGTGACGGCGCGCGGACGGGCGGCTGGAACGCCCCGCCCTAGATGCGATGCATGAAGCGGAAGATGTTCTCGTGCTGCACGTTGATCTGGAGACCGATCTCTTCCCCGGTCCTGGCGAGCGCTTCCTTCAGTTCGGCCATCGTCGTCTCGCTCTGGTCGAACGACACGAACATGATCATCGTGAACATACCGTTCGAGACCGTCTGGCTGACGTCATCGACGTTGGCGTTCTGCTCGGCGATCGTCGTCGCCACGCGGGCGAGCAGACCGTGACGGTCCAGGCCGAGAGCGGTGACGATGACGGTGGAGCGCATGGAGCCGGTCCTGGGTCGGAAGCGGGGGCGCGAACCGGCGGATAGTATACTCGACGCCGATCCCGATGGCAGGCGCAGACGGACCCAGATCGCGCGATCCCGGCCGCCACCCGGCGCTCACCCGCCTCGACGCCGCCGACCGGCGCTTGTCCCGACGCATCGCCGTCGATTGGCCGCATCCGGGCTGGCTCACGCGACCCCTCGGCCTCTTCTCCTTGAGCGGGAACTACGGCGTGCTGTGGTGCGCGATCGCACTCCTGCCGCTGGCGACCGGCGGACGGCGACCGGTGGCGACGTTCTTCTACGTCGCCGTCGCCGTGACCCTCGTCGACCTGCTCGGGTCGGCGATCAAGCGTGCCGTCGGGCGACGGCGCCCGACCGTAGCCGACCCGAGCCTCCCCAACCACATCCCGTCGCCCTCGAGCGAGTCGTTCCCCTCGTCGCACGCGAGCATGTCGGTCACGGCCTGCTGGACGCTCGGCACGCTCTACCCGCAGTGGCTGCCCCCGGTGATCGCCGCCGCCGCCCTCCTGGCGTTCACCCGCGTGTACCTCGGCGTGCACTACGTCGGCGACGTCGTCGCGGGGCTGGCGTTCGGCCTTCTGTTCGGAGGCCTCTACGTCTTCTTCGTCCCAGCCCCGTTCTGAAGCGGTGCGGATACGGCGCGCCTGCCCCGGCGCCGGCGAGACACGTCCGCCCCGGCGGCGGGCGTCCGGCGGACCCATGAGGCTGGTGTACCATGACGGGATCCGCAGCCCGGCAGCAGTGCCGATCCACACGCATCCCGGAGGCCGAGTGTCCGCGATAGCGCGCCGCACCGTCATCGTGCTCATAGCCCTAGCCGTGCTGGTCGGCGCGCCCGCCTGCGGCCGGCGCGCCGACACCGGCCTGCCCTCCAAGGCGGCATCGAGCACCGATCCCGGGTCGCTCGCCTACGCGATCATGGACCAGTTCAGCAATACGGTGGGCCCGCGCCCCGCCGACACCTGGGGCGAGATCCGCGCCCGTGAGTTCGTCTTCCACGCCTTCCAGCAATACGACTACGAGCCGGTGCTCCAGGAGTTCATCGCCCAGGACGGGGACGGCGCGGCGATCCATTCGGCGAACGTCATCGCGGTGAAGCCGGGGGAGTCCGGCGCGACCCTGGTCGTGGGCGCGCACATGGACACTGTGAAGGGATCGCCGGGAGCGCTCGACAACGCCTCCGGCATCGGCGCGCTGCTCGAGATCTCCGCCCGTGTGAAGGACGTGAGCACCCCATGCACCATCGCCTTCGTCGCTTTCGGCGCCGAGGAGGCAGGCCTGCTCGGCTCGGTCCACTACGTCGACGCGCTGAGCGACGTCGAGCGACGCGCGATCGCGGGGATGATCAACCTCGACAGCGTCGCCGGCGGCCGGGTGCTGTACGCCTACGGCGACGAGGCCGAGGGCGCGTGGCTGCTCGGAGACGTGCTCGCGATCGCCGACCGGCTGCAGATCGAAGTCGCGACCGACGCCCTGCTGCAGGTGAAGCCACGGGCTTTGGGCGGCGTCGGATACAAGAAAGCCGGCGACCACATCCCGTTCGCGTCCCACGGCATCCCCGTCGCCGGCTTCGTCGCCGCCGACGAGGACCTGAACGCAGAGGGCGAGCCGTTCTTCCCCATGAACACGCGGCGTGACACCATGGCGACCCTGCAGCGCAGGAACCCGGGGCAGACGAGACGGCAACTGCGCGACGTGATCGAGATGCTCGAGGTCGCGCTGACAAGCAAGCTGGCGAAGCAGTGACCGGAGGTCGGCCGTGAAGCTCGGCATCGTCGGACTCCCCAACGTGGGGAAGACCACGCTCTTCAACGCCCTCACGCACGCCAAGGCAGCCGCGACCGCGTACGCCTACACGTCAGCCGAGTCCAACCGCGGCGTCGTGGCCGTGCCCGACGAGCGGCTGGACCGCCTGCACGAGGTCTTGGAGACGCCCCGGAAGGTGTACGCCACGATCGACGTCGTCGACATCGCCGGGCTCGCCGAGGGTGCGAGCCGCGGCGAGGGTCTGGGGAACCGCTTCCTCGCCGACATCCGCGGGGTCGATGCGGTCGCGCACGTGATCCGGACGTTCACCGACCCTGACGTCGCGCACGTGCGCGCTACCCCCGACCCTCTCGCCGACGTCGAGCTGGTCGAGACAGAGCTCGTCCTCAGTGACCTCGAGCTCGCCGAACGCCGCCGCGACAAGACCGCGAAGGCGGCGCGCGGCGGCGACAAGGCCGCGCAACGCGAGCTCGAGACGGTCGAGCGCCTCATCGCCGCGCTGCGCGAGGGGAAGCTCGCGCGCACCGTCGCGCGCTCACCCGAGGAGGCGCCGCTCTTCCGCGACTTAGCCCTCGTCAGCGACCGGCCCGTCCTCTTCGTCCTCAACATCGACGACGAACAGACGCCGGCGGCAGCGCTGTCCGCCCACGCTGACTTCGTCGCCTGGGCCCAGGCGCGCGGCGACCAGGTCGTCGCCGTGCCCTCGCGACTCGAGGCGGAGCTCGCCGACCTCGAGCCCGACGAAGCGGCCGCGTTCCGCGCCGAGCTCGGGCTCGAGGCCGGCGCCCTCGACACCTTCATACGCGCCGCCTACGACGTCCTCGGCTATATCACGTTCTTCACCGGCGACTTCCGCTCGAGCGAGTCGCGCGCCTGGCAGTTGCCGCGCGGGTGGACGGCCAAACAGGCTGCGGGGCGTATCCACTCCGACATCGAGCACGGCTTCGTGCGCGCCCAGGTCGTAGCTATCGAAGACCTGCTTGAGCTGGGCTCCTTCCCCGCCGCCCGCGAGCACGCCAAGCTGCGTACCGAGGGCAAGGACTACGTGGTCCAGGACGGCGACGTCATCCACTTCCTGCACACCGGGTGACGACCCACGGCCGGCGCCGCCACACGCAAGCTTCTCACCGGTCGCAACAAAAGAGGGCGCCGGCGGCATCGCCGCCGGCGCCCCGCCCCCCCGCCGTGCCGCGTCAGGCGCTCTTCACCTTGCGCCAGGCCTCGGAGTACGCGGTCGCGAACTCCCCCAGGTCGTTGAACTGCTCCGAGCGCGCCATCTGCTCGTCAGTAGGAGCCAGCGTGAGCGCGAAGGGATCGGTGTACTCCCATGATGCCGGGATGATCGCCGACAGATACCAGACCCAGTTGGCGTTCTCGCCGGCGATCTTCGGGTCCATGAGCCAGTCCATGAACAGGTGTGCCCCGTAGCGGCTGCTGTTGCCGACCGGGATGCTCATGGCGTCGGTCCACAGGCAGAAACCCTCCTCCGGCAACACGTAGTGGAGGAGCTTCTTGGCGCGCGCGTCGCCGCCCATGGTCTTGATACCCATGAGCACGTCGCCGTCCCAGCACATGACGAAGGACTGGCCCTGGACCATGGCGCGCCTCATGTTGACCGAGTCGTAGGTGGCCACCAGCGGCTTCTGCTCGATGAGGATCTGCGTCGCCTCGTCGAGCTCGGTCTGCTCCCGCGTGTTGGCCGAGTAGCCGAGCTTCTTCAGCGCCGCGCCCAGACACTCGCGCTCGTCGTCGAGCATGTTGATCTTGCCCTTGTACTGCGCGTCCCACAGCGGGTCCCAGCGCGTCTGCAGCTCGGGCACCTTGTCGGTGCGCTGGCAGTAGCCGGTCGTCCCGTAGAAGTACGGCACCGTGTACTTCAGGCCGTTGTTCTCGTCCGGATCGTCGAAGTTCGGCTTCCTGAACTGCTCACCGACGTACTTGAAGTTCGGCAGGTAGTCCATGTCGAGCGGTTCGAGGAGCCCGCTCTTGATCATGATGTGGGCCATGTAGTCTGAGGGCACGATGACATCGTAGCCCTTGGCGCCGGCCTTGAGCTTGGCGAGCAGCTCCTCGTTCGACGAGAAGTAGACCTCCCTCACCCTGAACCCATGATCCTTCTGGAACTGCTTCGTGAGGGCGGGGTTGAAGTAGTCGGTCCAGTTGTAGAAGACGATCTCCGCCGGTTTGGTCTCGTCCATCGGCGGGATGGTCGCGGTCTCGCCGGTCGTCGTCTCTTCGCCGCACGCCCCGGCGAGCGCGCCGACCGCCGACACGGACAAGCCCAAGAGGAGCGCGCGCTCGACGAACTGCCGGCGCGTGATCCCCCCCCGTTTCGCCTCTCTGCAGAGACCGAGCAGATCCTTCTCGTCGCGCTCGACGATGTACCTGTCGTCCATCAGCCCCCCTTGCTGACCGCGTTACCCAGATTCCCTGCGACGATCGCCGCCAGGCGCCGGGGCTCGCATGGACAGGATCGAGTAGAGCTACCATGCCTCAATGCCCGCGACAGTGCAAGACTCGGGGCTCGATCATGCTGCGGACTGCGCCCACCGACAGGTGGCGCGACAAGGGGGCGCCGCCGGGGCGCAACCCCGGCGGCGCCCCCCTCGGACGCCCCGATAGAGCCTCAGAGCTCCGGCAGGACGGCCTCGAGCCGCGCCAGCACGTCGGGCATGTTCTCGCGCCCGAGTCCCACGCGCACGTGGTCGTCACCGAACTGGAAGACGCTCGTCGGCAGCAGCATGATGCCGGCCTTGTCGACCAGGCGGCGACAGAAGTCCGAGGCGTGACCGTCCTTGAGACGCAGCAGACAGACGCTGCCGGCGCGCGGCGGCGCGAGCGCGAAGCGCTCGTCATGCCGCGCGACGAACGCCTCCAGCGCCGCGAGGTTCCTGGCGATGCGCGCGCGGTGGCGCTCGACGAGCGCCGTGCGCGCGCGCAACCCGATGAGGGCGAGCACCTCGCTGGGCGCGCTGCTGCAGATGGTCGTGTAGTCCTTGAACGTCGCCATCTCCTGCAGCGCCGCCGCGTCGCGGGTCACGACCCAGCCGATGCGCAGCCCGGCCATGCCGAACACTTTGGACATGCCCGAGAGGCTGAGCGCCTCCGGCTCGACCTCACAGGCCGAGGGCAGGCGGTCCCCGGGATCGAGCTCCAGCAAGCGATACATCTCGTCCGAGAAGGCACGGGCGCCCGCGTCCCTGGCTGCTGTGATCGCCGCAGCGTACTCCTCCCGCGTGGGCAGCGCCCCGGTCGGGTTGTGCGGAAAGTTGACGACGACGAGCCGCGTCCCGGGACGCAACATCGTCGCGAGGTCCGCCGGGTCGAACCGCCACCCGTCCTCCTCGCGCGGCTGCCAGAGATCGACGATACAGCCGATGGCGCGAGCGATCTCGTACAGTGACTGGTAGCCCGGATAGGTGCAGACGACGCGGTCCCCCGGCCGGAGGAGCGCGTTCATGGCGACGAAGATCAGCTCCTCGGGCGCGCCTGTGATGACGTCGTCCGCGGTCGCGCCCTCGTACATGCCGGCGATCTCGCCGCGCAACTGGGGCAGGCCGAGCGACTCTGTGTATCCGAGGCGCAGGTCGTTCCACAGGGCCCGACACTCGTCGTCGGCCATCGCCAGGACCTCGCGCATGGGCAGGCCGTCGCAGTCCGAGCTCGAGAGCAGGTAAGGAGCGCTGAACTCGTAGCGCGCGAAGTAGCGCTCGAGGGCGAACGGGGCTGGTCTCATGTGGGCCGCGTCACCAGGCGTACACGGTCGGCGACACGAACACCCGCGTGCCGAGCTCCTTGTCGAGCTGGTAGAGGCCGGCAGCGTCTTTCTCCGCCAGCTTGAACTTCTGCAGAATATCGGACGCGGTCGACTCCTCCTCGACCTGCTCGGAGATGAACCACTGCAGGAACTGGTAGGTGGCGTGGTCCTTCAGCTCGAGGGCGAGCGAGGCCAGGTCGTGGATGAGCCCCGTCACCTTCTGCTCGTGGGCGTACGCGTCCTCGAACATCTTCGTGCCCGAGGGCCACGTCGTCGGCGGCTTGGCGATCGCCTCGAGCTCGACGCGGCCGCCGCGTTCGATGACGTAGTCGAAGAGCACCTGGGCGTGGACGAGCTCCTCCTTGTATTGCGCCGTCATCCACTGCTGCCCGCCCGGCAGGCCGAGCTCGGCGAACTGGGCTGCCATGGCAAGGTAGAGGAAGGCCGAGTAGTGCTCGGCGTTGATCTGGGCGTTGAGCGCCTTCTCCATCTTCGGGTCAAGCATGCTGACGCACCTCACTGCTTCGCGGCTGGGCCCTGAGCGCGCCCAGGGCTTCGTGGTCATGGGCTCTATACCCGCTGGGGAGGGACGGGACACGGCGGCGGGGCGGGCGCCGCGGCCACGAGGCCGCGGCGCCCGCCCCGCCGCCCGCCCTTGTATGTTCAGCCCCGACGGTTGCTCAGAACTCCTCGTGATACTTGAACGACACCCTGACCTTGGCGCGGTAAGCGGCCACCTTGTTGTCCTCGATCCTCATGTCCAGCTCGACGACCTCGGCGACGCGAAGGTCATTGACATGCTCCGCCACCTTGTCGACAGCGGCCTTGGCGGCCTCGGCGAACGACGTCGGGCTCGTGCCGATGACCTCGATCACTTTGTAGACACTGTCCGGCATGGCTTTCCCCCTCTTGCGCCGACGGGCTCGTACAAGCGCATCTTTCCACCTCTGCGTCCTCCTGTCGACGTATGCGCCGTATCCACCTGCGGTTGACCGCGGCAGGAAGCGGGCGCACCATCACGAAAGAAGACGAGATCCCCTCCCCCTTCCCACCTGCAGCGAGAGACGTCATGAGCAGAGCGTTCGTCAAGGAAGACGACGCCGGCGGCTCCGGCCAGGAGCTGCCGGACCGGCCAATCAGCCAGCACCCCAACTACGTCACCGAGCAGGGACGCGCCGCACTCGAGCGCGAGGTCGCGGCGCTCGAGGAGCGGCGACTGGCGCTGCTCGCCCGCGAGGACGACCCCGTGGCCGCCGAGGAGCTGCGCTACGTCGACCGCGACCTGCGCTACTACACGACGCGCCTCGAGACGGCGATCGTCGTCGACCCGGCCACCCAGCCGCACGACGAGGTGGCCTTCGGGGCCGCGGTGACGGTCAGGGGGAAGGACGGCGAGCGGACCTTCACCATCGTCGGCGAGGACGAGGCCGACCTGGACGCCTTCAAGGTGAGCTACGTCTCGCCGCTCGCCCAGGCGCTCATGGGCGCCCGCGTCGGCGAGCACGTCCTTTGGCGGCGTCCCGCAGGGGACGTCGAGCTGACCGTCAAGGCGATCTCGTACGACGGCCGCGGCGCGGGCTGAGCCGCGCAGCGGCACCTCCCGCGCCCGACTTCCGAGCCTCAGCGCCTATTCCAGCACCTCGGCCAGGTACGCTCCCGTCGGCTCCTGCCCGAGCAGCACGCCGGTGACGCCCTTGAGCGTCCCGAAGCCGTAGGTCCAGTTCGGGTTCCCTTCGC
>JAKPOQ010000075.1 GCA_029547745.1 Actinomycetes bacterium
CCGATGACGGTGATCGCCTTGAACGCGCACACCTCGGCGCACACGCCGCAACCGGTGCAGGCCGCTTCGTCGACCTCGGGGATGAGCACGTTCACGGGATCGGTGCGCTCGAGCTGCGGATCCAGGAACAGGTGGCAGTCCGGCTCCTCGACGTCCGCGTCGAGGAGCCGGACTGCCACGCCGCGTGCCGCGAGCAGCGCCGCGAAGTTCGTGGCCAGCGTCGTCTTGCCGGTCCCGCCCTTGCCGCTGGCGAAGGCGATGCGCATCGCGTTAGGTCTCCGTCAGCTCGAAGACGCCGTTCGGGCACTCGGTCACGCAGGCCTCGCACCCGCTGCAGCGCTCCTCATCGATCTTCGCGACATCGTCGACGGTGATCGCGTCACGCGGGCACACATCGACGCACGATCCGCAGGCGGTGCAGTCTTCGGGGCGCGCGACGACGGCAACGGAGCGGAGCTGCGCCCCGGAGGGCGCGGCGCCGGGCGGCGCCGCGCAACTGCCGTCGCGGCGGCGCAGTCCGGCGCCGCGTCCGCCGCCCATGCCGCGTCCGGCGCCGCGGCCTTGGCCCGAACCGGGACCGGCGCCACGGCCTTGGCTCGGGCCGCGCCCGGCGCCCATGCCGCGTCCGGCGCCGGGCCCGCGTCCGGCGCCGCCCTGTCCCCGGCCAGCCATCACGGCTTCGCCGCTGCTTCGAGGCGGTCGAGGCGCTCGAGGATCTCCGAGACGCTCTGCTCGAGGCGTGCGAGGGGATCGCCCTCGGCAGCCTCGGTCGCGACCGGCGCAGCCTCCGGCGGCACGGCGCTCGCTGTGGGCACGAAACCGCCCGTCCGGCGCTGCCAGCCGGTCAGCCCGGTGGCGTAGTACTGGTTCCTCCAGCCACGGCCTGCGCCGCGAGCGCCCCACGGTCGTGGGACCGCTCCTGCGCAGTAGCCGCGGCCGCCGCCCGTGAGCGGACCTTGTCCCCAAGGCCCTGTACCATCAAAACCTGGCATCGTTGCTCCCTCCATGCGTGTCACCGTGGCTTCCATACCACGATAGTTATGAGCATATGCTCATGATATACCCATTCTCGCCGACTGCAAGCCCGGGTGCCGCATCGGACCGCTCCGCTCAGGTCCAGGTACGGTAGAGTGCGGTCTTGGATGGCGGAGGGGAGAGGGGATGGACCGATGGGAAGGGGGCGGCAGGATGGATGCCGGCGACGTGGGTGACTGGATCCAAGAGATCAAGGCCGAGCCGGGCTCGGCGGCCGTCGGCATGATGTTGGTCCACCAAGGCGTCGTCCGTGGCACGAGCCGCTCGGGCTACCCTGTGCGCGGGATGGTGCTTGCCGCCGATCGCGCCCGGCTCGAGCGGGCGCTCGACGAGGCGGCGGAGTCGCCCGGGATCTTCGCCGTCCGTGGCTGGGTCAACGAGGGTGAGCTCGCGGTCGGCGACGACATCATGAAGCTGCTCGTCGCCGGTGATGTCCGTGAGCACGTGTTCGCGGCTCTCGAGCGGCTGGTCACGACCGTCAAGCGCGAGGTCGTCACCGAGACAGAGCTGCGCTGACGGGGGCAGGAGCCCCGGGAGGAGGAAGAGGATGTTCACGTGCGCCGAATGCGGCGTCGTCGCGTGCGACTCAGGCGAGAGCACGTCGTATCCGCGCGGCTGCCCGTCGCTGGAGCCGGACCGCGACGAGGTCCTCGCCCTGTATCGTGAGGACGACAACAGGAGGCTTGCCTGCAACGCGGCCCTCGTGGAGGCGGGTGGCTACTGCCGGCTGACGCGCCTCGAGGAGACCGTCGACTTCGCCCGACGCTGCGGCTTTGCGCGGCTCGGTCTCGCCTTCTGCGTCGGGTTGCAGAAAGAGGCGAAGGTCGTGAGCCGCGTCCTGCGCGCCCAGGGCTTCGCTGTGGACTCCGTGGTCTGCAAGAATGCCGCCCTGCCGAAGGAGGAGCTCGGTCTGACGGACGACGAGAAGGTGGCGCCGGGGGAGTTCGAGCCCATGTGCAACCCGATCGGGCAGGCGCGGGCCCTGGCGCGCGCCGGTACCGAGCTCAACCTGCTGCTCGGTCTCTGCGTCGGCCACGACAGCCTGTTCATCCGGCACTCCGTCGCGCCGGTCACGGTCCTCGCGGCCAAGGACAGGGTGCTCGGCCACAACCCGCTGGCCGCCGTGTACCTTGCCGACAGCTACTACCATGACCGGCTTTTCTCGGGTGGGGGCGAACCGCCGGCCTGAGCGGCCCCGGCTGAGGAGCGGCCGCAGCGGCGCCGCCGCGCGGGGAGCGCGGAGGCGGCCGGCGGCGATCTGAGCCCCTAGCGCTCGTCCCGCCGCCGCGTGCCGCGGCGCCGGAACGTCTCCTCACTGACGTTTTCGGTCCATCCGCCGCGCGTCCCCAGGCGCAGGTCGAAACCTTCGACGTAGGGTTTGATGTCGAGGAGCGGTGTCCCATCGAGGACGTCAAGGTCCTCGACGATCAATTCCGCGCCGCGGCGCTCGACGAGGCGCACCAGGCTCAATCCCAGTGGGTTGGGGCGCCGCGGGCTGCGCGTCGCGAAGACGCCGCGGGGCACGTCGTCCAGGTACGGGACCACCTTGAGGGCCTGGCCCTCCGGGAAGGGACGCAGTCGTTCGGCGCGGTGGAACCAGTAGATGAGGTGCAGGTGCGAGAAGCCCTCCACGCCGTCCAGCCCCTCGTTGTACTGGGGAAAGACCTCCACGCGACCGCGCGTTCCCTCGGCGCAGACGGGCTGGATCGGGGTCGCGCTCTCCTCGGTGTGAGGGCTGTGGATGATGCCGATCGGTTCGAGTACGAGCTTGTCCATGTACGCCTCCTTCTCACTCGGAGGGACGATACGCCGCCGGACGCCGCGCCGCACGACGCAGAGTCCGCGCCGCACGACGCGGCGGCGGGCGACCCAGCCTGGGTGGCGCGGCATGCGGCGGCGCACAGGTCTGTGAATGAGCGGACGGGCCGACGGGCCTCCCGCGTCCGATGCGCTCGCGCCTCGGCGGGGGAAGGAACGGGTGCGAGCAAGGGGCGCTTCGCGGGTGCTAGAGTCGGGGCGACGATGCGTGCCGGGATGGACAGATGAGTGCATCCTCCGAGCCTCCGCCTACCGCCCGCGCCCCCCTGTTCGCCCTTTCGCTCGGGCACGGATGCGCCGACCTCAGCAGCTCAGCGTTGTTCGCTCTGCTCCCTTTCCTTCTTGTCGAGCGGCACTACAGCTTTGCGGCGGCAGGCGTCTTCGCCCTCACCGCCGAGGTCGCGGCGGCCGTCTTTCAGCCGCTGCTCGGAGCCCACGGCGATCGTCGCGCCGGCTTCTGGCTTATGCCCGTGGGGCTCGTCCTCGCCGGACTGGGGATCGCCGCCGTCGGTCTCGTCGAAGGCTACGCCGCGACGTTGGCCGCCGTGGTCGTCACCAGCGCGGGGTCGGCGGCGTACCATCCCGAGGGCGCCCGCTGGGCGCGGCGCATCTCGAGCGGCAGAGTGAACGCCGACATGGGCGTCTTCTCCTTGGGCGGCAGCCTGGGGTACGCGCTCGGCCCGCTGGTTGTGACCGCGGCGCTTGTGCCGCTTGGGATGAGCGGCACGCTCGTCATCCAGATCGCGCCGTTCGCCGCCGCCGTGGCCATCCTGCTCGTCCTCCGCGACCGGCGCCGCGAGCTGACGGCGGCGGCGCAGGCGGCGCGCGCCGTCGTCGCGCGGGCATCGCGCTGGGGGCCGTTCGTGCGCCTCCTCGTGTTCACGTCCGTCGCGAGCTCCGTGCAGACGGCGCTGCTCACCTACGTGCCGCTCTTCCTCGTCGACGAGCGCGGCACCAGCCCGGGCGCGAGCAACGTCGCGAGCAGCGTCCTGCTCGCCGCCGCGGCGGGCGGGACGCTGCTCGGCGGCCTCGTCGCCCAGCGTCACGGGCGCCGGCTCGCGCTGATCGTGCCGCAACTTGTGCTCGTGCCCCTGATCGCGGCCATGCCGGCGCTCGGGTTCGTCGCCATCCTCCCCGTCGTGGCGCTCGCCGGGCTCGCCATGAACGCCTACATCAGCGTCACGCTCGTGCTCGCCCAAGAGTATCTGCCGGCGCACATGGGGCTGGCTACAGGGCTCACGGTGGGACTGACGAGCGGCGCGGCCGGGCTCGTCGTCACGGCGCTCGGCCTCCTCGGCGACCGCGCCGGCGCGGGCGCCGTCATTCTCGCCATCGCGCCGCTCGCCCTGCTCGGCGCCGGCCTCGGGGCCCTGCTCCCCGAGCACAGCTCCCCGGCCATGGAGACTCGCGCTCCCGGAGCCGCTTGAGGAAACGTGGGTGAATTCCGATGATCTGCACTGACGCCGGCAATGTGGCCGCATGTCTGCGGCGGGCGACGCCGACGGCACGCGTACATGACGGGAAAGGGTGACCAGTGCTCCTCCAGGGCAGCCTCAAGGAGTTCAGCCTCCCGAACATCTTCCAGCTCGTCAAAATGAGCGCCAAGACCGGCGCGCTCACGATCCGGCGCGAGCAGGAGTGGGGCAAGATCTACTTCAGGGACGGCCTCATCCATTACGCCTTCTCGGTCCCCCAGTCGCTGCCCCTGGGCGAGCGCCTCGTCCGCGCCGGTCTGGTCACCCCGGCCCAGTTGAAGCAGGCGCTCGCCACGCAGAAGAAGGCGCCCGAGTCGGGACGCATCGGGACCATTCTGCTCGAACTCGGCTACGTCGATCGCGAAGGGCTGGAGGCCGTCGTTCGCGACCAGATCCACGACACGGCCTTCGATTTCTTCTCGTGGCCCGACGGCAAGTTCGAGTTCAGCGCCGACGAGGTCGTGGCCGACCAGGATGTCCTCGTCGAGATGAACGTCGAGAACGTGATCATGGAGGGCTGCCGGCGGATCGATGAGTGGGAGCTCATCTTCGAGCAGCTCGGCTCGCTCGAACGCATCCCGCACCTCGCCTGCGACGCGCGCGTGGACGAGCGCGGCGAGGTGCGGTTCACGGCCGAGGAGTGGCGCGTGATCGTACACATCGACGGGCGTGCGGACATCAACTCGATCCTGCGCGAGTGCGGGCTCGACCGCTTCCATGGGGCCAAGGTCATCTACAGCCTCTTCTCCAGTGGGCTGATCACTGTGAGCGACGCGGTCATCGGCGCCATCGGCCGCGGGCCGGCGGTCGCCGTCCGGGGGCCGATCGACCTCTACAACGAGGTGTTCCTCACCACGCTGACCGACGCCAACGTGACGAAGCAGCTTCGCGTCGAGATCATCGACGACAAGGAGATCGAGATCCCGATCGTCGCCGGCATGCTCTCCCTGGCGACCGTGGGCGGCGACGCCGACGACGCGCAGGGCGGCGGCGACGCCGACGACGCGCAGGCGACCGGCGGCGAGAACGAGGCGCTCGTGTTCACGGCGAGCGCCTCGTCGCCGGAACAGGCCTGGAAGCGTCTCGGCGGAGAGAGCTCCGCCTTCGTCATCCTCGCCAACGCGAACGACGTCGACAGCCTGCGCGCCACGCGCCGCGACCTCGACTTCGTGCACGCCTTGGGCGACGTGCCGACCGTGCTCGCGACCTACGTCTCGATGGGAGACGAGTGCGTCCCCGCTAAGCAGGTGGCGAAGACGCTCGGCATCAACGGGGACGTCCCGGTCCTCCCCTGCCGGCTGCGCGACCGCGATTCCGTGATGGCGGTCGTCAAGCAGGCGTTGGCGCTCGTCAAGTCGTGACGATGGGGGCGCCGTACGGCGCCCCCCGATGACGGCGAGCGACTCGTCCGCGCTTTCCCGTAGGCCGGTGGCGCAGCGTCCACGGCGGGCGGGGCGGCTTGTCACGCGCCGACGGCGGATGGAAGATTGCACGGCCGTTCCGGCCGAAAGGAAGCGAACCATGTACTACCCGAGCTACCGCATGCGTCGTCTGCGCCGCACCCCCGCGATCCGCCGCATGGTGCGCGAGACGACGCTCGCCGTCGACGACCTCATCTGCCCGCTGTTCGTCATCGCCGGCGAGAACGTCAGGAACCCCATCGGTCCCATGCCGGGGTGCTACCAGCTCTCGATCGGCAACCTGCTGCCCGAGGTGCGTGAGGTGGTCGGGCTCGGCATCCCGGCCGTCCTCCTCTTCGGCATCCCCGCCCACAAAGATCCCGCGGCCTCGACTGCCTACGACCCCGAGGGCGTCGTCCAGATGGCCGTGCGGGCGATCAAGGACGAGTTCCCGGACCTGCTCGTGATCACCGACGTCTGCCTGTGCGAGTACATGGACCACGGCCACTGCGGCGTCGTGCAGGACGGCGAGGTGCTCAACGACGTGACCCTCGAGCTGCTCGCGAAGACGGCCGTCACGCATGCCGAGGCGGGCGCCGATGTGGTGGCGCCCTCCGACATGATGGACGGCCGCGTCGCCGCCATCCGCAACTCGCTCGACGACGAGGGCCTCTACGACACGGCGATCATGGCGTACTCGGCCAAGTTCGCCTCGGCGTTCTACGGGCCCTTCCGCGAGGCGGCGGAGTCGGCGCCGGCGTTCGGCGACCGCAAGACCTACCAGATGGACCCGGCGAACGGGGAAGAGGCCGTGCGCGAGGCACTGCTCGACATCGAGGAGGGCGCCGACATCATCATGGTGAAGCCGGCCCTGCCGTACCTGGACGTCGTGCACGCCGTCAAACAGGAGACGCGCTTCCCCCTCGCGGCGTACAACGTGAGCGGCGAGTATGCGATGGTCAAGGCCGCGGCGGCGAACGGCTGGCTCGACGAGCGGCGCGCCGTGATGGAGGCCCTGACGGGCATCAGGCGCGCCGGCGCCGACCTCATCATCACGTACCACGCCAAGGACGTCGCCCGCTGGCTCGCCTAGCCGGGCGGCGGAGGGGCGCGGCGCGGTGGACTGCGTGACGAACGGAGCGCCGCTCGCGTCTGCGAGCGACCGCGGCCTCGAGGCGGCGGACGCCGTCCGGGGCGACGACCATGTCGCGCGCAACCGTGCCGCCTGGGACGAGTGTGCGAAGGACTTCGTCGGCCTCGGCGAGCTCGCTTGGGCGGACGAGGAACCGACTTGGGGCATCTGGAGCGTGCCCGAATCCGAGCTTCACGTCCTGCCCGACGACCTTGAGGGCAAGGACGCGATCGAGCTCGGTTGCGGCACGGCGTACGTGTCGGCCTGGCTTGCGCGCCGGGGCGCGCGACCGGTCGGCATCGACCTGTCGCGCGCCCAACTCGCCACGGCGCGC
Organism: Actinomycetes bacterium; assembly: GCA_029547745.1. GTDB lineage: Bacteria > Actinomycetota > Thermoleophilia > UBA2241 > UBA2241 > UBA2241. Next base: position 7,195 of record JAKPOQ010000075.1, read on the forward strand.
CGGCTGCAGGCCGAGTACGGCCTCGAGTTCCCGCTCATCGAGGGTGACGCGGAACAGGTACCGTTCCCCGACGCGAGCTTCGACCTCGCCATCAGCGAGTACGGCGCCTGCCTCTGGGCTGACCCGTACCTGTGGGTCCCGGAGGCCGCCCGCCTGCTGCGTCCGGGCGGCCGCCTGATCTTCCTCACCACCAGCACGCTGTCGATACTGTGCACCGGCGATGAGGCCGGCGCGACGGCCGGTCGGGAGCTCGTGCGCGACTACTTCGGGATGCACCGTTTCGAATGGCCCGACGAGGACTCGGTCGAGTTCCATCTCGGCTGGGGCGACTGGGTGCGGCTGCTCGGGGCGAACGGGTTCCGGGTCGAGGACTTCATCGAGGTGCGGCCCGGGCCCGGCGCGAAGATGCGCGCCCGGTTCCTCGAGGAGATCGTCTCGCTGGACTGGGCACGACGCTGGCCCTGCGAGGAGGTCTGGAAGGCGCGCAAGGAGGGCTGAGCGGCCGGCGCGGCCGCGACCGTAGCGGTCGCGGCCGCGCCGGCCGCGTTGCCGTGGGGGCCCGTCTCTGGCACACTGGAGCAGGTTTGCACCAGCCGCATGCGCAAAACACGCAGCAGCCGGACGCGCGGCCCGGCGGCGCCGCCGGCGCCGCGCCGCCGCGCGTCGTTGCCTGGGAGGTCACGCGCAGCTGCAACCTCGCCTGCGTGCACTGCCGCGCCTCGGCGATCCACGGTCCCTACGAGGGTGAGCTGAGCACCGAGGAGTGCTTCACCCTCGTCGACCAGATCGCCTCGTTCGCGCGCCCCATCCTCATCCTCACCGGCGGCGACCCGCTGATGCGCGCCGACATCTTCGACATTGCCGGGTACGCCATCGGCAAGGGCCTGCGCACGGTGATGTCGCCGAACGGTACACTCGTGACACCGGAGGTCGCGCGCCGCATGCGCGACGTCGGCATCGCCCGCGTGAGCGTCTCGATCGACTTTCCGAACGCCGCCGGGCACGATGCCTTCCGCGGCGTGCCGGGCGCGTTCGACGGCGCCGTGCGGGGCATCCGCACCTGCCTCGACGCCGGCGTCGAGGTCCAGGTCAACTCGACGATCACCAAGCTCAACGTCCACCATCTGCCGGCCCTCCTGAAGCTGGCCGAGGACCTCGGCGCGGTCTCCTTCCACCCGTTCATGCTCGTCCCGACGGGGCGCGGCAAGGACCTCGAGGAGCAGGAACTGCCGCCGGACGAGTACGAACGCGCCCTGGAGTGGATGTACGACGCGCAGCAACGTAGCGCGCTCTTCATGAAGCCCACCGACGTGCCGCACTACTGGCGCGTCATGCGCCAGCGCGCCAAGGCACAGGGGCGTAAGCTCGAGGTCCACCCGCACAGCCACGGCGGCATGGACACACTCAGCCGCGGCTGCCTCGCCGGCATCGGCTTCTGCTTCGTCGGCCACCGCGGCGACGTGCAGGGCTGCGGCTACTTCGACAAGGTCGCCGGCAACGTCCGCGAGCAGCCGTTCCTCGAGATCTGGGACCACTCGCCGCTCTTCAGGGAGCTCAGGGATCTTGACAACCTCAAAGGCAAGTGCGGCGCCTGCGAGTTCAAGCGCGTCTGCGGCGGCTGTCGGGCGCGCGCCTACGAGGCGACGGGCGACTACCTCGCCGAAGAGCCCTACTGCGCCTACGTGCCCAAGGGCTGGTGTCCGCCGGGCTGAGCCCGCTCCACGTGTTCCACCACCGGGTCCCGTGCGTCGACCGCGCGAATCACCAGGTTCACGCGTCGTCCTCGCGGATCGCGAAGGTCAGGCGTCGCTCTCCAGGTGCTGCTCGAGCAGCAGCGTCTCGTCGACGAAGCCCAGCGAGCGGTAAAGGTGCATCGCGCGCTCGTTCTCGAAGCCCGTGGAGATGCTGATCTCGGCGACGTCCTGAGCCTCGATGCGGGTCAGGGCCTCCGTGAGGAGCGCCCGCCCGATACCCCTGTCGCGGAAGGCGGGCGCCACGGAGGCCTCCTGGACGACGGCCGACTTCTTGCCGTGGAAGAGGCCGCGGACGAGCGTCCAGGTGACGACGCCGACGACCTCGCCGTCGAGCTCGGCGACGAGAGCGGAGAAGTCGTCGTCGCCGAGGCATTCGACGATCCAGTCCTGGGACACCGTCGTGTGCCCGTCGAAATCCTCGGCGAGGAAGACGATGAGGGCGGCGATCGCCGCCTTGTCGGCGGCCGTCGCCGCCCGGACCACCGGCGCCACGGGCGCCATGTCGTCGCCGTCGGGACCCATTCTCACTTCCGTCCGTCCTCACCCCCGGGCGGACGAGGACCGTATCCCTCTGTGAGCGGCTAGTATATGCGCGAGTCGCGAGGCACGAGTGGTCCGGAGGAGAGCGTGGACACGAGCACGTCGCAACGCCTGTACGAGGAGGCGCTCAAGTACATCCCCGGCGGGGTGAACTCGCCGGTGCGGGCGATGAAGAGCGTGGGCATGCCGCATCCGCTCTTCATCGCCCGGGCGCGCGACGCCCACATCTGGGACGCCGACGGCAACGAGTACGTCGACTTCGTCTCGTCATGGGGGCCGATGATCCTCGGCTGGGGCCATCCCCAGGTCCTCGGCCGACTCCACGAGGTCCTCGAGGACGGCACCAGCTTCGGCGCCCCGACCGCGCTCGAGGTGGAGCTGGCGCGGCTGATCTGCGCGGCGGTGCCGTCGATCGAGCTCGTGCGCATGGTCAACTCGGGGACCGAAGCGACGATGAGCGCCGTGCGCGCCGCCCGCGGCTTCACCGGACGCGACAAGATCGTCAAGTTCGTGGGTTGCTACCACGGCCACGCCGACGCCTTTCTGGCAGCGGCCGGCTCGGGCGTACTTACGCTGTCGTTGCCCGACAGCCCCGGGGTGACCAGGGCGACAACGGCCGACACGCTGCTCCTCGAGTACAACGACGGGGAAGGCCTGGAGGAGCTCTTCGCGGAGCGCGGCGAGGAGATCGCGGCCGTCATCGTCGAGCCCGTGGCCGGCAACATGGGCGTCGTGCCTCCGCGCCCCGGCTTCCTCGAGACGGCCCGCGCGCTGTGCACCGCGTACGGCGCCGTGCTGATCTTCGACGAGGTCATCACCGGCTTCCGCGTCGCCTGGGGCGGCGCTCAGGAGCGCTTCGGCGTCGTTCCAGACCTCACGACGCTGGGCAAGATCATCGGCGGCGGTCTGCCTGTCGGAGCGTTCGGCGGGCGGCGCGAGCTCATGGAGACCGTCGCGCCGCTCGGCCCGACCTACCAGGCGGGCACGCTCTCGGGGAACCCGCTGGCCATGGCGGCCGGGGCGGCGACCCTGAGCGTCCTCAGCGAGCCGGGCACCTACGAGCGGTTGGAGGCGCTCGCCGACCGCGTCGCCGCGGCGCTGCGCGACGCGGCGACGCCGGGCGAGCGCCCGTTCACCCTCAACCAGGTCGGCGCCATGATGACGCTGTTCTTCTGCGATGGGCCCGTCGAGAGCTTCGCCGACGCGAGGCGGGCCGACACCGCCGCCTTCGCCGCCTTTTACCGGCACATGCTGAAGCACGGCGTGTACCTCGCGCCCTCGCAGTTCGAGTCGACGATGGTGTCGCTCGCCTTGACCGCGGACGACCTCGCGAAGGCGGCCGACGCCGCCGCGAGCTTCTTCGCCCGCTGACCGGGAGACGGAGATGAGCAAGGACGAGAAACGGCACGTGCCGGCCGCGACCGTGCCGCGGCTGACGCTCTACCTGCGCAAGCTTCGCGAGCTGCAGGCCCGCGGCGTCGAGCGCGTCTCGTCGCAGGAGCTTGCGGCGATGATCGACCTGAACGCGGCGCAGATCCGTAAGGATCTTTCGTACTTCGGCGGGTTCGGCACGCGTGGCGTCGGGTACGAGGTGTCGCGCCTGATCGCGGAGATCACCCGCTCGCTCGGCCTTGACCGCGACTGGAACGTGATCATCGTCGGCGCCGGGCTCCTCGGCACTGCACTGGCGCGCTACCGCGGGTTCGCCGAGCAGGGCTTCCGCGTGGTCGGTGTCTTCGACAGCTCGCCGACGGTGATCGGGGCCAGCTTCGGCGTCGGCCGCGTGCGCGCGGTCGAGGACCTGGAGGCGTTCTGTGTCCAGGAGCAGGTCGACATCGCCCTCGTCACCGTGCCCGCCGCCGAGGCGCAGAGCACGGTCGACAGGCTGGCGCGTGCCGGGGTCCGGGCGGTCGTGAACTTCGCACCCGTGAAGGTCACGGCCCCTTCGGGAGTGACGGTCCGACCGGTGGACCTGTCGAGCGAGTTGATGGTCCTGACGTACCGCCTTGTCGGTGGCGAGGGCCAAGGTCCGCGACCGTGACCGCGGCGGCTGTCGAAGCCAGCCTAAGGGCCGTCGCGACGCCGTTCGTGGCCGGGACGGCGAGCGAGGGCCATGGCCGTGGGAGTGACGGGACGTCGGACGGCCGGGAAGGTGGTGGCGTCGAGCTGCGCTGGGGGCCGTTCTTCGCCAGCCTGGACCGGCGCGGTGACGATGAGTACGTGGAGGCCCTCGAGCTCATCTACGAGGGCTACCTGCTCCACTACCGCACGGGTCGCCTGGGGATCGTGAGCGCAGACGACCCGCAGACCGCGCTCCTCGCGGGCGATGTCTTCTACGCTCGGGGGCTCGACCTCATCGCCATACGGGGCGACGTGGCCTCAGTCGCGCTGCTCGCCCGTCTGATGTCGGCGTGCTCGTGCCTGCGCAGTCTGGCGGCGCCGTTCAGCGACGACGATGCCGTGTGGGCGTATGCGGTCGCCGCGCTGGCCGCGCTCCGCGCCGGTCGTCCTGCGGAGCGCGCCGGCGCGTTCTTCGATGAACTGGATGCGATGCTCGCCGAAGGGGCGCCGGCCGCCGTGCCGCGCAGAGCGGCCGCTGCCGCGGCCGCTCTCGGCTTGCCCGATCCGGCGCCCCTCGCGGCCGCCTTCGCCGCGCCCGACCGTCCGGCCGACCCGAGGTGATCATGGACCTGCGGAGCTTCATCCATCTGCTGGAACGCGAGGGCGAGCTCGTCCGTGTCCGGGCCGAGGTCGACCCGTATCTCGAGATGGCCGAGATCGCCGACCGGGCGAGCAAGGCGCACGGGCCGGCGCTGCTGTTCGAGCGGCCCGTGCGCCGCGGCGCGCCGGGAGGCGCGCCGGCCGGCCTCGGTCGCGTGTCCGCCTGGGATGCGCCGCTCCCGCCCGTCCTCATGAACCAGTTCGGCTCGTTCCGTCGGCTCGAACTGGCGCTGGGCGCGTCGCTCGACGAGCTCGCCGGCCGCCTCGCCGGCCTGCTCGAGCTGGATCTGCCGAGCGGCCTCGCGGCGAAAGTCCGGGCGCTCGGCGAGCTCAGGGAGCTCGCGTCCTTCGCTCCGAAGACGGTGAAGAAGGGCGCCTTCCGCGAGGTCGTCGTCGAGCCGCCGGACCTCACGCGCCTGCCCGTCCTCACGACGTGGCCCGGCGACGGCGGGCCCTTCATCACCCTGCCGGTCGTCGTGACCAAGGACCGCCAGGGGCGGCGCAACGCCGGCATGTACCGCCTGCAGGTGTACGACGAGCGCACGACCGGGATGCATTGGCACGTCCATCACGACGGCGCGGCCAACTTCCGCGCCGCGGACAGGCGCCTTGAGGTCGCGGTCGCCCTCGGCACCGACCCCGTCGTGACCTACGCCGCGACGGCGCCCCTCCCGCCAGGCATCAGCGAGTTCCTGTTCGCCGGTCTCCTGCGCGGCGCCCCCGTCGAGCTCGCGCCCTGCGCCACCGTCGACCTCGAGGTGCCCGCCGACGCCGAGATCGTCCTCGAGGGGTACGTCGAGAAGGACGAGACCCGTCTTGAAGGCCCGTTCGGTGACCACACCGGTTACTACTCGCTCGCCGACGAGTACCCCGTCTTCCACGTCACGGCGATGTCGCACCGCCGCGACCCCGTGTACCCGGCCACGATCGTCGGTCGCCCGCCGATGGAGGACGCCTACCTCGGCAAGGCCACCGAGCGCCTCTTCCTGCCGCTACTCAAGCTCGTCCAGCCCGAGATCGTCGACATGGACCTGCCGATCGAGGGCGTCTTTCACGACTGCGCCATCGTCGCGATCTGCAAGAGCTATCCCGGGCAGGCGCGCAAGGTCATGAGCGCGGTCTGGGGGATGGGGCAGATGATGTTCACCAAGTTCGTCGTCGTTGTCGACGAGCACGTCGACGTCCATGACTACAGCGAGGTGACGTGGCGCGTGTTCAACAACGTCGACCCGCGCCGCGACTGTGTCGTCGTCGACGGCCCTCTCGACGTGCTCGATCACTCGAGCCCGTCTCCCCGCTACGGCGCCAAGATGGGCGTCGACGCGACGCGCACTTGGCCCGAGGAGGGCCACGGGCGCGAATGGCCGGCGGAACTGGCCCAGGATCCCGACGTCGTGCGCCGCGTGAGCGAACGGTGGGCCGAGCTCGGCCTGCCGTTCGCGTGAGGCGTGAGCCGGCGGGAGGCGTGGGGCGGCGGCGGGCGGCGCGTCCCGCGCCGCCCGCCGCCGCCCCACGGTTTACGGGGGCGCAGGGGCCGCCTAGACTTGCCCGTACAGCGTCCGCGTCGCGACGTGGAAGGAGGCGCCGGTGCTGCACGGCGACATCCATCGGGACCTGCCGATGCTCTCCGTAGCCAACTGGGTGCTCGCGATCGTCTGCTGGAGCGTCAGCGCGTACCTTGGGATGGCCGTCCCGTCGAGCATCATCGTGTGCGCGGTCCTGTTCGTCGTCGGGCTGTTCGCCGTCGTCGTGGCCCTGGCGGCGTATGTGGTCCCCGACTTCGGCGTCGCGCCGGCGGCCGGCTCGGACGCCGGCGCCAATGCCCCGATCGAAGCCCCCACGGCCGACGTTCGGACGGTCGGTCCCGACGCCACCTGACCGGGCGCGCCTGCTGATGAGCTCCGTCGCCAGCGCCGCTGTGTCCCGACCACGCCTGTTCGCGCGCCTGGTCAAGATCGAACACAGCGTGTATGCGCTGCCGTTCGCCTACGCCGGCGCGTTCCTCGCCGAGCGCCGGTTCCCCGGTTGGTCGGACCTGCTCTGGATCACCGTCGCCATGGTGGGGGCGCGCAGCGCCGCGATGGCGCTGAACCGGCTCATCGACGCCGGCATCGACGCGCGCAATCCGCGGACGGCGTCCCGCGAGCTCCCCACCGGGACGCTGCGTCGCAAGGACGTGTGGCTGTTCACGGTCGTGTCGATCGCTCTGCTCGTGATCGCCGCCTTCGAGTTATCGCCGCCATGTCGCTACCTCTGGCCGATCCCGCTCTTCGCGTTCATCGCCTATCCGTACACGAAGCGCTTCACGGCCCTGTGCCACTACGCCCTGGGCCTGACCCTCGGGCTCGCCCCCGCAGCGGCGTGGATCGCCGTCACGGGCCACGTGTCGCTCGAGGCGGTGATGCTGTTCTTTGCCGTGGGCCTCTGGGTCGGCGGTTTCGATGTCATCTACGGCATCTTCGACCTCGACTTCGACCGGCGTGAGGCGCTGCGCTCCATCCCGGTGGCGCTCGGTCCTCGCCGCGCGCTCCTGGTCGCCTTGCTCTCGCACGTCGCCTCGGTCGGCCTGCTGGCCGGCGTCGGGTCGCTGCTCGACCTGGGCGGCGTCTATTGGGTGGGTCTTGCCGCCGTCGCCGCCGTCCTCGCCTGGTCGCACATCGACATCGCCCGCAGGGGCCTCGACGAGGTCGGCATGGGCTTCATGGGCATCAACGGCGTCGTCGGCCTGCTGTACGGCGGCGTCGTGGTCGCCGAAGTGCTGCTGCGCTAGTCTGGCGGCTCTCGCCGGCGCCGCCCGTCGTCGCCCTCCGGGGCGCATACCTGGGGCGGTCACCCCCCGCGTGACAGCTCGCTCGGCTACGCGATGGCGGCCGAGTCCGCAGCGACGCACAAGCTCACGCCGGTCCTGGTGCCGGCATGAACGACTGGACGACGATGACCGACACACGGAGGCTCTACCACTCAGAGCTGTACTGAACTTGGGGGCCGACCACACCGGGGGATCAAAGACGGTCTCTTAGGTCGCAAGCATCAGTGAACAGGCTGCCAGGCCGCGGACGCGGGTCGAGTGCCTGTGCTTCAATGCCTTCTACCGATCGAGACGAAGCACGCCCCAGCATCGTCCTCGACCTGGCGCTCGTCATCCCCTCCGACGAGGCGCTGTTCGCGACGGAGGTGCTCTTCATCTTCGTGCACTTCTGCAGCGCCCACCTGCGGCCTGAGTCGTTCCCTCTCGACAGGGTGGTCTTTACCGGTCCGCAACCAGTCGAGGACTACAAGGCGGAGTGGCCGCTGGAGTATGCTCGACGCGTGCGCGAAGGGACGCTCGACGAGGTCCTCGTGGAGCGCCGCATCGCCTGGTGGATCCAACTGGCCGACGCCGTCCGGGGGCTGTTCGCCGCAGTCGCGGGTCAGTCCGCCGTGCTGATGACGGCGTTCATCATCTGGAAGGTGTTCGACTGAGAGTCAGCGGGGACAGGAGAGGCGCGATGAGGAAGTCGATCGTGGCGCGCCGGGTCGCGCGTGCCGCGCGATGAAGCACGCGGTGGTCAAGGTCGGGGTCGCGCGCACCACGTGCCGCTCGTGTCAGAAGGGCAGGTGTCACCGCGCCGTCGTCCACGATCGCACGCCTTGACCGGGATGGCGACGAACGAAACATGCGCCGAAGGTGTCGCCCCCAGGGCGAGGAGCGCTCGCCCGTGAGGTTCCACCTGGCGGAGCGCGGGCTGACTTTCGCGGCCATCGTGCTTGCGGCGATCGTCGTCATCGGCGTCAGCCTGACGGCGACGTCACTGCCGAGCTTCTGCGCCACGTGCAAGAGCCACAAGCCGATCGTGGCCTCGTATCACAACGCGGCGCACCGCGACGTCAACTGCGAGCTCTGCCATTCCAGGCCGGGGCCGTTCTGCTTTCTCACGGTGAAGATGGAGGCGCTCCAACGGCCCATCGCGCAGGTGACGGGTGACTGCGAAGAGCTGATCCTGGACTCAGTGCTCGAACAGTCGTGCCGCCAGTGTCACCAGAACGAGAGGCTCTTCGGCACGATCACGGCGCAGGGGATCGACAACTGCGGCGAGTGTCACAGCGAACCGGTGGGTGATTGACCGTGGCGCCATGACCATGGGACGTTGCGAGGGAACAACGGGAATGAACGCGACGACCCCGAAGAGCGTCTTCCTGGGAATGACGGGGGCGAGCGGCGCCGCATACGGGCTGCGCCTGCTGGCGGCGCTCGCCGCCTGCGGTTGCGACGTGACGCTCTGTGTGTCGGACAGCGGCCTGCTGGTCGTGCGCGAGGAGCTGGAGCTGGTGGTCGAAGGCCGCGAGGCCACGGTCGCGGCGCTGCTGGCGCGCGCCGGCGCGCCGGCAGCGGTGCGGGTCGTCGACCCCGCCGACATCGGTGCGCCGGCGGCGAGCGGCAGCGCCGCCCCCGACGCCGCCGTCGTCTGCCCGTGCACCATGTCGAGCGCGGCGCACATCGCTCTGGGGACCTCGCGCAACCTCATCCACCGGGTCGCCGACGTCGCCCTCAAGGAACGTCGACCGCTCGTGGTCGTCCCCCGCGAGACGCCGCTCTCGGTCGTCCATCTGCGCCGGCTGCTCGAGCTCGCGGAGGCCGGCGCCATCGTGTTGCCGGCGATGCCGGGCTTCTACGTCCGTCCGACGAGTGTCGACGACCTCGTCGACCACATCGCCGGCAAGGTCCTGCAGGCGCTCGGTTTCGAGCAGCACCTCTTCCGACCATGGGACGGGGGTGTGCGCTGAGTCTCACGGCGGAAGAGGAGCGCCGACGGAGTGTGGGTGCGACGCCGGTCGACCGCGATCCCGGCCGCATCGCGGCGATGTTCGGGCGCATCGCGTTGCGGTACGACCTCATGAACCGCCTCATGACGCTGGGCCTGGACCGGCGCTGGCGGGGGCTGGGCGCCGCCGAGGCGCGCTTGGCACCCGGCGAACGCGCCCTCGACGTCTGCTGTGGCACCGGCGACCTCGCCTTCGCCTTGGCTGACCGCTGGCCCGGCGCCGAGGTGACCGGCCTCGATTTCGCTCCCCAGATGCTGGCGCTGGCGCGGCAGAAGGCGGCCCGGCGTCTGGGCGCTGGCGCCCAGGTCCACGGCCGGTCTGTCCAGGGAGGCGCCGTCTCGGACGGCCGTCTCGCGGGCAGGACTCCCGACTTCGTCCAGGGCGACGTCCTCGCCCTTCCGTTCGAGGATGGCGCCTTCGCATCCGTGACGGTGGGCTGGGGTATCCGCAACGTCCCGGACCTGTCACGCGCGCTGGCCGAGATGGTCCGGGTGACGCGGCCAGGCGGGCGCGTCGTCTGTCTTGATTCGACGCGCCCGCCGGACGGCTTCGGTCGCCGCTTCCACCGGATCTGGTCCGACCGCCTGGTACCGCTGCTCGGCCGGGTCGTGGCCGGCGAGGGCGGCGCCTATGAGTACCTCCCAGCGTCGGTGCGGGACTTCCCGGATGCCGACCGTCTCGCCGCGCTCATGGTGGCCGCCGGTCTGACGCGTGTCCGGTACCGCCGGCTGGGTCTTGGCGCGGTCGCCCTGCATGTCGCCGAGAAGCCCGGCCGGGCGCCAGGAGAAGCGGCGTGAAGCCCCGCAGCGCATCTGGAGGGGCAGGGTCAGGGCGGACCGACGGTCTGGAGGGGCAGGGTGAGGACGGACCGGTGGTCCGGAGGGTCGGGGTGACACTGGGTCGGGTCCGTGGGGGCGTGGGGTGATGGCGCATCAGGACCTGTCGTGGCGCACCGTCGTCCAGAGACGCCGCTACAGCGACGGGCTCGATGCCGTCGAGGAGCGCCTGAGCACGGTCGCGGGGACTTACGCGGAGCCGCTCGGGTCAGCGGCGCGGAGCTTGCTCGGCGCTGGAGGCAAGCGCGTCCGACCCCTGCTCACCTTGCTATGCGCCTCGCGCCGCGCGCCGCTTGCGGCTGCCGTCGTCCACGCCGCCACGGCGGCCGAGCTGCTGCACATGGCGACCCTCGTGCACGACGACGTCCTCGACCGGGCGGAGTTGCGTCGGGGGCGCGCCACAGTGGCGCACGAGTACGGCGTCGAGACGGCGGTCTCGACCGGGAACTTCTTGCTGGCGCGCGCCTTCGCCGAGCTCGCCCTCACCGGCGACGGTGCGGCCGTCGCTCTGCTCAGCAAGACCGCCGTCGGGCTGTCCGAGGGTGAGGTGCTCCAGCGACAGGAGGCATACGACGTGACGCTCGGCGTCGACGCCTACAGGCGACGCTGCGAACGCAAGACGGCCGATCTCTTCGCCGCCGCCGCTCGGCTCGGAGCGTTGCTCTCGGGGATCGGGGAGCGCCAGCAGCTCGCTCTCGGCGAGTACGGGCGGCTCCTTGGCCTGGCCTTCCAGGTCTTCGACGACATCCTCGACCTGGACGGCGACGAGGACCTGACCGGCAAGCGTCTTGGCGCCGACATCCGTGACGGCACGGTGACACTGCCCTTGATCTACGCGCTCGAGACGAGACCTGACCTCGGGCCGCGCCTGCGGGACGGCGGTCGCCTCGACGAAGCCGGCGTCGCGGCGCTGATCGCCGAAGTGCGCGCGACGGGCGCGATCGCGCGCGCCCGCGGGACGGCGACAGGGTTCATCGAGCGGGCGCAGCGCCTGCTGTCCGCTTGCTCGGACGACGTCGAGCGCGACCTCCTCGGGGAGGTCGCGCGCTCCGTCGTCGACCGCTACGCCTGAGTGGCCTGCTGCGCCGGCCTGCCGCGCGCTCCCGCCGCGCCGGTCCGCCCGCCGCCCGCCGCTGCGACACGCAGCGATGCCCCCCCGGCAGCACCGAGTGTCCGGGGGCGTACAATGGGGCCATCGCGGCGCGTGCGAACGATGTCGTGTTCGCAGAGCGTCGCCGGGCGGTCATCGATGGCCGGTTGCGTACGCGCCGCATCGACAGGGAGACCTATGGACACCGCACTCATCGACGCCCTCGCGGTACGAGCCGACCTCACCGGAATCTGGGGGAAGGTCGCCGACGGGCGACGGATGAGCGAAGCGGACGCCGTCGCCCTCCTCCAGAGCGACGACCTGCTCGCCATCGGCGCGCTCGCCGACTTCGCCCGCTCGCGCGCCGTTGGCGACGACGTCTACTTCATCGCCAACCGCCACATCAACCACACCAACGTCTGCCGCAACCGCTGCCGCTTCTGCGCGTTCAGTCACGACGAGGGCGATCCCGAGGCGTTCACGCTCACCGTGGACGAGGTCGTCGCCAAGGCGCGCGAGACGCTCACCGCCGGCATCAGCGAGATCCACATCGTCGGCGGCGAGCATCCTGACCTGCCGTTCGACTACTACGTCGAGCTGTTGCGCGGTCTCAAGACGCTCGC
>JAKPOQ010000081.1 GCA_029547745.1 Actinomycetes bacterium
GCCGGTCTTGTCTGCGTCGCCGGTCGGGTCCTCCCGGTCGGACGTGACGAACTGCGGCAGGAGTTGGGGCAACAACGTCGAGCCGAGGATGCCGCCGGTGACGACCAGCGAGATGAGATAGGGCAGCAGGCTCGCCGTGGCAAACGCGTTGGCCACCAGACCCTGCCCGATGGCCAGTGCCAGGAGTGAGAGTCGAAGGACGCCCAACGCCCGGGACACGACCGACCCGTCCGCCCCGACGACCCACAAGGGGCGGCTCACGGCATACCCCCTTGGTCGGGCGGCCACGACAACGGCACGTCGGCAGCGAGCGCCCCGAGCGCGGCAGCGGTCGCGCGCCGATCCGCGCGCCCCACCCGCGCCTCGATGAGGAGGAGTCCGGTGGCAGGCTCGGTGAGCGCCTCCCGGAACTCGGCGCGAGACTCGACCCGTCGGTATGCCGTGTGGCTGGCGCCCGCGAGCGCCTCCAGATCGGCGTGTACCGGCGTCGCGAACACCCGCTCGAAGGCGGCTGCGTAGTCAGGGGCGCCCTGCTCGAGCAGCGCGAAGATCGAGCCGCCGTCGTCGTTGACGACGACGATCGTTAGGTCCGGTCGGGGTTCGTCCGGACCGATGAGCAGGCCTGCGCTGTCGTGCAGGAAGGTCAGGTCGCCCATGACGGCCAGGCTCCTGCCCGGTCGAGGTATTCCGCCATCGTCAGGCGATGGGGGATTACCTCGACCCGGCGGGGGAATGCGGCCGGACCGGCCCAGCGCGACCCCGATGGCGGTCGAGACCGTGCCGTCGATGCCGGCCAGCCCCCGGTTGGCGACGACGAGCCGATGCTCGCGTGGCCGATAGGGAACGAGCATGAGGTCCAGATCGCGGATCGGGTTGGACGAGCCGACGACGAGGCTCTGGCCGGGCGAGAGCGCGGCGGACACCTCGGCGGCCACGTGCAGGGCGTGCAGGTCGGGCAGAGCGTCGACATGGGAGTCGACCCGATCGGCCAACGCGGCATCGGCGGCCTGCCACGCAGCCAGCCACTCCGCGTCGGCGTCCGGGGCCATTGCTGGGGTCAGCGCCGGCATCAGCGCCAGGGCCGATCCCTGGGTCAGCGACGAAGCCAGCGCCGGTGGCACGTCGAGGATGATCGCGCGTCGGGCCGGGTCGGTGGCGACCCCGGTGCGGGTGCGGACGGCATACAGGGCGATGTCAAGGCGTGACAGCAGCGCGGTGACGGGGCGCGAGAGGGTCGGGTGTCCGATGACGATGACCCGCTCGATGGCGGCCCCGAGCGCCGTGCCGAGCAACAGCCGATAGGTGCGGATCGCGTGGTCGCCGGCCCGCGATCCGGAGGTCGGCTCGGCAAGCAGCGGCAGCCCGGCGGATTCGGCGAGGATGCGAGCGGCCGAGCCGGCATCGTCCCCGGCCAGCACGACGGTCCGCGGCCCGGCCGCCAACGGCACGGCCGCTGCGCCGAGAGGCAACTCATCCGCCGATCCGCCCGAGGCGCGCACCGACGACGAATCGAGCGAGTCGAGCGGGTCGGAAGCTTCGAGCGGACCAGGCCACCACGGCATACCCGGATCAGGGAGCAGCGGCGCGTCGAACTGGACGTTGAGGTGCGACGGCCCGAGGCGCCGCCCCGCCTCCGAAACCGCCTGCGACACCGCGTCGTGCGACGCGTCGACCGCGACATCGACCGTCGGTGCGAGCACTCCGAAGATGCCGTCCTGCCAGGTCGTCTGGTTGGCCCCCGTGCCGCGCAGCGACGCCGGGCGATCGGCCGACACGACGATGAGCGGACGCCCGGCGTGGTGGGCCTCCATGACGGCGGGCAACAGATTGCCGACGGCCGTCCCCGAGGTCATGACCACCGCCACCGGTGACCGCGATCCAACCGTCAAACCTAGCGCGAGGAACCCGGCGGAGCGCTCGTCGAGCCGCACGTGCAGGCGCACATCGCCGGCTGCGTCGGCCGCATGCAGCGCGAGGGCGAGCGGCGCCGAGCGGGAGCCGGGAGAGAGGACGACCTCGCGCACCCCCGCGGCGAGAAGGCCTCGCAGCACGTGGATGGCGCGCGCCGCGCTCGTGATCGTCATCAGGACGAGTATGCCGCG
>JAKPOQ010000057.1 GCA_029547745.1 Actinomycetes bacterium
CGACGCCCGTTACCGGACGACGCCTGTGGTTCAGGCCGCCTCGTCCCGCTCCTTCTCCGCGGCCGCTTCGTCCTGCTCGGTCTCTGCGGCCGTCTCCCCGGGCGCCAGCTCGATGTCGACGCTGCCGCAGTAGGGGCAGGCGACCAGTTCGCCGAGGTCTTCCGTGAAGTCGTCGACTTCGAAGCGCGCGCCGCAAGCCGCGCACACCGGCCGTTCGCGTTGCATGTCGCCTCCCTTCGCCCTTCGTTCCAAGTGTTCCCGGCCGCGACGGCGACGAGCGCGGGCGGCGTTGGCCACGCAGACCGCCGTCCTATGTCCGCCGCCGCTCCGCACGGCGCTTTCCGCGATGGCCCCCGAATGCTGTCCCGCAGACTCGCCTGCGGTGTGGAAGAATGTGCCCGGCGGCACGTGGCGCGCCAGATCCGGCGCCTTGGGGTCGCCGCAGGGGGCGCGCATGAGCGACGAGGCGGGGCAGGACATCCACTGCGGATGTGGGACGTGGCGATGAGCGATGCCTTCAAGGTCCGTCCGGGCACGCTCGTCGACGCCGCCGGCGTGGCGCGGCTCATCAACGGCGTGATCGCTGAAGGCGCGCCGGTCCTGCTCACGGGTTCGTTCTCAGACGCCGAGGAGCGCGCCTTTCTCGCCGGACTGGCGCTGCGGGGCGGCTTCCATGTGGTCGAAGCGGCCGGCGTCGTGGCCGGATCCGAGCCGGACGCCGTCGCTGCGCCGGGAGCGGTCGGCATCGTCGCGCCGGGAGCGGCCGGCATCGTCGCGGCGCAGGTCTTCGCCCCCTACGCCGCCGGCGTGCCGGCGCACGCCCACGTCGCCGAGATGGGGACGTGGGTGGACGCCGGCTGGCGGCGGCGCGGTCTGGGGCGGCTGCTCTGGGAACGCACGCGAGCCTTGGCCCGGGAGCGCGGTTTCACGAAGATCTTCACCGACATACGCGCCGACAACGCCGCCTCGCTCGCCTTCCACCTCGCCTTGGGCTTCAGTATCGTGGGCACGGCGCACCGGCAGGCAGTGATCGACGGGCAGGCCTACGACGTCGTCTTCATCGAAAGGGGCCTCTGATGCTGTACGTCTGTGCCACGCCTATCGGCAACCTCGGCGACGTGACGTTCCGCGTCGCCGAGAGGCTGGCCGCGGTCGACCTCATCGCCGCCGAAGACACGCGGCACACGCGCAAACTCCTCAGCCACCTTGGCGTGCACACGCCCCTCACGAGCCTCTTCAAGCACAACGAGGCGCAGAAGACGGAGGAGGTGCTCGCCCTGCTGCGCGAGGGTCGGGAGGTCGCCCTCGTCACCGACGCCGGCACGCCCGGCATCCAGGACCCGGGCATGCGTCTGATCACGCGCGCCATCCAGGAGGGGATCGCGGTGACGGTGCTGCCCGGTCCATCGGCGGTCGTCGCGGCCCTCGTGGCGGCCGGCTTCGAGGGCGACGGCTTCCGCTTCGTCGGCTACCTGCCTCGTCGTCGCGTGGAGCTCGAAAGCGCGTTCGCGGGTTGGCGACGCAGTGGGGGACTCGTGGTCGCCTTCGAGACCGGTCAGCGGCTCCCCGGGAGCCTCGCCACGCTTGCGACTCAGGCGCCCGCCATGCGGGCGGCGGTCTGCCGTGAGCTGACCAAGGTGCACGAGGAGGTCGTCCGCGGGTCCCTGGTCGAGCTGAGCTCACGGTACCCCGTCAGCAGCCCCGACGCGACGCCGCTCGAAGGGGCGGTGCGGGGCGAGATCACCCTGGTCGTCGACCTCGGCGCGGCCGAAGAGGAGGGTGTGCGCGCCACCGCACGAGCCATGGGAGCGGCGTCGGCGCTGCTCGGCCGGGGGCTTTCGAAGCGCGACACGGCGGCTGCGCTGCAGGTCTGCCTCGGCCTGTCGCACCGCGAGGCCGAGCGTATCGCGCGCGAGGCGGGGAGCGAGTGAGTCTCCTGCCGGTGGGTCACCTGTCGCGGAGTGGGCGACGCGCCGGCGGATG
This sequence comes from Actinomycetes bacterium, assembly GCA_029547745.1. Taxonomy (GTDB): domain Bacteria; phylum Actinomycetota; class Thermoleophilia; order UBA2241; family UBA2241; genus UBA2241. Next base: position 1,984 of record JAKPOQ010000057.1, read on the forward strand.
GCTCACCGGTCGCGCTGCTAGAATCGATCGCACCGAGCCCTTGGGGTCGTGCGCTGCACGGCCTCGGTGCGCTCCTGACGACACGGGAGGCCGACATGGACCTGCTGGCCGCGGTCGACAAGCGTCCGCTTCTGCTCGACGGCGCGACGGGCACCGAGCTCATCGCCCGGGGCTTCCGGCCGGGTGGGCCGCCGGAGGAATGGAACGTGACGCGGCCCGACGAGATCGCCGCGATTCACGACGCCTACTACGCCGCCGGTTCCGACATCGTGCAGACGAACACGTTCGGCGGCTCCCGGCAGAAGCTGTCCGCCTACGGCGCCGGCGGTCGCGTCGCCGAGCTGAACGAGGCGGCCGCAAGGCTCGCGGTCGCGGTCCGCGACCGCGAGTACCCCGGCCGCCTCGTCGCCGGCGACATCGGCCCCACCGGCATGTTCGTCGCGCCGATGGGCGACGCCGACCCCGACGACCTGCGCGACGGGTTCGCTGAACAGGCGGCGGCTCTCGTCGCCGGCGGCGTCGACCTCATCCACGTCGAGACGATGTTCGACCTTGTCGAGGCACGGCTCGCGGTCGAGGGCGTGCGGCGGGTGGCGCCGGACCTCCCGCTTATGGTGTCCATGGCCTACAAGCCGTCGCCGCGAGGCTATCGCACGATGATGGGCGTCGACCCGCAGTCGGCCGCCGACGCTCTGCTCGCCGCCGGGGCGACCCTCGTGGGCTGCAACTGCGAGATCACCGCCGCCGACATGGGCGAGCTCGTCGAGGAGCTGCGCGAAGCCTCGGGCAGGCCCATCGTGGCGCAGCCCAACGCCGGCTCGCCCCGTCTTGAGGACGGCGCCACCGTCTACGACGAGACCGCCGAGCACTTCGCCGAGCTCGTGTCGGGCTTCCCTGCCCGCGGGGCCGGCATCGTCGGCGGCTGTTGCGGCACGACGTCGGCCTTCATCGCTGCCCTGGCGCGTCGTCTGCGGGCGTGACGGCCGGCGCCGGGCAGCGGTCGCAGGAACGCACCGCCGGGCCTTCCCCGACGGGGCGGGGCGGCGCGCGAAGGGACGTTTCCGGACCTTCAGCGACCGGCGGCACACGGCGCCTCGTCGCCACCGGCCTCATCACGTTCCTCGCCCTCGGCGCCGCCCAGGGGCTCTACGGACCGCTGATCCCCGAGCTCAAGGCGGACCTGGGGGTGACGTCGGGGCACGCGGGGCTCGTCGTGAGCCTTCACTTCGTCGGCGTCGTCCTCGGCATGGCGTTGTGGTCTCGGTACGGCCGGCAGCGAGCGGCGGCCGCCGCCGGAGCGGCGCTCGTCGGTCTCGGCGTCGGCGCAGCCCTGCTGGCCGTCGCCGTGAGCCTCGCTGCTGTCCTCGGCGCCGCGGCGCTCGTGGGGCTGTGCACGGGCACGCTCAACGTCGGCTTCAACTCCACCTTCGCTCGCCTGCCCGGTCCGAGCGGGGCGCGGCTGAGCGCTCTGAGTGGTTGCTTCGCGGCGGGCGCCGTCCTCGGGCCCGCCGCGGTCGGCCTCCTGGGCGGCACCGGCATCCCCTTCGCGGGCGTCGCCATCGTCGCTCTGGCGACGATGCCTCTGCTTCGCCGCGTCCCCGCCGCGACGGTCGCGGGCGCCAGCCGCTCCGCACTGCGTCGCCGTCTTGTTATCGCCGTCGGGGCGATCATGCTGCTCTACGTGACGCTGGAGACCTGTGCGGCCACCTGGGCCGCCACTCATCTGATCGGCGGCGGCAGCACGGCGTCCGCCGCCGCCTTCTGGACGGCCGCGTTCTGGGGGGCGCTGGCCTGCGGGCGGCTCCTCGCCGCCTGGTTGCTTTCGCGCGCGGAGCCGTCCGCTGTCATCCTCGCGTCGCTGATCCTCGCCGGCGTAGGCGCGGGCGTGCTGTTCAGTCCACATGCAGCACCTGGCTACGTGCTGCTGGGCGTCACCATCGCGCCGGTCTTCCCGATGACGGTCGCGTGGCTGGTCGCCGGGCTCGGCGTCGGGGAGCGCCTCTTCGCTGCGTTCTTCATGGCGGCACAGGCAGCGCCGGTCGTCGTCTCGGCGGCGATCGGCCTCTTCGTCGACGCCGCCGGGACGTCGGTCGTGCCGTTGGCCCTCACGGCGCTCCTCGCCGGGGCACTCGTCGTCGCTCTGTCGGCACGGGCGATGGCCCGGCGCGGCGGAGCCACGCCGGGCCCCACATAGCCTCGTCGGTCTCACCTCGGCGTGCGCAGTGCGCCGAAGCCGCCGGCGCCAAGTAGAATGCCTTTGGGCGCCTGAGCGTGGGCAGGCACGCCGAGAGCCGCGCAACTTGGGGGACGTGAGTGACAACGCAGTATCACGCGAAGTACTTCGCTCACGAGCTGACCCGTCGTCGGCCGAGTGACGCGCCAGATCGTCTTTCGCAGTCGCTCTTCGACGCCACTGTCGACCTCAATCCCCACCAGATCGACGCGGCCAGCTTCGCGCTGCGCTCGCCGCTCAGCTCCGGCGTGATCCTCGCTGACGAGGTCGGGTTGGGGAAGACGATCGAGGCCGGCCTGGTGCTGTGTCAGTTGTGTGCAGAGCGCCGCCGGCGTCTGCTCGTGATCTGCCCGGCATCACTTCGCAAGCAGTGGAGCCTGGAGTTGCAGGAGAAGTTCCACCTGCCCACGCTGATCCTCGACGCGCGGACCGTGCGCGAGCGTAGCGAGACGAGCGACCAGGCGCTTCCGACAGAGGCAGTGCTGATCATGTCGATCAACTTCGCCAGCGTCCAGGCCGAAAGGCTCCGGGAGATCCCATGGGACCTGGTGACCATCGACGAGGCGCACAAGCTGCGCAACGCGTATCGGCCGAGTAACCGCATGGGACGGCGCCTGCGTTGGGCGCTCGAGGGTCGGCGCAAGCTGCTGCTCACCGCGACCCCGCTCCAGAACTCGCTGCTCGAGCTGTATGGACTCGCGACGGTGATCGACGAGCAGATCTTCGGCGACCGGGCAGCGTTCCGCGAACAATACATGCATCACGACGGCGACCTGCGCGCCCTTCGCGCGCGTCTGCAACCATTCTGCAAGCGGACGCTGCGCAAGCAGGTGCTCGAGTACATCAGCTACACGGAGCGTCGCACGACGACTGTTCCCTTCACCCCGACCGACTCCGAACGAGCCCTGTATGACGACGTCTCCGAGTTCCTGTCTCGTGACGACACCTTCTCGGTCCCCTCGCGCCAGAGGACTCTCGTCACACTGATCTTGCGTAAGCTGCTCGGTTCGTCGTCGCGAGCCATCGCCGCTACCCTCGAAACGATGCGCGAGCGCCTCGTCCGTGCGCGCGAGTCCCTGGCGGAGCCCGCTTCGCGTGAAGCCGTCGCGACTTTCGCGGGCCTCGGTGGTCCTGGCTCAACGGACGACGTCCTCGCCGAGCTCACGGTACTCGAGGACCTCGAAGAGGACTACCTCGACGAGGAACTGGTGGCCAACGCGGATGAGGCCGAGTCCGAGCAGAGCGCTGATGTGATGACGGAACCGCGCGACCGCACGGGCGGCGTGTTGACCGAAGATGTCAAGGCTACGCTTGCCGCGCTCGACGCTGAGATCGCCGAACTCGACGGCTTCATCGAAAGGGCGCGCAGGATCGCCGTCGACACCAAGTCGACGGCGCTCCTGCGCGCCCTGGAGATCGGTTTCGGCGAGATGGAGAAGATGGGCGCCGCCCGCAAGGCGGTCGTCTTCACCGAGTCGCGGCGCACACAGGAGTACGTGCGAGACTTCCTCGAGGCCAACGGCTACGAGGGCAAGGTCGTCGTGTTCAGCGGTGCCAACAGCGGCCCGCAGGCCACTGCGGTCTACGAGGCGTGGCGCGAGGCGAACCGCGACAGCGGCCGTGTGGCCGGCTCGCGCGTGATCGACATCCGTACCGCTCTGATCGAGCACTTCCGCGACGCGGCGGAGATCATGGTCGCGACCGAGGCGGCGGCCGAAGGCGTCAACCTGCAGTTCTGCTCGCTGGTCATCAACTACGACCTGCCGTGGAACCCGCAGCGGATCGAGCAGCGCATCGGGCGGTGTCATCGCTACGGCCAGCGCCACGACGTGGTCGTCATGAATTTCCTCAACGACGCCAACGACGCAGACCGGAGAGTGTTGCAACTCCTGACAGAGAAGCTGCGACTCTTCACCGGCGTCTTCGGCGCCTCAGACGAGGTGCTCGGCGCCATCGAGTCGGGGGTCGACTTCGAGAGGCGCATCCTCGAGATCTACCAGCAGTGTCGGCGTCCCGAGGAGATCGAGGCGGCGTTCGATCGGCTGCGTGCCGAGATGGACGCCGCCATCAAGGAGCGCATGGCCGACACGCGGCGCGTGCTGCTCGAGGACTTCGACGAAGACGTCCACGCGCGTTTGAAGACTCAGCTCGACGTGACGAGGGACTTTCTCGACGCCGTCAGTCGACGCTTCTGGACGTTGACCCGGTTCGTGCTCGGCGACGCGGCCATCTTCGACGACGAGGATCTCTGCTTCAGTCTGGTGGAGTCGCCGCTCTCTGACGTCCGACCTGGTCGCTACCATCTCGTCTCGAAGACGGCGCGCAATGAGCCGGGCGAGTACCTGTACCGGCTGTCGCATCCGCTGGCCGAGTGGGTCATCGAGCGGGGCAAAGGGCTGCCGACTCCGCTCGCCCACATCGAGTTCGATGTCAGTGCGCTGCGTGCCAAGGTCACGCAGGTGAGCGAGTTGCGCGGCAGGGCGGGGTGGCTTGCGCTCGACTCGTTGACGATTGAATCATTGGAGCGTGAGGAGTACCTGTTGTTCACGGCCGTGACTGACGAGGGCGAGGTGCTGGACCAGGAGCGTTGCGAGAGGCTGTTCCGCTGCGACGGGCGTGTCAGCGTGGCGCCGCAGCCGTCGGCCGCGACCGCGAAGCGGCTCGCGGCCGAGCGCCGGAGCCACGCCGACGCCACTCTCGCGGCCTCGTTCGAGGCCAACAACCGCCACTTCCAGCAAGAGCGCGACCGCCTCGAGCGATGGGCCGACGACAAGGTCAAGGCTGCCGAGAAACAACTCGCCGACGTCAAGAGCGCTATCGGCGCCGCCAAGCGCGAGGAGCGTCTGGCCGCAAGCGTCGAAGAGCACCACCGACTGCAGACACGCATCAAGGAGCTCGAGCAGAAGAAGCGTCGACTGCGCCAGCGCATCTTCGACGTCGAAGACGAGATCGCCGACCAGCGCGACGAGCTCATCGCAGCGCTCGAGAAGCGGCTCGCGCAGCAGACGAGCTGCGACGAGCTCTTCACCATCCGCTGGAGCGTAGTCTAGTGGCCGTCCCTGACTGGTGAACGGAGGCTGACTGGTGGCCGAGAGCACCTACGACAAGTTCCGCAAGCTGCTGGCTGAACTGTTCATGTTCGACCGCGCGGACCTCGACTTCGGCATCTACCGCATCATGAACGCCAAGCGTGACGAAGTGGCGCGCTTCCTCGACAACGACCTGCTGCCGCAGGTCAGGGCGTCGCTGCTGGAGGTCGACAAAGGTCAGAGGGCGCAGCTTGAGGCCGAGCTGGGCGAAGCCGAGAAGGCGGCGGCGCTGGCGGGCTTCGACCCTGACGACAGCCCGAAGGTCCAGGATCTGCGTCAGGCGCTCAAGGCCACCGGCGACCCCGATGCTCTCGAGGCCGAGGTCTTCTCCCGCCTCTACGACTTCTTCCGCCGCTACTACAAGGACGGCGACTTCATCTCGCTGCGCCGTTACAAGGAAGGCGTGTACGCCATCCCTTACGAGGGCGAAGAGGTCAAGTTGTATTGGGCCAACCACGACCAGTACTACATCAAGAGCGGCGAGTACTTCCGCGACTACGCCTTCAAGTTGGGCGACGGTCGCCGCGTGCACTTCAAGCTCGTGCAGGCCGACGAGGAGCGCGACAACACCAAGGCCGCGGCGGGCCAGGAGCGGCGCTTCATGTTCAGCCAAGGCGAGCCGATCCGCGAGGAGGCCGGCCCCGACGGGCAGCCCGAGCTGATCATCCCGTTCGAGTACCGGCCGGACGCGCAGAAGCGCAAGCGCGAAGCACTGGTGGCTGAGGCGACGAAGGAAGTGCTGGGCAGCGAGGCGGCGGCGGCCTGGCGCTCCGGCCTGGCCGCCGCCCCGCCCACCGAGAAGAACCCACAGCGCACCTTGCTCGAGAAGCACCTCAACGAGTACACGGCCCGCAACACGTTCGACTACTTCATCCACAAGGACCTCGGCGGCTTCCTGCGCCGCGAGCTCGACTTCTACATCAAGAACGAGGTCATGCACCTCGACGACGTCGAGTCGGAGGGCGAGCAGCGCGTCGTGCAGTCCGTGGCGAAGATCAAAGCCATGCGCCGCATCGCGCACAAGATCATCGACTTCCTGGCGCAGCTCGAGGACTTCCAGAAGAAGCTCTGGCTGAAGAAGAAGTTCGTGGTCGAGACCAACTGGTGTGTGACGCTCGACCGTGTACCCGAGGAGCTCTACCCGGAGATCGCCGCCAACGAGCGCCAGCGCGAAGAGTGGGTCAAGCTCTTCGCCATCGACGAGATCGAGGGCGACCTGACGCAGCCGGCCTACTTAGAGCCGCTGACCGTCGAGTTCCTCAGGGCGAACCAGTCACTCGTGCTCGACACGGCGCACTTCGACGGCGACTTCAAGGACCGGCTGCTCGCGAGCTTCGACGACTTGGATGAGCAGACCGACGGCCTGCTCATCCGCTCGGAGAACTTCCAGGCTTTGAACCTTCTGCGCGGGCGCCTCGCAGGTCAGGTGGACTGTTGCTTCATCGACCCTCCTTATAACACCGGGAACGACGGTTTCGTGTATCGCGACAACTACCAGCACTCGTCATGGCTGTGCATGATGGAATCACGTCTTGTGTTGGTCCGTTACCTGCTCAATCCTGCTGCTGCCTTAGCTGTCACGATTGATGATCATGAGCAGCCCTCACTGCGTTTACTGATGAGTTCCGTCTTCGGAAACGCGCAGATGCAGGCCCAAGTCGTTTGGCAGAAGCGATATACGAGGAGCAACAATACCGATGCCTTTACGTCCGTGGTCGACTACATGCCCATCTATGCGAACTCGCAGGCCTTCCAGCCGAGCCTTCTCGCGCGGGATGAAGCAGCTGACGCGCGCTATGGCAATCCTGACCACGATCCTCGCGGCCCCTGGAAGTCGATTCCGTTTACCAACCCGCGGTCTGCGCGCGAAAGGCCGGGACTCTGCTACCCCATCACCAACCCGAACACGGGGAAGATCAGGTGCCCGCGGGGCGACGAGAGAGCGTGGCGAAGTGAGCGAGCCGTGTGGGAGCGGGTAGTCGCAGAGCGGCGAGATTGGTGGGGCGAGGATGGTCAAGCGGACGCTCCCAGCGTGAAGCGGTTTCTGTCAGAAGTTCGGCAAGGGATGACTCCGGTCAACCTTTGGGAGCATGAGTTCGCTGGTCACACCGATGCGGCGAAGGCCGAAATCAAGGCACTGTTCGGCTATGCGGCATTCGACAACCCCAAGCCTACGAGGCTCATACGGCGGGTGGTCGAGGTGGTGACTGGCGCGGCAGACCGGCCAATCATTCTGGATTTCTTTGCTGGCTCTGGAACCACCGTTGATGCCGTCATCCAGATGAACACCGAAGACTCGCACACTCGCCGGTACGTCGCTGTGGAGATGGCAGAGCATTTCGCCGAGCTGCTGATGCCGAGAGTAAAGAAGTCGGTCTACTCGCGAGCCTGGAAAGACGGGCTGCCGACGGATCGCGATGGCTGCAGCCAAGTAGCCAAGTACCTCCGCCTCGAATCTTACGAAGACACGCTCAACAACTTGGAGCTGCACCGCAGCGCCGATCAGGACGAACTTCTCGGCGCGAATCCCGAGCTGCGCGAGGACTACACGCTGCGCTACATGCTCGACGTCGAGAGCGCCGGCAGCGCCTCGCTGCTCGATCTCGATCGCTTCGAGGACCCCTTCAGCTACACGCTGGAAATCGGGCAGGGCTCGGTCGGCGAGACGCGGCCCGTGACAGTCGACCTGGTCGAGACGTTCAACTACCTGATCGGTCTCCGCGTGAACCACGTCGATACTATCCGCGGGTTCAAGGTGGTGGAGGGCGCGAGCCCGCAGGGCGAGCGCGTCCTCGTCATCTGGCGCAACACGCGCGAGAAGTCCAATGCCGAGCTCGACGAGTTCTTCCAGAAGCAGGGCTACAACACGCGCGACGCCGAGTTCGACGTCATCTACGTCAACGGCGACAACAACCTGGAGAACTTGAGGCGCCCGGACGAGACGTGGAAGGTGCGGCTCATCGAGGACGACTTCAAGCGCCTCATGTTCGACGTCGAGGACGTGTGATGCCGCCTGTCCAGTACCAGGAGGGCAGGTTCCCGCCCGAGCTCGACTGGGCTTCGCTGGTACCGTTCATCGGCCCCGCCTCGGCGGCCATCGCCCGGTATGACGGCGTGCTGTCAGCCGTTCCTGATCCGGCGCTGCTGCTCTCGCCGTTGACGACGCAGGAGGCCGTGCTCTCGTCACGCATCGAGGGCACTCAGGCGACCATGGTCGAGGTGCTCGAGTTCGAGGCGGGGCAAGCGCCTGCCACACCCGAGCGGCGCCAGGACATCCACGAAATCCTCAACTACCGTCGCGCCATGCGGACCGCCGCCGAGGCGCTGGCGAAGTTGCCGCTGTCTGGTCGCGTCATCCGCGAGGCCCACGCCGTGCTGCTGGACGGCGTGCGCGGGCAGAACAAGGCCCCAGGGGAGTTCCGTCGCACGCCGGTCTGGATCGGTCCGCCCGGCTGCACGATGGAGCAGGCGACCTACGTGCCGATCGGCGCAGACAAGCTCTCGCAGGCGTTCTCTCGCTGGGAAGCGTACCTGCACTCGGAACAGCCCGACCGGCTCGTCCAGTTGGCTGTTCTTCACGCCGAGTTCGAGGCGCTCCACCCCTTCCTGGACGGCAACGGCCGCCTCGGGCGCATGATCATCCCTCTGTTCCTCTGGCAGGCGGGCCTCATCCGGCAGCCCATGTTCTACATCAGCGGCTACCTTGAGGAGCATCGGGACGAGTACTACGCGAGCCTCGCGGGCGTCTCTCGTGACGGGGACTGGTCGGCCTGGTGCCGGTTCTTCCTGCAAGCAGTGAAGGCGCAGGCTGAGGACAACCTGGCCAAGGCGACCGCGATCCTCGAGTTGCACGGTCGCATGCGCCGCCACATCGCTGAGCTGACTCGCTCGCCGCATGGGATGGACGCCCTCGACTGGATCTTCAGTCAGCCGATCTTCGCCAGCAATCACTTCATCGAGGGAACCGGCATCCCCAAGCCGACGGCGCGGCGCATCCTCGCGGTGCTTCGGGAAGATGGCGTGATCAAGGTGCTGACGCCCGGGAGCGGGCGTCGCGCGCCTGTCTTCGCGTTCCCCGCGTTGCTGAACATCGCCGAGGGGAGAGAGGCCTTTTGACGCTCACTTGTCAGCAGCAAGGGAGTTTGCCGCTCACTTATGGGTCTAGCGTGACTGGAAAATGCGGTTGCGGGTCATCGGTGAGCGGCAAGCGGTCGGCCGTGAGGCGCTCGTGAGCCCACGCGGCGGCAGGCTCCCCTTCGACCAGCGCCTGGTCCTCAACCAGTGGCTGCTCGGCCTGTTCGAGGTCGGCAGCTTCAACGACCTGGCGCGGATGCTCGACGACCCCCAGCTCGAGGGGTTCGACGAGGAGGGTATCTCACGCTTCCACCATGCGCTGGCGATGCGGTTGTTCGACCGTGAGCATCTGACGCGTGACGAGCTGCTCGCCTATGACGAGAACATCGTGCGACATTGGCGCGCCATCACGGAGGGGCGCCGCCACGACGGCAAGAGCGTGCTGCCCAAGTACTTCCAGTACCTGGCGCTGCTCTTCACCGAGATCTATCTCGACCGCTACTTCCGCGACCGTGAGGGCCTCCTGGCGGCGCTCAACCGGCAGGTCGCACGGTTCAACCTCGATGCCGCGCCGGTCGACCGGGTCGAGCCGTACGAGCCCGAGCAGCTCAACAAGCTCGCGTTCTGGTGCGCGACCGGCTCGGGCAAGACCCTGCTCATGCACGTCAACGTGCTCCAGTACCGGCACTACCTGGCGCAGGCGGGGCGCGAGCGCGAGCTCAATCGAGTGATCCTGCTCACGCCGAACGAGGGGCTTTCACGGCAGCATCTGGGCGAGTTCGCGTTGTCGGGGATGCAGGCCGACCTCTTCGACAAGGACGCGCCGAGCCTGTTCGCCGGACGCGCCGTCGAGATCATCGACATCCACAAGCTGGCCGAGGAGGGCAAGCAGAAGACGGTCGCCGTGGACGCCTTCGAGGGCGACAACCTGGTGCTCGTCGACGAAGGCCACCGGGGCTCCAGCGGCGAGGACTGGAAGGACAAACGCGACCGCCTCTGCGAGCGCGGCTTCTCGTTCGAGTACTCGGCGACGTTCGGCCAGGCGATGCGTGCCGCCAACAAGCCGGCGCTCGAGCAGGAGTACGCCAAGTGCATCCTGTTCGACTACTCGTACAAGTACTTCTACAAGGACGGTTACGGCAAGGACTACGTCATCCTGAACCTGCAGGACGACTCCGATGAGGAGGTCCGTCAGCGCTACCTGACGGCCTGCCTGCTCGTCTTCTATCAGCAGTTGCGTGTGTACCTCGACCGTGAGCGCGAGTTCCGGCCGTTCCTGGTCGAGCGGCCGCTGTGGGTGTTCGTCGGCGGCAGCGTCAACGCGGTGCGCACGCGGCAGGGGCGGCAGGTGTCGGACGTGCTCGACATCCTGCTCTTCCTCGCTGGGTTCCTGGGGCAGCGCCAGGTGGCGGTCGGGCGCATCGACCGCCTGCTGAGCGGAAGCGCGGGACTGCTCGACGACCAGGGGCGCGAGATCTTCGGCAACTCCTTCGGCTACCTGGTGCAGAGCGGGCAGGTGTCGGAGGCGCTGTACGACGACATGCTGCGCGTGGTCTTCGGCGCTGCGGCGCAGGGCGCGCTGCACGTTGTGGACCTCAAGGGCGTCGAGGGCGAGATCGCGTTACAGGTGGGAGACAACGACCCGTTCGGCGTGATCAACGTCGGCGACTCGACGACGTTGCGCAAGCTCTGCAAGGGGCATGACGAGCTGGTGGTCGAGGACCGGCAGCTCGCCTCGTCGCTGTTCGGGGCCATCAACGAGCCGGGATCGACGGTCAACCTGCTCATCGGCTCGAAGAAGTTCACCGAAGGCTGGAACAGTTGGCGCGTGAGCACCATGGGCCTGATGAACGTGGGCCGTTCCGAAGGCTCCGAGATCATTCAGCTCTTCGGCCGCGGGGTGCGTCTCAAGGGGTACGGGTACGGGCTCAAGCGCAGTGGACGCGTGGCAGGGGTGCAGTCTCCGGACTGGCTGGACAAGCTCGAGACGCTCGACGTGTTCGGCGTGCGAGCCGACTACATGCGGCAGTTCCGCGAGTATCTCGAGGCTGAGGGGTTGCCGGCCAACGAGGAGCGCGTCGAGATCGTGCTGCCCGTGGTGCGCGGCTTGGGTGAGGCGAAGCTGCGCACGATCAAGTTGCGCGAGGGTGTCGAGTTCAAGAAAGACGGACCCAAGCCCGTCTTCGGCGAGGTGCCCGAACAGCTTGTGAAGAACCCGGTCCTCGTCGACTGGTATCCGAAGATCCAGGCGATGGCGTCGCGTGGCGAGGCGGGCAGCGGGGGGGATGTGGCCGCGAAGACCCCGGGTGTGCTCGGGCCACAGCACCTCGCGTTCGTCGACTGGGAGGCGCTGTACTTCTCGCTGCAGCGGCTCAAGGCCGAGCGTGCCTGGCACAACCTCGATCTGCCGCGTGGGGCACCACGCGGCCTGCTGGCCCGAGACGACTGGTACACGCTGCTCATCCCGGCGGACCAGCTCGAGGTGGGCGACTTCGGTCGCGTGCGGCTGTGGCAAGAGCTGGCGCTGGCGCTGCTCACCAAGTACTGCGATCGCTTCTACCGGCATGAGAAGGCTTCCTTCGAGGCGCAGCACCTGGAGTATCGCGAGTTGCGCGACGACGACCCCAACTTTTTCGACGAGTACCGCGTGCTCGTACAACAGTCCCAGGAGCAGATCATCGCCGGGCTTGGGCAGCTCAGGGAGCGCATTGAGCGCGGCGGGGTGGCCGAGATGCAGGATTGGTCGTCCGGCAACCTGACGGCGGTCTCGTTCTCACGTCACCTGTACCAGCCGCTTCTGTGCTGCTCCGGCAGCGACGTGGTCGAGGTGAGGCCGGTGTCGCTCAACGACGGCGAGCGCGACTTCGTCTGCGACCTGCGCAAGCTGTGGGAGCGCGAGGCGGCGAACGGCGGCGGCCCGTTCGCCGGCCGCGCGCTCTACCTGCTCCGCAACCAGAGTCGCGGACGCGGGGTGGGTTTCTTCGAGGCCGGCAACTTCTACCCCGACTTCATCCTCTGGCTGGTCGACGGCGAGCGGCAGCACGTCGTGTTCGTCGACCCGAAGGGGTTGCGCAACACCGAGGGGCCCAACGACCCCAAACTGCGCTTTCACGACACGATCAAGCAGCTCGAGGAACGGATGGGCGACCCGTCGGTCACCCTGGACTCGTTCATCGTGTCGCGAACGCCGCTCCGGCAGCTTGCCTGGTGGGACGGCGGCATGAGCGAGGACGACTTCGCACGTCGCCACGTCGTGTTCCAGACGCCGGGACAGACCGGGTATGTCGAAGAGATCGTCGAGGGCCTATGACCGCGTCCGCTGCTGGAACACCGCGCCCACGCCGTCGAGGATCAGCCGTGCGGCGTGCAGGGCGGTGAGCTGGGCGGGCCCGTCGTAGACGGGTGCGACCTCGACCATGTCCATGCCGATCACGTTCACGCGCGTGCAGACGGCGCGCAGGATGGCCTTGGCCTCGTAGTAGGTGAAGCCGCCCGGCTCGGGCGTGCCGGTCGCCGGGGCGATCGCCGGGTCGAGGGCGTCGATGTCGAACGTCACGTAGGTGTCGGCGCCCGGCTCGAGGTGGGCGACGAGCTCGTCCGGCGTCATCCGCTTCGCCTGCTCGCACCAGAAGAGCGTCGCCCCCCGGCTGCGCATGACGTCGAAGTCCATGTCAGGTTCGTACAGGCCGCGGAGACCGTACTGCGTGATGCCGTTCAGCAGCCCGAGTTCGTCGGCGCGGATCATCGGACTGGCGTGCGTGTAGGGTTGGCCGCCCTCCTCGGCCCAGTAGTCTGTGTGGGTGTCGAAGTGGACGAGCTGGAACGGTTTCTCCCCGCGGGCGGCGTAGTGGGCCATGAGGCACGGCAGGGTGACGGAGTGGTCGCCGCCGAGGACGAGGGGGAAGAGGCCGGTGTCGATGATGGGCCGCAGGCGCGCGACGACGGCGGCGTGCCGTTCGTCGGGCGGCTGTGTCGGAGCGAGGACGACGTCGCCGGCGTCGACGAAGCGCACGCCGCCGAGGATCTCGCGCGCCGTCCCTTCGCCGAGCTCGACGTCGACGTAGGCGCCGGCGCCGGACCGATACGCCCAAAAGGTCGAGACGTCGCGGATGCCACGGGGTCCGAAGCGGGCGCCGCCGCGGCAGGTCGTGGCCTCGTCGAACGGGATGCCCAGCACCGCGACCTCGCCGTCGACGCGCGCCGGCGCCTCGTTGTACGGGGCCTTCAGGAACGTCGCGATCCCCGCGTACGGCATCTCGCCGTTGCCCATGCCGTCCTCCTTCGTACGCTTGTCCGCCTCAGGCGCCGGGAGCGTCGGTCGCCGGCGACCACTGGTAGTTGTCCTTGAGGACCTCGAGCATGAGCAGGAGCTCGGCCTCGACGATGCCCGGGATGGGGCGGATGCGGTTCACGAGGAGGTCGTACAGGGCCTCGCGATCACGGCAGACGACGCCCACCGTGAGGTCGAAGCGGCCGGCGCAGATCCCGACGAAGTCCACCTCGGGCAAGGCCGCGAGCGCCTCCGCCGTCTGCCGCAGCTTGTCGCCGGCGACGCGGATGTGGATCTGCGCCGAGAGCAGGCCGAGGTCGAGCGGGCTCGAGGCGGCGACGATCTGGATGACGTTCCGCCTGAGAAGACGTGAGACCCGCTGGCGCACGCTGGCTTCGGAGATCCCGACGTCCTTGGCGATCGCCGTGTAGGGCCGCCGTCCATCCTCCTGCAGATGGGTGATGATCCGTGCATCGATGCTGTCGAGTCCCCGGCCGCGCATTCTGCTCCCTCCTCCGGCCTCATTCTACGAATCTGCCCACCCCAAGGCCAGCACTCCTGCGATTCCTGCAGCACGCGTGTCCGCGAGCCCAGTCGCGGTAGGATGCTGAGCAGCCGCCGGCGCAAGGGCGCGGCGGGCAAAGGCGAAGGAGGCGGTCATGAAGATCGAGCGCAGGCCGACGACGGCGCTGATCCCGAACCCGGTGGTGCTCGTGAGCGCCGCGGGCCGCGGTCCGGGGGACGCGGGCAACTTCCTCACCATCGGCTGGGTCGGCACGGTGTGCTCGACGCCGCCCATGGTCGGCGTCGCCATCCGCCCGTCCCGGTTCTCGCACGGCCTGATCGCGGCGAGCCGCGAGTTCGTCGTCAACGTGCCCGATGCGCGACACCTCGAGGCTGTTGACGTGGCCGGTGTCTGGAGCGGACGCGAGCACGACAAGTTCGCCGAGCTGGGCCTCACCGCCTTGCCGGGGAGCAAGGTCGGGGCGCCGCTGATCGCCGAGTGCCCGATCAACTTCGAGTGCGTCGTGCGACATCAGCTTGCGCTCGGGTCGCACGACCTGTTCATCGGCGAGGTCGTGGCCACGCACTACGACGAGGAAGTGCTCGACGGCCGCGGCCGCCTCAAGCCCCACGCGGTGCACCCGATCACGCTGGTCGACGGAGAGTACTGGTCGCTGGGCGAGCGCATCGGGCTCCAAGGCGCGGCGGCGAAGGCGCGCGGCAAGTAGAATAGCGGTCTGATGCGCTACTACGTCACCACGCCGATCTACTACGTCAACGCCGAGCCGCACCTCGGCCACGCCTACACCACCGTCGCCGCCGACATCCTGGCCCGCTACCATCGTCAGAAGGGCGACGAGGTCTTCTTCCTCACCGGCACGGACGAGCACGGCACGAAGATCGCCCAGGCGGCGGAGGCGCGGGGCTGTACGCCGCGCGAGCACGTCGACCAGATGGCGCCGAAGTTCCAGGAGCTCACGCGGACGCTCGACGC
The DNA here is from genome assembly GCA_029547745.1 of Actinomycetes bacterium. Classification (GTDB taxonomy): domain Bacteria; phylum Actinomycetota; class Thermoleophilia; order UBA2241; family UBA2241; genus UBA2241. Next base: position 17,148 of record JAKPOQ010000057.1, read on the forward strand.
CAGCAACGACTTCTTCATCCGCACGACCGACCCGCAGCACGAAGCGTTCGTGCAGGCGTTCGTCGAGAAGCTGCGCGCCGCCGGCGACATCGAGAAGCGCACCTACGGCGGCCTGTACTGCACGCAGTGCGAGGCCTTCTGGTACGAGCGCGACCTCGCCCCCGACGGCACCTGCCCAGATCACGGGATCAAGCCCGTCTACCTGGAGGAAGAGAACTACTACTTCCTTCTCTCGAGGTACCAGGATCGGCTGAGCGCCTTCTTTCGCGCCAACCCGGAGTGGGTCAGGCCGAAGTCGCGGTACAACGAGGCGCTGTCGTTCGTGGAGCAGGGCCTCGAGGACATCAGCATCAGCCGCTCCAGCATCACTTGGGGCGTCCCCGTCCCCTGGGATCCCGAGCAGGTCATCTACGTCTGGGTCGACGCGCTGGTCAACTATCTCTCGGCGCTGACGTACGCTCGTCCCGGAGAGGACCTCAGTGGCCTCTGGCCGGGGTTCCACTTCATGGCCAAGGACATCCTCAAGTTCCACGCCGTCATCTGGCCGGCGCTGTTGATGAGCGCCGGGTACGCGCCGCCGGCGGGGGAGTTCATCCACGGGTATCTGCTGATGAGCGGCGAGAAGATGAGCAAGACCCGCGGCAACGTGCTCGATCCGTTCGCCGTCATCGCGACGTACGGTCTCGACCCCTTGCGCTTCTATCTGTTCCGCGAAGTCACGTTCGGGCAGGACGGCGTCATCTCTATGGAGGGTTTCGAACAGCGCTACACGAACGAGCTCGCCAACGAGCTCGGCAACCTCCTCAGCCGCAGCGTGTCCATGATCGCCAAGTACCGCGGCGGAAGGATCCCTCAGGCTGGACCTGAGGGTGAGGTAATGACGGACGTGGCGGCCGAAGGCGAGGCGATGGTGCGCGCCGCCGGCGCGCACCTCGACGCCGTCGAGATCACGGCCGCCATCGAGAGCGTCTGGGCCTACGTCCGTCGTCTGAACCGCCTGGTCGAAGAAGAGGCGCCGTGGAAGCTCGCCAAGGACGAGGCGCAGGCCGGGCGGCTGGACGCGGTCCTGCGTGCGCTGGCCGCCGGCCTGCGCCTCGTCGCCCTCACCCTCTACCCGGTCATCCCGGGGACCGCCGTCGAGATCCTCCGTCGCCTCGGCCAGCCGCACGGCGACGTCGACCTGCGGCTCGACGAGGCGCTGTGGGACCGACTCGAGGTGGCCACCGTCGAGGTCGCGCCGCCCCTGTTCCCGCGCATCGAGCGCGGCGCCTGAGGTCGGGCCTGCAGCGGTGATGGCCGGCCGCGATCCCGCAGCTTCCGGCGCCTCGTCGCCCTCGTCCGCTTCCTCGCCCTCGTTCGTCTCGGCGCCCTCGTCCGCCTGCGCGTCGGCTTCGGCCACTTCGGCGCCCTCGTCCGCGTCCGGGGCGGCGACCTCGTCGGCGCCTGCGGCGGCGTCGCCTGTCGGTCTCATCGATACGCACTGCCATCTCGACTTGCT
>JAKPOQ010000203.1 GCA_029547745.1 Actinomycetes bacterium
ACGCCCGGCTCGCGCAGGACCTCGTCGACGGCGGTCAGGCCGCGGAGCCGCTGCTGCTGCGCGGCCTCGTCGTCCGCCCCGGGGCCCCCGTCTTTCGCTCCGCCCTTTCGTCCTGCGCTCATCGTCCGCCGCTCATCGTCCCGGGATCATCGTCCCGAACTCATCGTCCTCCGCTTATGGCAGCAAGCTTACCCCGCGTCGCCGTCGTCGTCCCGATCGTCGCGGTCGTCGCCGGCCGGGACCGCGCGGGCGCGCAACCAGGCGAGGACCAGGCTCAGGATCACGCCGGCGAACGTGATCCACCACTGTGTGCGGCCGACGATCGCGCCGCCCACGGCGTCGCCCCTCGCCCTGTCCGCGGCGAGCATCCCGATCGCAGCCGCGCCGAAGACGACCTGTGACGCGGTCCAGAACCTGGGGCCGCTGGCGGCCCCGAAACCATGGACCGCGGCCCACAGCGCCAGGCCGGTGCCCGCGAGACAGGCGAGGCCGAGCAGGACCACGAGCAGGATCTCGGTGGCCACCTCACCGCCCGGCCGACCCGCGGCCCACGTCCAGACCGCTTCCTGTTCCCCGTAACCGACGACGAACATCAGGGCCCACCCGACGAGCGCGACGACGCCCACCATACCGACGACCAGGAAGGGGACGATCGACAGGACGCGCAGGACGAGTCCCGGTCCCTCGTGGGCGCCACCCCCGCCGGCGCCTCCGGCATCGGGAGCGTCGGGCTTCCAGCCGATCTCGCCGGGGATGGTGCGACCCGACCGATGCGGGTCAGCCATCGCCGGGGTGCTCGAGCGCGATGCTGCCGGCCGGACCGTCGGTCACGGCGCCGACGATCCAGCCATGGGCGCCGGCACCTTCGAGCTCCGCGAGCAGCCACGCGACCTTCTCGCGGGCGACCGCGATCAGCAGGCCGCCCGAGGTCTGCGGGTCGAAGAGGATCATGAGGCGCGCGGGCAGGGCGACAGCCTGCGCCGGCGCGGCGGCTGCCGCGCCCGACACGCCGCGCACGGTCTGGCCCGCACCCCCCGCCCTTTCGCGCGTGGCGGGCGCGGCCTCGCCCGCGTCACGCGACGGCGCCCCAAAGGCGGCGCCGAAACGGGGCAGGACATAGTCCCGGTTGTTGCGCAGACCGCCGGCGTAGACCGAGCGCGCGATGAGCTCGAGGACGCCGTCATGGACAGGCACGTCCTCGAGCCGCAGGCGCGCGCCCACTCCACTCGCGTCGAGCATCTCCCCGAGGTGCCCGGCGAGGCCGAACCCGCTCACGTCGGTGCAGGCGTGCGCGCCGACCTTCTTCATCGCGGCGGCGGCGGCTGAATTCAGCGCCGCCGCCTCATCGGCCGCGGCGCGCATCTCGTCCTCGCCGATGACGCCGTTCTTGAGCGCGCTCGCGAGCACGCCGATGCCGAGTCGTTTCGTGAGCACGAGGGCGTCGCCGGGCTGGGCGCCGGCGTTGTAGACGATCTCGGCCGGCCGGGCGACGCCCGTCACGGCGAGCCCGAACTTCGGCTCCTTGTCCTCGATCGAGTGGCCGCCGGCCATCGTCGCCCCCGCTTCCGCCACCTTGTCGAGACCGCCGCGCAGCACCTCAGCGAGGACCTCGGGGCCGAGCTCCGGCGGCCATGCCACGAGGTTCATCGCCGTCAGGGGCCGGGCGCTCATCGCGTACACGTCCGACAGGGCGTTGGCCGCGGCGATCGCCCCGAAGAGATACGGGTCGTCGACGATGGGCGTGAAGAAGTCGACCGTCTGCACCAGGCAGAGGTCGTCGGCCACCGGCGTGACGGCGGCGTCGTCCCTCGTCTCGAGGAGACGCGCGAACGCGCCGGCGGCGGGGAGCTTGTCGAGGACGGCCTGCAGGTCGCACGGACCCATCTTGGCCGCTCAACCGCTCTTCGTCGCGTACTGCGTCATGCGGATCTTGTCGGTCATGGCGGAAGCTTATCGCAGGGCCACGTCGCACGCAGAGGACCCCAGGCATCGTTCGTCCATGCACGGCGCCACCGTCTCCAGCGACTCACGCTGTTCTCTAGCTACGCGTACGGTAAGCCGCAATGCAGGCGCGTCGTGCACACCCGGGAACAACGGAGGCGCGCCTTGTGCACGGAGGCGCAGGAGGGTCAGTCGGCAAGGCCGTAGCCTGTGACCGCGCGGGCTCCCCCCTGCCGCTTGTGCCGCTCCATGAAGCTCTTTCTGAACCTCCACTGCACCGGCCGCCCAAGACCGACGGCGGCCAGCAGTACCTCAAGCGACTCGCAACGCTCGCTCAGCCCTATCATGCATGCGGCCTGGATGGCGGCTCCGTCGGCGCTGCAGAACACGTGATCCGCGAACTCCCCGTGCCGCGTGAGGAGAGCAAGGGCCTCGAGCTCACCTGCATGAAGCTCGATGGCTGCGGTGAACAGCGAGGAGACGGCCCCCAGCTCACTCGAGTTGGCGGACCCAACGATGACCTGCCCATCCTCAACGTAGGCCTTCAGATCAACGGGTTGACTCAATCCGCTATCGGCCTCGGCGCTGTGAAACAGCACCTCGTCGTCGATCACCGACTGCGGGAGCACTACCTCGTATCGCGCAACAAACGCGTCCCACACGCCCAGCTCGTGAAGCCCGATGACGGGCCCGGCGTCAAGGATCAAGCACCGAGGCCTACGCCTGCCCACTGGGCATCGGGAGCTGGTCGACATCGTCAGGGCGACGGTCGATCGAGAGGTCTTGCGCGGCCATCTCGGCGAGGTCCTCGTCGATGCCGTATTCGGCAAGGCGCGATGGAAGCTCGGACAAGCCACAGCCAAGATAGCTGGCGAGCTGTGCGCGCGACAACCTGGCGCCGAGCGTCGCGGCATACGCCGCCTGGACGAAGCGTTCCGGTAGCTTCGGCGGGTCTTGCCACTCCTTCGCCTGCGAAGCCTTGTCCAGTTCACGAAGCCTAGGATCGCCGAGCAGCTTGCGGACGACGTCGCGCTCAGGCCAGAGGCCCAGGTTGTGGAGTCGCCAGACGAGGGTCTCGAGCGAAACGCCGAAGTCGCGGGCCATCGCCACGAGTTCGGCAAGCTTCACACGTCGCTCGGAGCTGCGCTCGTCAAGCTCTCGGAGTACGACTTCGGCAGGCACGAGCAGACTGGCCGCGAACGCGTTGGCAAGCTGCTCCATGTGGCGACCAGCCTCGGTCTCATCCAATCGAGGCAGTGAACCGCGGGCGCGCGGCCAGGTCAGTAGGTGAAACAGCTCATGAGCGATGTCGAAGTGGCGGCGCCACGGGGCTTCGCTCCGCGGCACGAGTATCGAAGCACCGTGCTCGCCGCGGGTACACGCGGCACACCCCCCTGGCGTGTCCAGGTACCAGATCGTCACGTCGAAGCGTGACTCCAGCGCTGCGCTGAGACCCTTGGCGGGCCGCACCCCGAGTCCGAGCAACCGACTCACGTCGACCGCGAGCCGATCCGCGTCAGCATAGCCAAGACGCTCGATATCGAGGTCGTAGACCGGCAGTCGATCGGGGACTCGCTGACCCAGAAGCCCGAGGACCCGCCGCTCCCTCTCGCACCACTGAACGAACTCCGCCTCGATCGCCTCAGCGCCCTCACGCGGCTGCGCCCGCCACAAGACCGGCGGCCTTGCCGGCGCGTCGGCCAACAGCGAGGTCAAGTCGATGCGGAGGGCGCGTGCCAGGCGTGCCGCTTCGGAGGCCTTGACGTCACGCACGCCGCGCTCGAGATCCGAAAGAATCTGACGTGAGGTGAAGCCAACAGCTTGCGCAAGTTCTTCTTGCCTAATGCCGAGAGCCTCCCGCGCTGCCTTGACTCTGCGGCCGATGGCGTTGGTTTCGTCAGTCACGGAACCCCCCTCAGATGCGCCTTGACCAGCATAGCCTACGCAAGAGAATCTTGCAACGGTGACCATTCAGCATCGCGGATTCAATCCGACGTCGTTCGGATGTCCGCCTACCCCGCCGCCCTCTCATACGCCAGCTTCGCCAGCTCCTTGGCCTTGGCGACCTGGTCGGCGCGTTCCACGCGCACCTCCAGGTCGCCCGTGCCGAAGTGGCCGATCTGGCGCACGTCGCGACAGAAACCGCAGCCGGCGCCGACGGCGGGATCGAGCGCCAGGTACAGGAACAGATGCTTGCCATGGACCTCGAGGCAGCAGAAGTTGCGCGTCGTCCGGAACACCACGTAGTACTTCACGGGCGCGACCACCACGTCCTCGCCCAAGTCGCGCACGTACTCGTACAGCTCGTCGGCGATCGCCCGCAGCTCGCCCTTGGCCTTGGCAAGATGCTGGTCGACGGTGTACGCGGCGACATCGGCAGGCTTGGTCCCGACCATCACAGCGCTTCTCTTCCCGGTCTTGCCCGCCACGCCGGTCGTCCCCGCGCCCACCAGCTCCACGGCCAGCAGCTCCCCGCCGAACACGCGGTACTTCCACAACTCGATGTTGGCGCCGATGGTCTTGACGGCATAGGTGTCGTAGTGGCTGAAGTCCTCGGCCACGCAGAGCACCCGCGGCCCCGTCCAGTCGACGGCGACGCCGCTTCCGAGCTTCTTCTGCACGAGCAACTCGAAGTCGCCTCGGTGGTCGACGAGCCAGTCGAGGTAGTAGAGCGCCTGGTTGATGACCGCCTGGTTGCTCGCGAGCTTGTACTCGATGATGACGGGCGTGCCGTTCTCGTCCAGCCCGAGGCTGTCGATGCGCCCCGGATGCTTGTCGCCGGTCGAGAACTCGCTGGCGAGGAAGCGGATGCCGAACACGGCGTCGAGGTTGGCTTCGAGCAAGCGTTGGATCTCGCGCTCGAGCTTGAACTGCGTACGCTCGAGCGCCTGTAGCTTGCTGCCGACGATGCGGAAGAGGTCCATGTGGTCCTTTCAGGGCGCGGGCGTGCTCTCTTCGACGAGGGCGATCTCGTCGTCGGTGAGGCCGTAGAGGTCGTAGACGATGCGGTCGA
>JAKPOQ010000105.1 GCA_029547745.1 Actinomycetes bacterium
CTCGGCGTCGCTCAGCCGCCTGAGCCGCTTGCTGAGCAGGGCCGTCTTGCGGCTGCGGTTGCGCTGCACTGTACGCCTTCCCTCTGGCGTAAGGCTCACGTGCGCCACGCGCCGATCGGTGGGGTCTGCTTCGCGACGGACCAGACCCCGCCGCTCGAGCGTGCCGATCATCCGCGTGATGCTCGGCGGCGTCACGCGCTCACAGGCGGCGAGCTGGCCCAGCGTCATGGGCCCCTTCAGGTCGATCGTGACCAGCGCCGACGCGAGGGAGGGGCTCAGACCGGCCTCGGCGTGGCTGCGCATCTGTCGCGCCAGGCGGTTGACGACCAAGCGCAGACGCGCGGCGAGGGCGGCGTCGTCGCGCGGCAGGGCGGCGGCGTCTTCGGAGAGGGCGGCGACGTCACGAGCGACGGCGGCGGCGTGACTCGTGAGGGCAGCGTCGTCGGGAGCGAGGGCCGGGGACTCGAATGTCGTGGCGTCGTGTTCAACGAACATGCCAATAGTTTACCACGCTAATTAACACCGGAAAGCATTCCGCACGCTCGCTCGGCGCGTCGTCCCCCGCCACGGGCTGACGGGTCGCGGTCAGTCAGCGCACAACGTCCGCCAGACGGCCTCGTCGAAGGGCGCCTGGCGCCGGGGGCAGTCCTCGCGATGGCAGACCTGGCAGGTCGCGAAGTCGGTCTCGGTGGCGAAGACGATGCCCGACTCCGACATCGTCGGCACCATGAGCATCGAGTCGGTCAGCTTGACGCCGATGAGAGCCTCGACGTCGCCGAGCAGCGAGAACAGTCGCCTCTGCTGCTCGATCGGCCAGACGTCGGCGTCGCCCGAACCGGGGTGCATGGCCGCCCAGTGCGACAACTGGTAGCGGGTCGCGAGATGGCCGTAGAGGTACTCGGCCGCGCCGTGGACGAGGGCCTCCTTGATCGTCCAGAGCCAGAGGGCCTGCGTCATGTCGCCCTCGGGGACGCTGACGGCGTCAGCCTCCGTGCCGCAGGTGACCACGTAGGCGAACACCCGCTCGACCGGGTCGAGGTTCCTGCGCAAGGCGCGGCTCGTGAACCTGACGCCGTTCAACACGACGGAGTCGTCCCCCTTGTCGTCGACGTAGGCGACCTCGTAGACGGCCTTGGGCCGGGCGACCTGCACGACCCTGTCGAGCAGGTCGGTGAACGCCCCGGCGCTGCGGGTGCCGGGCTGGACGCGGAGCTGCTCCATGAGCAGCTCCGCGTCCAGCGAGAACGGTATGTCGTCCAGCTTCACCATGCTCTCGCTCCTTGTCCGCTCGCAGCACACCAGGTCTGCCGCCGACCGCACCTCGTCCGTCACCGCCCGCTCATCCGCTGCCGCGCCCGATGCGCCGAGTCGCTCATCGACGGGTGCGCGCCGGGGACCGCATCGTCAGTGCAGGAAGAGGCGCAGGCCCGTGTGGATCATCGTCATCCCGTACTCCTCGGCTGCTTGGGTGACGATGTCATCGCGCACGGAGCCGCCGGCCTGGGCGACGTACTGCACGTTCGTCTTCGCGGCGCGGTCGAGGTTGTCGGGGAACGGGATGAAGGCGTCCGACGACAGGCAGATGCCGTCGAAGCGCTTCACCCATTCCGCGCGCTCCTCACGGGTGATCGGGTCGGGGTCGGCGTCGAGGCCGGCGCGCAGCTTGGCCTTCTCCACGTCGGACAACTGGTCCCAAAGGAGGAAGTAGTCGACCATGTTGGCCTTCTCGGGCTTGGGAAGGTCGGCCTTGATCTTCAGGGCCATGGTCTTGGGGTGCTGCTGCAGGAGCCACTTGTCGGCCTTGTCGCAGGCGAGGCGCGTGCAGTGGACACGCGACTGCTGCCCGGCGCCCATGCCGATCACCTGCCCGTCGTAGCCGAGGCCCACCGAGTTCGACTGCGTGTATTTGAGGGCGATCGTCGTCACGACGAGGGTCTCGACGACGTCGTCCGGGATGGCGGCATCACCCGCGGCACCCGGCCGGTCGGCATCTGCCGCGGCGCCGGTGGGGCGGACGCCGCCGGCGGCGGCGTCCGCCCCACCGGCGCCGGCTGCCGCGCCCGGCCGACCGGCAGCGACGCCCGTGGTGAAGAGGTCCTTCGTGATGCGCGCCGTGTTCCGCTTCTGGGTCAAGGTGAAACCGAAGACCTCGCGCGTCTCGGTCTCGGTGGGCTCATAGTCGGGGTCGATCCGCAGGACGATGTAGGCGCCGTTGCGCTTGCTCTTGAGCAACTCAAGAGCTTCGGGCTCGTAGCCCGGGGCGATGATCAGGTCGGAGACCTCTTCGAAGAGCAGACGGGCGAGCGACAGGTCGACGACGTCGCTCACGGCGGCGACGTCGCCGAACGAGCACATGCGGTCGCCGCCGCGAGCGCGAGCGTACGCGGTGGCGACCGGCGAGTAGTCGGCGTCAGGAAGGAACTGCGAGGCGCGATAGACGTCCGAAAGGGGAGCGGCGACGGCGGCGCCGGCCGGACTCACGTGCTTGAACGAGGCGGCGCCCGGCTTGCCGGTCGCCGCCTTGAGCTCGCGCACGAGCTGCCAGGCACCCAGGGCGTCGAGGAAGTTGATGTACCCCGGCCGTCCGCTAAGTACCTTGAAGCCCGCCTCGTCGGGGACCCTGACGCTGGCCGGCGTCTGGTGCGGGTTGCAGCCGTACTTGAGTGCGATATCCATGCGGTGTCCCTCCCTCGCGCCGCAGACGCGCGGCAGAACGGTCCCGAACCTTCCCGCTCAGTCTATCGCTGCCGCATACCGAGGGGGGTCCGCATTCCTGTGGTCAGCGCCTCATCAGCAGGCTGAGCACCAGCGACAGCACGACACTGACGACGATCATCAACCCGATGGGGACGATCACCGTCACGCCGTCCCGACGCCAGGTCCACGTTCCGGGGAAGTGGTGAAGACCCAGCCGGTCGGCGAGCAGGATGAGGCCGCCGGCCACCATGATCAGGAGCCCGATCAGCAGTAGGGAACGACCGAGCGTCGCCATCCCTTGCGCTCCCGCTCCAGGCAGCGCACCGGCGTCCGCTAGCGCACGCCGGCGCGCTCCTCCGCCTCGGCGACAATGGCGTCGATCCGCTCGGCCGCCTCGCCGGGCAGAGGCTCCGGGTGGTACTCGTCCAGGATCCGCTTCGCCGCCTCCCGGGCGGCGTCGTAGGCGTCCCTGCCGCCCGCGGCCTGCCAGTCCTCGCGCACGCGGCGATCCATGAACCGTGGCTGGCTCTGCTCGCGCATGTGGCGCATGGTGGAGTCGAGCGACAGGTAGTCGCCGAACGACCCGACGACGTGGACGTCGTCGACGTCCAGCGTCTCGTCGTTGACGGGCACGCCCTGCACCGCGTGCTTGATCATGCGCGCCATGTCGTTGTCGAGCACGTACTGCGCGTAGTCGAAGGTGACTCCCGACTCGATCATCCCCGCCCCGTAGATCAGGTTGGCCCCTGCCAACGCTGCCATGAGTCCGGTGAGGGTCTTCTCGTGACCGGCCTGGATGTCACTGAGCTTCGAGTCCGCCTACAACCCGGCCACGAAGCTCGGAAGCATGTAGCGTTGCGCGAGCTGCGCGACGCCGGCGCTGATGCAACCGAGCTCGGGCGAGCCGACGGAGGCGGCCGCGAACCGCAGGTCCATGGCCGTCGTCGACGAGCCGTAGATGGTCGGCGCGCCGCGCTCGGTGAGCTGCGCCAGGGTGAGGCTGGCGAGGACCTCGGCGTTGTGCGTCACCAACGTCCCGGCGAGCGTGACCGGCGAGGACGCCCCGGACATCGCCATCGAGATGACGTTGTTGGGGATGCCGTGCCGAGCCGACGCCATGATGACCTCGGCGGCGTCCTTGGTGATCTTCAGCGGGCTTACCGGGCACTCGCAGAAGTAGACCAACGGGCGCTCGCGGAGCTTGTCCTCGCCGCCGGCCACGGCGGCGCCCATGCGCACGATGGCGTCGACGTCGTACGTCGACATGGCGCCGGTGCCGACGCACTTCGTCGTGTTCTTCAGCGCGATGGCCGCGTCGCGGACGGCCAGCGTCTCTTCCGGCGCGTCGCGACCCTCGACGGCGTGCTCGTACGTGTCGATGGCGTCGAGACGGTCGGTCATGCGCGCGAGGTCGGCGACGTCCTGGGTCGTCGACTTGCGGTACTCGCCCGTGCGCGGGTCGATGACCATGATGCCGGCGCTGAAGTTGGTGAACCCGACGCGGCCGCCTTCGAGGACGATGTCGTTCTCGGGCACACGCCCGGCGAGACGCACGCTGGCCGGCGCCGCCCGCACGGCGTCCTCGACGACATGCGGGGGGATCTTCACGGTCTTGTTCTCGCGGTCGACTTGGCAGCCGCCGTCGGCCATCACGTCGAGCGCCTCGTCGCTCTCGACGAACACGCCGGTGCGCTCCAGAACCTCGAGCGTCCCGCGATGGATGTCGTCGAGGTCGGCGTCGCTGAAGACTACGAGGCGCAGCCCGGCCTGGCGCCGCACTCCTGCCTGGGGATTCCGTTTCACGGGGCCCGCTCCTTTCTCGGTCACTCCCTGTGCGGCAGGCTACCACGCGCGGGCGGCGCGAGACGACCCACGCGCGCCGCAGGAGACGACCCGCGCGGGCCGCGCGCGGCCCGCGCGCGATCAGAGGCTGTAGGTCACGTACGGCGCCGAGCAGGGCTGCCCGCAGGCGATGTGGGCGCAACCATCGGCCGGTTCCCGCGGGCGCGCGGGGCCGCGACGAGGTCGCGCGCCGCCTCGCCGATCTGCTGCCCCACTTCGCAGTGGGTACCCGACGCCTCGATGACCGGGAGCTGGTGACCCATGGCCTCCTCATCGTACGCCATGGCGCCCCTCCGGGTGACGTCCGCTCCGCGGCGATGCATACTTGCGCCCACACGTGACCGACCGCGACGGGGAGAGCGCCGGTGAGCATCGTCGAAGTCCGGGGACTCAGCAAGCGCTACGACCCGCCCAAGGGCGTGCTCGCCGTCGACGACGCGAGCTTCTCGATCGAACGCGGCGAGATCTTCAGCCTGCTGGGGCCGAACGGGGCCGGCAAGAGCACGACCATCGCGATGCTGTCGTGCCTGCTCCGGCCCAGTCATGGCGACGCGCTCGTCGACAGCCACTCGATCATCGACGATCCGCAGGCCGTCAAGTCCGTCATCGGCGTCGTCCCCCAGGAAATCGCCGTCTACCCCGACATGACGGCGCGCGAGAACCTCGTCTTCTGGGGCCGCATGTACGGCCTGTCCGGCGCTGAGCTCCAGACGCGCGTCGGCGAAGTGCTCGAGCTCGTCAGCCTCGCCGACCGTCAGAAGGACCGTGTCGACAAGTTCTCCGGGGGCATGAAGCGCCGCCTCAACGTCGGCGTCGCGTTGCTGCACAGGCCCAGCATCCTGTACCTGGACGAGCCCACGGTCGGGATCGACCCGCAAAGCCGGCGGTCGATCCTCGACGGCATCCTCGCCCTGCGCGACCAGGGCATGACCGTCCTCTACACCACCCACTACATGGCCGAGGCCCAGGAGCTGAGCGACCGTATCGGCATCATCGACCATGGCAGGATGATCGCCCTCGGGACGCACGCCGAGCTCGTGAGGATCGTCGGCCAGGAGGCGCGCGTCGACCTCACCGTGGACCACATGCTCGAGGGCATGGTCGAGCGCTGGAAGGAACTGCCCGGCGTGAGCAGCGCCTCCGTGGAGGACGAACACGCCGAGCTGCTCGTGGACGACGCGAACGCGGTCTTGCCGCGTCTCTTCGAGGAGGCCGCCGAAGGCGGCTCGCGCATCACCTCGGTGAACGTGAGCGAGCCGAACCTCGAGCTCGTCTTCCTGCATCTGACCGGCCGCGCCCTGAGAGAATGACGGCTCCGCGCGCAGAGCCGACATGCGCCTCGGTGCCGCGTCGGCGAGCTGTGGGGCATGGTGACGCCGTGGGCAGAGCCGGCAGCCCAACGCGACAGCCGACCGAGGGCGGCGCCGCATGGCACGCGTGACGCCGCGGGAGCCGCGACGATGACGAAGGTCTGGGCCATCGCCTGGAAGGACCTGCGCAGCACGGCGCGCAACGTTCCCGCGCTGGCGATGATGCTGGTCGCGCCACTCGTCCTCGCCGGACTGCTCGGCTTCGCCTTCGGCGGCGGCGACTCGTTCGACATCGCGGCGACCAAGGTCGCGCTGGCGAACGAGGACACCCCGCCGGCGATGACGGCCGGCGGGGCGGCGGCCGGCGGGGCGGCGGCCGGCGCAGAGGCGCCGCCGCCTGCCAGCGACGCTTTCGTCGGCATCCTCACGAGCGAGAGCCTCAACGACGTGCTCGACGTGACGAAGGTGAAGGACGCGGCGGCGGCCCGCGCGCGGGTCGACGGCGGCGACGCCGCCGTCGCCGTCGTCGTCCCGCGCGACTTCACCGCCGCGCTCTACGGATCCGGTGACGCACGGTCCGCCGTCGAGCTGTACGTGAACCCGACGCAGCAGTTCGGGACGGCCATCACCGAGTCCATCGTCGGGCAGGCGCTGCTCGACTTCAACGGGGCGCGGGCGGCCGCAGCGGTCGCGGCGGCGACCGCCGGCCCAAACGCCGGCTCCGCCGCCGCGCAGGCCGCGGCCGCCGCGTTCGTCCAGGGCGGCGGCGCCGGCGAGGCGCTCACGTTCACGAGCCGGGCGCCGCGGACCACCGGCGGCGAGAGCGACGACGTTCCGATGGTGGGCCTGGTCCTCGCGGGCATGATGGTCTTCTTCATGTTCTTCGGCGCCTCGGAGGTCGCCACCACGATCCTTACCGAGGCCCAGGACGGGACCCTCCCGCGGATGCTGACCACCCCGACCTCCGCTGCGACGATCCTCAGCGGCAAGTTCATGTCCGTCTTCCTCACCGTCATCGCACAACTCGTGGTCCTGCTCGCCGCCGGCGTCGCGCTCTTCGGCGTCGACTGGGGCCGCCCGGTCGTCGTCGCCGTTCTGTCAGTGGCCACCGCCGTTGTGGCCACCGGACTCGCGCTCATGATCATGGGAGTCGTCAAGACTCCGGGGCAGGCGGGGGCGATCGGTTCCGGCGTCTACGTCGTCCTCGCCCTGCTGGGCGGCAACTTCACCGGCACGGTCACACCAAGCAGTGCATATGCGACGGTCCAGGGCCTCACGCCCAACGGCCCGCTGCTTCGCGCCTGGGACGCCGCCATGCGCGGGGGGAGCTTGGGTGAGATCGCGTCATACCTCCTCGTACCGCTGGCCTTCGCGACGGTCTTCTTCGTCGTCGCGGGCCGTCGCCTCGGGAGACGATACGCGTGAACGTCCGATGGAGACGATCCGCGTGAGGGCCTCTGGAGATGACGCCGGAGGCATGGCGGACGGAGCCGCTTCATGAGCCGCATCTGGACGCTCGCGCGCAAGGACCTGCTCGAGACGCGCCGCGACCCGCTGTCGGCACTCTTCATCGTCGTCATGCCGATCGTCTTCACGGCGTTCCTCGGCTTGATGTTCGGCAGCGGCACCGACCGCCTCTCCGTCGTCGTGCACGACGCGGACCGCGGCGAGCAGTCGCAGCGACTCGTCGCGGCGCTCGAGGGATCCGCCGCGGTCCGCGTCGTGCCCAAGAGCGCCGCCGGACTGGAGTCGTGGGTCGCCGACGGACGCGCCGCCGCCGGCCTGCTCATCCCGCAGGGGTTCTCGGCCTCAGTCAAGGACGGCCGACGCGCGGGACTCGTCGTCGTCAGCGACCAGACGTCGTCCGGCGCCCAGGCCATCATCGCCGAGATCCGGGCGGTCGCCGGCGGCCTCGTGGCCGCCGACCGCGCCGCCCGGGTCGGCGTCGCGACGGCCGCGAAGCTGAAAGGCGAGGGCGACGGGAAGCTGGACAGCGAGGCCCGTCAGACCGAGATCACAGCGACGGCGCAGAGGCTCGCGACGCAGGCGATGGCGCAGCCGGCGGTCACGCTCAGGACGGTCCGCGCCGGGGCCGCCGCCGGCCAGGTCCCGACGGGCTTCACGCTCAGCTCGCCCGGCATGATCGTCAACTTCATCATGTTCAGTCTGATGACTGCCGGCATGGGCGTCATCATGGAGCGCCGGAACGGCACCCTTCGCCGACTCATGACGACCCGGATGCGGCGCGACGAGCTCATCGCCGGGAAGATGGCGGGCATGTTCGTCCTCACCTTCTTCCAGCAGGCCCTGCTCATCGGCGCCGGCCAGTTCCTCTTCGGCGTCGACTATCTCAACGACCCCGTCGCGCTCGTCCTCATGATGATCGCCCTGTCGCTGGTGGCGTCGTCTCTGGGCCTGCTGCTCGCTGCGCTGCTCTCGAGTGAGCAGGCCCTCGTGGCCGCCGTCGTCATCGTGTCGATGAGCGTCTCGGCGCTGTCCGGAGCCTGGTTCCCGCTGGAGATCGCCGGCGAGGGCTTTCGCGCGGTGGGACATGTGCTGCCGACGGCGTGGATCCTGGACGCCCTGCGGGACATCGTCACGCGCGGAGCAGGGGTGGGCGACGTGCTATCTGCGTTCGCCGTCGCCCTGGCCTGGGCGACCGGGCTCTTCGGCGTGGCCGTCGCCCGGTTCAGGCTCGCCTGAGCCCGGCAGCGATCTCGAGCTCCCTGGCGCCGACGCTGGTGGGCTTCCAGGCCAGGGCCGGAACGACGGACGGGTCCGTCAACAGTTGAGCCTTGCCGGTGCGCCGTTCGATGCGCACGCCCCAGTCGTGGTGCCAGAAGTAGACCGTGCGGTCGCCGCTCACGGCGCTCGCTTCGAAGCCGAGCGCGACCACTTCCTTGAGGTCGTAGGACCCGTCAGCCTGCACGTCGACCCCTCCGTTCACCGTGGACCACGCCGCGCCGGCGCATCGGCCGTCGGTCCGTCCCTTGACCGTGGACCGCGCCACGCCAGCGCTTCCACTGCCGGCAACGGCTGCGCTTGCGGCGGCGATGATGGGAGGATCGTCTAACCGCCCAGCGAAGCCCGCGCGACGGCGTCAACGAGTAGGTACGACATGCCGCGCCGTGACCCTGCCCGCGCTTCTGTATCCTTGTCCGGCACGCGACGGGACCTGGGAAGGAGAGGGGATGCGACTGGTCGTCCACGGACAACAGGCGTTCGGCAAGGCGGTGCTCGAGGCGCTGGTCGGGCGCGGCGAAGACGTCGTCGCCGTCTACGCCGCGCCCGACCGACCGGGCGGCAAGCCGGATCCTCTGAAAGAGGCGGCGCTTGCCGCCGGCCTGCCCCTACGTCAGCCCGCCTCCTACCGGGACCGGACGGTGCACGAG
>JAKPOQ010000107.1 GCA_029547745.1 Actinomycetes bacterium
GGGCCGCGCCCCGTCAAGTGGTGTACGAGCAACACCGTAGGGTCATCCTCACGTAGGTAGCTCTCGTCAGGCTGCGATCATCGCCACCTCCACGGTCGCCTCAGGGTCCTGCGGCATCAGCGTCTTGGCGATCGCTTCGAGGCTCATGTAGCGCCGGCCGGTGTCGGCCCACTCGTCGTTCTGCTCGGCGAGCACGGCCCCGACGAGGCGCAGCGCCGCGGCCCGGTTGGGGAAGATGCCGACCACGTCGGTGCGCCGACGGATCTCGCGGTTGAGACGCTCGAGCGGGTTGTTGGACCAGACCTGGCGCCAGACCTCCTTGGGCACCGCCGTGAAGGCGAGGATGTCGCTTCCGGCCTCCTCGAGGAGCTCGGCCGCCGCGGGGAAGCGCTCCCCGAGCTGCTCGACGATGCGCCCGTGCTGCTCGAGCACGGACGAGGCGTCGGGCTGCGCGAAGATCGAGCGCACCATGGTGGCCACCGCCGGCTGGGCGGCCTTGGGCACGCGCGTCAGCAGATTGCGCACGAAGTGCGTGCGGCAGCGCTGCCAGCTCGCCCCGGGCAGGGTCGCGCCGACGGCGTCGACGAGGCCCTGGTGGGCGTCGCTCGTGACCAGCACCACCCCGCGAAGCCCACGGGCCACGAGACCGCGCAGGAAGGCCGTCCAGCCGGCCCCGTCCTCCGTGGTGATGAGGTCGAGGCCGAGGCTCTCGCGGCGGCCGTCGGCGGTGACGCCCACGGCGTGCACGGCGGCGACGGAGGCGATGCGTCCGCCCTCTCTCGCCTTGATGACGAGGGCGTCGAGGGAGAGGAAGGGGTAGGCGCCCTCGAGGGGGCGGCTGCGGAAGGCCGCGACGACCTCGTCGAGGCTCGCCGCCAGGCGGCTGACCTCGCTCTTGGAGATGCCCTCGATGCCGAGGGTGCGCACGAGCTTGTCGACGCGGCGCGTACTGACCCCGGCCAGGTAAGCGTCGGCGATCGCCGCGACGAGGGCCTGCTCCGAGCGCTTGCGCGGGGTCAGCAGCCACTCGGGGAAGTAGCTGCCCGTGCGCAGGCGGGGCACGGCCAGGGGGATGGTGCCGGTGCGCGTGTCCCAGCGGCGCTCGCGGTAGCCGTTACGGCGGTTCACGCGTTCGGGGCGGCGCTCGCCGTGAGGTGCGCCGCAGAGGGCGTCGACCTCGGCCTCCATGAGCGCCTCGGCCATGCGCTTGACCATGGTGCGCAGGAGGTCGACATCGCCCTCCTCGATCAGCTTGCGCATCTCCTCCAGACCGTTCATCGTGACCTCGACCATCGGGTGTCTCCCTTCATCGTCTTGCCAAGGACTCTGAAGAGGATGACCCCGGTGGTCTTTCGCTGCCAACCGGGCGGCCGCGTCGGCGCTTCAGGGCTGCTCGCCTACGGCTCACAGCCCTGAAGCGCCGGGACCCTTCTCTCAACTCACTCGTACACCACGCCTTGGGACGCTAAC
>JAKPOQ010000116.1 GCA_029547745.1 Actinomycetes bacterium
CCTGTGGATCGAGACCATGGACCGCGAGCTGCCCTTCAGCTTCCTCGACCACAAGGTCAAGTGCGGCGACGCGCTCGTGGGCGCCTGGTTCGACACGTTCCGCCACTATCCCGTGATGGCGTTCAAGAACCGCGAGGGCGGGGATAAAGGGCACGCCAACGGCGTGCACTTCGCCAAGGAGGCGCGCACCAAGGCGCTCAACAAGTTCGCCTTCGGACCGCTCAAGAACGATCTCGCGCGCTTCCTCTCCGGCCCGACGCTCTTCGACCCTCGCGACGCCGCCGCCGAGGCCGCGACCGCGCACGACGAGGCGCTGGCCACCCTGGCCCGTCTGCACGAGCTACCAGTCCATGACGCTGCCGAGCGCGCCCGTCTGTACCGCGACGAGCTGCTCGGCTCGCCGGCCTATCGCCAGCTCAAGGACGCGATGGACCTCTGGTGCGCCTGCTGGTTCTGGCCCGCCGACGAGCTCGACCGCGCGCCGCTGCCGACCACGCTCCAGGACCCGCCCGAGGAGACCCGCGCCGTCGCGCGGCGCATCGCCGCCGAGAAGCGCTTCTTCCACTGGGAGCTCGAGTTCCCCGACGTGTTCCGCCAGGCCGGCGCCGGCTTCGACGCGGTGCTCGGCAACCCGCCGTGGGACATCGCCAAGCCGAACTCGAAGGAATACTTCAGCAACGTCGACCCCTGTACCGCTCGTACGGCAAACAGGAGGCGCTGCGCAAGCAGACCGGGTACTTTGCCGACGAGGCCGCCGAACGCGCCTGGCTCGACTACAAGGCCGACTTTCGCGCACAGTCGAACTTCATGAAGTATGCGTCGAACTGCTTCGGTGACCCCGAGCAAAACGAAGACAGCGCCGATCGCTTCGTCGTCTCCGGCAAGAAGAAAGAGCAGGCAGCGCTGCACGGGCGTTGGCGCGACCTTCGGAGAGCGAGCCGCGGGTACGCGGACGCCGAGCACCCGTTCCGCCACCAGGGATCCGCCGACATCAACCGATACAAGCTCTTCCTCGAGCAGGCACATGCGCTGCTTCGCCGCGGCGGGCGACTCGGCTTCATCGTGCCCTCGGG
>JAKPOQ010000124.1 GCA_029547745.1 Actinomycetes bacterium
TGCGACCCAGCAGGAGATCGTGCAGGACGCCCGGGAGCAGGGTCTGGACGCACTCGTCGTCGCCTCGTGCTCGCCCAAGCTGCACACGATGACCTTCCGCGACGTTGCCAGGCGAGCAGGCATGAACCCGTTCCAGTACACGCAGGTCAACATCCGCGAGCAGTGTTCGTGGACGCACACCGACGACAAGGTCGGGGCGACGGAGAAGGCAGTGCGTCTGGTACGCGCCGGCATCAACCGCGCCCGCCTCACGGAGCCCCTGGAGCCGATCGTGGTCGAGACGACGGCACGGAGCCTCGTCGTGGGCGGCGGCGTCGCAGGCATGCGCGCCGCCCTCGGCCTCGCCGACATCGGCCTCGGCGTGTTCCTCGTGGAGAGAGAGCCCCGTCTCGGCGGCCGGGTCGCGGGCTTCGGCGCGATGTACCCCAACGGCCGCGACGGCGCCGCGCTCGCGGCGGCCCTCGAAGACAGGGTGCGCGTCAACCCGGCGATCACCGTGCTCACCGACGCCGAGCTGACGGCGAAGAGCGGCAGTTTCGGCAACTATCAGGCGACGATCACCATCCACGGCGACCGGACAGAGACGGTGCAGGTCGACGTGGGTTCGGTGATCGTCGCCACCGGCGCCGACACCTATGAGCCGGCAGCAGGCGAGCTCGGCTACGGCATGGGCGGTGTCGTCACGCTGCCGGAGTTCAAGAAGATGGTAGACCAGGCGGCCGGCCCGCTCTTCTCCGGCGGCCGGCCGGTCGAGACGATCGTCTACATCTACTGCGTCGGCAGTCGCCAGGACGCGAGCGTCGAGGGCGCGCACACCTACTGCTCGCGCTACTGCTGCACGGCGGCGGTGCACGCCGCCCTCGAGGTGGCCGCCAAGGCGACCGCCGGCGTTCACCAGTACCACCTCTACCGCGACATGCGCACTTACGGCAAGTACGAGCTGCTCTGGGCGGAGTCGCGGAAGAAGGGCTCGATGTACCTGCGCGTGCCGGACGACGACCCGCCGGTCGTCGAGACACTGCCGTCAGGCGGTCTCAAGGTCACGGCGAGGGACCTCTTGACGGGCGGCGAGGAGGTCGCGATCCCGGCCGATCTCGTCGTCCTCGTCACCGGCATGGTGCCGCGCATGAACGACGGCCTCGTCGGCGCCCTCAAGTTGCCGGTCGGCAACGACGGCTTCTACAACGAGATCCATCCCAAGCTGCGACCGGTCGAGACGATCGTCGATGGCGTCGCCATCTGTGGCGCCTGCCAGTCACCGAAGAACTCGGCCGAGGCTGTCGCCAGCGGGCTCGCCGCCGTCACCCAGAGCGGCGCCATGCTCAAGCGCGGCTACGCCGAGCTCGACCCCATGGTCGCCGTTGTCGACGCCGACGCCTGTACATGGTGCGGAAAGTGCCTCGAGGCATGTCCTTACGAGGCCATCGAACAGGTGGAGGCCGAGGGCAAGCGAGTGGCCGAAGTCGTCAAGACGGCGTGCAAGGGCTGCGGTGGGTGCGTCCCCGTCTGCCCGGTCGACGCGATCGACCTGCTCG
This sequence comes from Actinomycetes bacterium, assembly GCA_029547745.1. Classification (GTDB taxonomy): domain Bacteria; phylum Actinomycetota; class Thermoleophilia; order UBA2241; family UBA2241; genus UBA2241. The sequence continues at coordinate 1,536 of JAKPOQ010000124.1, forward strand.
GCTACAGCGACGCACAGATCAAGGCGATGATCGACGG
>JAKPOQ010000132.1 GCA_029547745.1 Actinomycetes bacterium
GAGCTTGCCCTCGGCGCGCAGGTGGGTCGTATAGATCCCGTCGTAGGGCGCCATCGCGGCGGTCACCGCGGCGATCTCCGCGGTCGATGCGTACATGTCGGGGACGTAGATGAGGCCGGTCGACATGCCGAGGGCGCCGGCTTGCAGCGCCTCGGCGAGCAGACCGCGCATGCGGTCGATCTCGCCGGGCGCAGCCGGCCGGCGCTCGTGGCCCATGACGGCCGTGCGCAGGCTGCCGAAGCCGGCCAGGGCGGCCACGTTGCAAGCCGGCCGGGCGGCGTCGACCGCTTCCAGGTACTGGGCCGCCGACTCCCAGCCGTCGAGGTCGTCGGCGGACACGTCGAGGGTCGTCGCCAGGTCAGGGAGGGCGCGCCGCGGCCAGGCGCAGCCGCCGCAGTTGCCGACGACGACGGTGGTGCACCCCTGACGCAGGGCGCTGTCCATCCACGGGTCGGTGAACGGCGCGAGATCCGAGTGCGTATGGACGTCGATGAAGCCGGGGGCGAGCACACGGCCGGCGGCGGGGACGACGCGGGCGGCGGGCGGCCCGTCAGCGGGCCGCCCGCCGCCCGCGAGACCGCCGGCCTCGCCGCTCCGTCCCTCTGCCAGATGGCGGACGAGCACGACCCTCCCCTCGGCCACGCCGACGTCGGCGGCGAAGGCCGCATCCCCCGTGCCGTCGAGGACGCGGGCGTCCGTGATCAGGAGGTCGAGCACGAAGGCAGCCTTCGGATCACCGTCGCAGGCTGCGCCGCAAGCCGCGAAACGCGGCTTGCGGCGGCCGTTCTGGCGTCCTCGGTCTCTGGGTATGGGCGGCCATCAGATCAAGGCGTGCAGCCGCTCCTTGAGGGCATCGAACTCGCCGCCCTTGAAGCAATACCCGACCTCCGTGAACTGTGAGCGCAGGCGCACGACCTCGTCGCGGACGTCGCGTCCCTCGAGGATGACCGCTGCCATGAGCTCGGCGACACGGGCAAAGTCGGCCGGTCCCATGCCGAAGCGGGTCAGCTCGGCGACGCCGAGCCGCAACCCGCCCGCTGCCGTGAAGCCCTCCTCGTCGGGCGTGGCCTGGTAGTTGCAGATGATGTTGTTCGCCTCGAGTCGCTCGGCGACCTCGGCGCCGCGCCCGTACCCCACGTCGACGATCACCTGGTGCGTCTCGGTGAAGTCGACGGACGAGTCGCCTTGGACGTCCAGGCCGGCATCGCGTAGGGCGCGGGCGAAGGCCTTGGCGTTGGCGATCACGGCCTGCTGATAGGCGTCCTTGAAGTGGTTCATCTCGTAAGTCGCCATGAGCAGGCCGAGCAGCGTCCCGAGGTGATGGTTCGACACCGACCCGGGGAAGGCGCGCCGCTCGATCGCCTCCCAGAGCTCCCAGCGCTCCTCGGGCTCGCGCCAGTCGCCGGCGATGATGCCGCGCTGGGGCCCGAAGAACGTCTTGTGGGTCGATCCGGTGACGATGTCGGCGCCCTCGGCGAAGGGCTGCTGGAAGTAGGGCCCGACGAGACCGAGGACGTGCGCCATGTCGTACATCAGCACCGCCCGGCTGCCGGTCTCGTCGAGGAAGCGCCGCACCTCGGCCACCGGCTCGGGATGAAGGACCATGCTCTTGCCGAGGATGATGAGCTCCGGGTCCTCCTTGGCGATGAGGTCGAGGAGGGCGGGTACGTCGGGCTTGTACGGGTTGTCCTCGCGGACGGGGATGTCCTCCACGGCGGGCGTCTCGGTGCGCGGGTCCCGGGCGACGAAGTCGCGCAGGGCGCCCATCGGCTGGGCACTCAGGTGCCCGCCCTTGGCGATGTGGTTGTTGATGACCTTGCGGATGCGCCGCGGCTCGGCCTTGCGGTCGCCGCGGTTGAGGTAGTCGACCAGGGCGCTGAAGACGGCGGCATTGGCCATCTGGCCGCTGATCACCCGCGTCTCGACCTCGGCGCAGCCGAGGAACGTGCACAGTTCCTGCTTCAGCAGCCGCTCGACCTCGTGGATGAACGACGTGCCCTGGTAGTAGAAGACCTCGAGGTCGTAGAAGGCCTCCGTCTTCTTGTGCTCGGCGTAGCGGAAGGCCGGGTCGGTCACGCTGAGGAGGCGCACGAGCGGCGAGGTCGTCATCTCGGACGGGATGAGGTTTAGCGACTGGTACTGGCGCCACTCGTGGTTGGCGATGGCCCGCTTGGCGAGGTCTGCGGCAAGTTCCTCGCGATCGCCCTGCGGGAGCGGGGGCAGCTCGGGTTCGTGGTCCCAGACGATGGCGCGGGCGCAGGGCGGCGCGTCGCTGCGCAGGTGATACTCGACGACGAGTCCGGGGACGCGCTTGCCGCGCACGTCGACCTCGACACGGTCTTCTTCGACGATGCGGCTGTCGATGTAGGCGAGCGCGATCGAGCGCAGGGCGTGTTCCTCGGTCTGGGTCGAGCAGAGACCCTCGCCCTCCACGCCCCAGTAGGGGACGGCGGTGCCGCTCGTGACCCAGCCGACATGCTCGCCGTCCTTGAAGACCGGGGCGCCCTCGCGGGCGATGCCGCGGCCGGTGACGGCGACCGGGCGGGTCATCCGGGGCAGGTCCTGGACCAGCGACCAGTCGCGGACAAGGATGCGCTCGTAGGCACGGTGCTGACGCTCGAGGGCCGCGCGGCCGACGAAGTCACCCTTGCGCGGCGACAGGCTGACCGCGAACGAAGCCAGCGGGCAGCTCATGATCGGGATCTCGTGCCCCTCCGGGTCGAGACCCAGCTCGTGGCCGTAGAGCGGCAGGCCTGCCTCGAGACGCAGGGTGTCGCGGGCGCCGAGCCCGCAGGGCTCGGCGCCCGCCGCCACCAGCGCGTCCCACAGGGACGGCGCGTCCTCGGCGGCGACGAACAACTCGAAGCAGAGCGGCTCGCCGGTGTATCCGGTACGGCTCAGGCGGACCTCGACGGCGCGGGCCTGCCCGGCGTCGCCGGATCCGCCCGCGCCGGCCGCGCCCGCGCCCGTGCGCAGTCGCACGATGCTCAGCTTGTTGCGTAGCGGCTCGGGCAGGTGGCCGGAGGCGAGCAGACGCATGAGGATCTCGCGCGACGTCTTGCCCTGCAGAGCGAGCATGGCGATGTCCTCGGAACGGTCCTCCAATCGGAGGTCGTCGAAGTCGCCGGCGAAGGTCTGGAAGTGCGTCCAGTCCTTGTCGCGGTTGGCGGCATTGACGACGAGCACGTACTCGTCGTCAACGAAGCGGTACAGGTACGCGTCGTCGACGGCCCCGCCGGTCGGGGTCGGCACGATCGTGTACTGCGCCTCGAGGGGGTCGAGCGCCTCGCAGTTGTTGCTGAGCACGTGTTGGAGGAACGGGATCGCGCCGCGACCGCCGACGATGAAGCGTCCCATGTGCGAGACGTCGAACAGGCCGGCGTCGCGTCGCGTGGCGAGATGCTCGGCGAGGATGCCGGCTGGATAGTGCAACGGCATCTCCCAGCCCGCGAAGTCGACGAGCTTCGCCCCGGCGGCGACGTGTCGGCTGTAGAGCGGCGTGCGACGCAGGGCTGTGCCCTGCGTGGCCACGCCGCTCCCTCCCGCGCCGCTCACTGCTCCGCCCAAGCCTTGAGCTTGCCGAGGCCTTCCTCGATGTCGGCGACGGGGATCCCCGAATAGGCGAAGCGTCCGTAACGGCGCGTCTCGCCGGGAAGCTCACGCCCGAAGTGCAATCGCGTGCAGAACGACACTCCCGTCTGTTCGAGGACAGCGCGGCGCAACTCGTCGTATGTGTCGTAGCCCTTGCGTTCCATGAGCTCCGTCATGTCGGGGAAGAGATAGAAGGTCGCTTCGGGAGCGTAGCACGAGACGCCCGGGATGTCGTTGAGCAGGCGCACGGCCACGTCGCGTCGGTCCTTCAGGATGCCGAGGATCTTCTTCGCCCCGGACTGGTCACCGGTCAGCGCCTCGACGCCGGCGTACTGGATGAAGTGAGTGGTGCAGGACTCCTGGTTCACATTGAGGGTGGCGACATGAGTGATGATCTCTTGCGGCCCGATCGCCGCCCCGAGACGCCAGCCGGTCATGGCGTACTTCTTGCTGAACGTGTACAGGATGACGGTGCGCTCCTGCATGTCGGGCAGGCTGGCGATGGACCTGCTGCGCCCGGAGTAGCGGATATCCCAGTACGCTTCGTCGGAGAGCACGTAGAGGTCGTGGTTACGGGCCAGCTCGGCGAGAGTCTCGATCTCGGTGTCGGGGCTCTCGGCTCCCGTCGGGTTGTGTTGGTTGTTGAAGATCAGCAGCTTCGTGCGCGGTGTGATGGCGGCCTCGATGGCGTCGAAGTCGAGAAGGAAGTCCGTCTCGCCGGGGACGAAGCCGTACGGCTTTGCGACGCCGCCGAGGAACTCGATCTGCGACTCGTAGATCGGGAACCCCGGGTTGGGATAGAGGACCTCGTCGCCGGGGTCCATCAGCGTGAGGAGGAACTTCCCGATGACCGGCTTGCCGCCCGGTTGGACGGCGACGTTCTCCGGTCCGTAGTTGACGCCGTGCGAGGCGCTCACGTCTGCGGCCAGCGCCTCGCGCAACGGCATGATGCCCGCGTTCGGGCAGTAGCCGGTCTTGCCGTCGGCGATCGCTTTCATGGCCGCGTCGACGATGTTCTGCGGCGTCGGCAGGTCCATGTCGCCGAGGTGGAAGGGGTAGACGCGGTTCCCCTTCTCCTGCCAGGCGGCGGCCTCGGCCGAGACGGCGAAGGCCGTCTCGGTCCCGAGGCGGGCGATACGTTGAGCGAGGTGGGTCCGTCCGTCGGTCATGACTCGTGCCTCCCTTAAGCGCAAAGGACAGGGCGATGTCTCCCATCACCCTGTCCACCTGGCGCCGGCCCCGCTTCGCCGGCCGGCGCTGCATGGCTCCAGGGACCCGTCGAGCCGCGTTCCGGTTGCCTGAGAGTTTCGGCGGCGCATCCGGCGTCGCCTTGCCCCTTCGGCGCCCGCCAAGCGTCTCGCCCGCGGGCTCTCGCGCGGCCGTCAGCCGGGCGTCCTCGGTTCGGGGCGACAGTACCACCGCGGCCGGGGGGTCGCAACGCGACCCCCGTCTGGACAGGCGGCACCAAAGGCGTACTATCAGAAAAACAGCGGCGTGCGGCCCGGTCAAGGAGGCGCGCGATGGGGCATGGAGCGTTGACGTTCGTCGTCACGGTGTTCGCCGAGGGGCAGCTGAGGCTGCCGTCCGGCGGGTCGGGTGAGGCCGACGCCGGGCTGACACAGCTGATCAACGGAGCGATGACCTCATGGTGGGCACAGGTCATCGCCATCGGCATGTACGCGGCCATCGCCTGCCTGCTGTACCGCAGCCTGCGCCGCCAGGACGACGGCAGCGGGCCGCCGGTCGAGCGACGCCGGGCGCGGGCCGTGGCGCTCGGCGTGCTGGTGGCGCTGGCTGCGCTCGTCGTCGTGGCTGCCGCGTTGCGGCCCGGCCCCCTGGTCCTCGTCGAGTACGTGATCCTGGTCACGTCGCTCGCCTACCTCATCATCCGCAACCTGGCGCCGGTCGTGCTGGGTGCCGGCGACGCGATCATGTGGGCCTTGACCCCCCGGCGCCGGCGCGAGGCGCGAGCGGCGGCCGAGGCTGTCGAGGGGGCGCGCGAGCGGGGCGCCGCCCTCGACGCGGCCCTGGGCGAAGCCCTGGGCCGCGAGCACGGCGGCGCGCCCACCTCGCGCGCCCCCGCCTGAGACCGCGCCGCACGCCTGAGTCCTGCGCGCCGGCCCCCGGCGTCGCCGCGCGCCGACACTCGGCGTCGGCCGGGGCGAACGAGGCGCGCCGGGCCGGCTGGCCGGCGCGGCGCGCCTTCGCTAGACTTCGAGCTCGTGAGCGGTCCAGTCGATACCCCGGCCTCCTCGCAGGGCAAGCCCGCGCGCCGGCCGCGCGTCTTCTCGGGCACGCAGCCGACGGGCGCCCTTCATCTGGGGAACTACCTGGGCGCCTTCCGCGGCTACGTCGCCATGCAGGAGACGCACGACTGCGTCTACTGTGTCGTCGACCTCCATGCCATCACGGTACGCCAGCCGCGCGCCGTGCTGCGCCGCAACACGATGGACGTCGCCAACATGTTCCTCGCCTGCGGCGTCGATCCCGAGCGGTCCATCGTCATGGTCCAGTCGCACGTCCCGCAGCACAGCGAGCTCGCCTGGATCCTCAACACGATCGCCTACATGGGTGAGCTGCGGCGCATGACGCAGTTCAAGGACAAGACCGGCGGGGGCGAGGGCGAGAGCGTCGGCGTCGGGCTCTTCGACTATCCCGTCCTCATGGCCGCCGACATCCTGCTCTACGGCAGCGATGCGGTGCCCGTCGGCGAAGACCAGAAGCAGCACGTGGAGCTCACCCGCGACCTCGCCGAGCGCTTCAACAACGCGTTCGGCAAGACCTTCGTCGTGCCCGAGCCTGTGATCCCGGTCGACGCCGCCCGCATCATGGGGCTCGACGACCCCACGAAGAAGATGAGCAAGAGCGCTGGTTCCGAGTACAACTACATCGCCCTGACCGACCCGCCCGACGTCATCCGGCGCAAGATCAGACGTGCGGTCACCGACTCGGGGACGGAGGTTCGTCCGGGGCCGGACAAGCCCGCCCTCACCAACCTGCTGACGATCTACTCGGCCCTGACCCGTGAGCCGGTCGAGACGATCGCAGAGAGATACGTCGGTAAGGGGTACGCGGAGTTCAAGAGCGACCTCGGCGACGTGGTCGTGGAGGCGCTCGCGCCCCTGCAGGCGCGCGTGCGCGAGCTCGAGGCCGACGAGACGTACACCCTCGGCGTGCTGAAGCGGGGGGCCGAGCTCGCCGAGTCGATCGCCGCGCGCACGCTCGCCAAGGTCCACGAGCGCCTCGGCCTCGTCCCCCGGCCACGGTGACGGCGATAGACTGGGCGCGGCGTCCAGAGGAGGACCGATGATCTCGATCGAGACGATGAAGTACCGCGCCAAGAAGATGGTCGGGCAGGAATTCCCTCTCATTTCCTGGCGGGGCAAGGGACGCATCGCGGCCGTCGACGACGTGAGCGTCGCCCTCCTCGTTCGCGGCCTGCGAGTCGACCTTACCTGGGACCGTCTCGTGGTGACGTGGAAGCGTGTCCTGGACGACTTCACACTCACGGTCGATGAACTCGGCGGCCGCGCCGACGCCGTCGGCATCGTGAGCTTCTTCGCTTTCATGCAGGGCGACGCCGTCGATGTGGTCGATACGGACGGCGCCCTCGTCCTCAAGGAGCGCCAGGGCATGCCGGTGCACCAGTACACTCAGGGGGCGAGCAGGCCTCGGTGAGGGGGGCGAGCAGGCCTCGGTGAGGAGCCCCCTGCGCGTCTGGCCACGCACTCTTCCCACCGTGCGCGGCGGGCCGGGTGATCACGGGGCGCCGGCCCGCCGGCGCTCCCGGAAAGGAGACGGAGACATGGCGAGGACGTACGGAGCGCAGGGTATGGTCGGCCGCTTGCGCCGGGTCGTCGTGCGGCGGCCCGACGAAGCGATGGCCGCCGCCGACCCGGCGCGCTGGCACTACACGGCGCCGATCGACCTCGAGGCGGCGCGGGCGGCCCATGACCAGTTCGTCGCCGCCCTCAGGGCCTGGGACGTCGAGGTGATCTTCCACGACGAGCCGCTGCCGGAGCACGCCGACGCCGTCTTCGTCTTCGACCCGGCCCTCGTCACCGATGCCGGCGCCGTGCTCCTCAGCATGGGCAAAGCGCTGCGCCGCGGCGAGGAAGAAGCGCTCGGCCGCTGTCTGGAGCGGAACGGAGTGCCGGTGGTCGGGAGGGTCACGGGCGAGGGCCGCGTCGAAGGCGGCGACACGCTGTGGCTCGACCACGACACGCTTGCCGTCGGTCGCGGCTTCCGCACCAACCTCGAGGGTGTGCGCCAGCTCCGGGCGCTGCTCGGGCCGATGGGCGTCACCGTCCTCGACTACGACCTCCCCTACTTCACCGGCCCGGAGGCCTGCCTCCACCTGCTCAGCCTGATCAGCCCCGTCGACGTCGGCCTCGCCGTCGCTTACCCACGGCTCATGCCGACCGCTTTCTGGGCGGAGCTCCAGCGGCGTGGGGTGCGGCTTCTGGAGGCGCCGGAGGACGAGTTCCTGCGCACGCAGGCGACCAACGTCCTCGCGGTCGCCCCGCGGAAGGTCGTCATGCTGGACGGCAACCCGGTCACTCGCCGTCTGCTCGAGGAGGCCGGATGTGAGGTCGCGGTCTTTCCCGGCGAGGCCCTTTCGTTCAAGGCCGAGGGCGGGCCGACGTGCCTGACGCGGCCGGTCCTGCGCGACCCGGAATGACGCCGGAGGCGGGACCGCGAGCCGGGGACGAAGCGCACGTCCCGGCGCGCGATCTTTGGGACGCCGAGCGCGCCGCCGCGGCCGCGGTCGACGAACGCGACCTCGTCGCCTTCCTGCGTGAGCTCGTCGCCGTCCCGAGTCTGGACGGCGAAGAGACGGCGGCGCAGCGGACCGTCGCCGAGTGGATGACCGCCGAGGGTCTCGCCACGGACGTCTGGGAGATCGACCTCGCGAGCCTCACCGAGCATCCGGAGTTCTCCTGCGAGGTCGAGAGGGATGGCGCCCTCGGAGTCGTCGGCTGGGTCGGGAAGAACGCGAGTGACGAGGGCGGCCGCGACCTGCTCTTCGACGGCCACATCGATGTGGTCCCGGCTGGTGAGGCGGCGGCATGGACGGTCGACCCCTGGCGCGGAGCGCTGCGCGACGGGCGGGTCTACGGGCGCGGCGCCTGCGACATGAAGGGAGGGCTTTGCGCGGCGCTGTTCGCCGCCAAGGCGCTCCACGACGCGCAGGTCCCGCTGCGCGGCCGCGTCCTGGTGGCGAGCGTGGCCGGCGAGGAGGACGGTGGCCTGGGCACGCTCGCCACCTTGTTGCGCGGGCACGGCGCCGACGGGGCGATCGTCACCGAGCCGACCAGCCTGCAGATCGTGACCGCGGGGGCCGGTTCCCTGATGTTCCGCATCACCGTGTGGGGCAGGTCGGCGCACGCGTCGGTGCGCGAGGCGGGCGTCAGCGCGGTCGAGAAGTTCATCCCGGTGTTCACCGCGATCCGTGAGGTCGAGGCGCGGCGCAACGCGGCCGGCGGCGGCGAGCTTTTCGCCGCGCATCGCCTGCCGTGGCCGATCGAGGTCGGCACGCTGCGCGCCGGCGAATGGGCCTCGAGCGTCCCGGAACGGCTCGTCTGCGAGGGCCGCTTCGGGCTCGCGCCGGGGGAGGACGAGGCGAGCGCGAGACGCGAATTCGAAGACGCGCTCGCCGCCGTCGCCGCCGGCGACGCCTGGCTGCGCGCACACCCGCCGCTGGTCGAGTGGTGGGGCGGGCGCTTCGCGCCGGCCGTCACCGACCCCGATGACCCGCTCGTGCGGACCCTTGCCGCCGCCACGGAAGCTGTGCTGGGGCGCCGTGCCCCGCTCGCCGGAGTGACTTACGGCTCGGACATGAGACTCCTCGTCAACGTCGGCCGCATGCCGACCGTGCTGTTCGGCCCCGGGGACGTCCGCGAATGCCACATGCCCGACGAGTCCGTCCCCGTCGCCGAGGTCGCTGGCGCCGCGCGCACGCTCGCGGTCACCGCGGTGCGCTACTGCGGCGTACGGTGACCCGGCTTGCGGGGCCGGGGTCGTCCGTGCCTGCGAGGGGACGTCGACTCACTCTCGCTGCGGAGTAGCTGCATGGGGTCGGCAGGGGCGGAGAGGGTGTAAGAGGCTGGCGCGAAGGACCTGCGCCGAAGGGTGCTGACCGACCGACGGGGGCGGGGGCGGCGCTGCGCGCCGCCCCCGCCCCCGTCGGTCTTCCTCAGGCGATGTGCGCCGTGTCGGTCCTCGTGATCGGCATGTCGCGCTTCACGCACTCGGCACAGAAGGCGTCTTGGACACTCCGCGGCAGCACCTCCGGGCAGAGGAGGCCTGTGTCGGTGATCCTGTCCTCGACAATGAACTCGGCATAGATGCTCGCCGGGGTACTCGTGCCGTAGCTCACGCAGGTGGCGCCGGGGATGCGGCTGTTCACCCACTTGATGTCGGGCGGGAAGATGTTGAAGGTGACGCTCGCCGGCTTGCCGCCTTTCTCACCGATGCAGTCAACGGTGACCACGCCGTAGTCGGTGATCTCGCCGGCGAGGGCGAGTTTGGCGATCTCCTCCATGGGCGGGTTCGGTGGCAGCGTGGCGACGAAGACGTCGATCGGCCGCACCTCGGTGCCGTCCTTGAGCTTGACGGGGTACTTGCTCGTCATGCCTGAGCTCACGAGCGCGTAGTCGGCGTCGATGCTGGCTTCGTCCGTCCCCATCTTGAACTCGACATGGCGGAGCCCCTTGTCGCCCCATCTCTTCGGCAGCAGCCGCGGCAGCGTCACGACCTCCTCGTGGTCGTGGCAGATGACGGTGCCGAGACCGAAAGGCTCGGGGAACATGTGCTTCTCGCGGCGGCCGAAGATCTCGACACGCTTGAACTGACCGTCCTCGTAGATCAACGGGGGCTGCGCGCAGTCCATGTAGTAGGTCTCCTGACTCCAGACCTGCAGCGGGACCGGGCTGTCGAAGAGCGCGTAGTCTTTGATGCGGATCTCGAAGCACGTGTCGAGATCCTGATAGCCCATCGAGGCGAAAGTGTTGGTGACGCCCGGGTCCATCCCGGTGTTGAGCAGGGCGGTGATGCCGGCCTTGGCGAAGTCGTCAGCCAGCGTCGTCTGCTCAAGGTAGGCGTCGTCGATGGTCTTGGTGCTGGTCTGGCCCGAGGCCATGTCGAGATACGCGGCCCCGCACTTGAGGCAGGCGCGCATGATCGCCATGTTGTACTCGGGGATCACGGCGTTGACGATGAGCTTCGCGCCCTCGCCGGCCTTCGCGACGCCGTCCGTGTCCGACGCGTCGATGAAGGCGCCGGTCGCCTTGCCGTTGCCCACTCGGTCGGCGATGAACTTCGCCCGGTCCTCGTCGTAATCGGCGACAAGGATCTCCGAGACGGCCGGGTTGCGGCCCAGGTTCCAGGTGATCACATGGCCCTGCATGCCGGCGCCGACGATGACTACCTTCATGAGCTGCCTCCTCTTCGATGGCCCGGGTCGGCCGTGGGTACGAGCACCACGATGCCGCCTCCCGGCTGGCGGCACGGTCTCGGCCATGCCGCAAGGTCGTGTGCGGTGCTCGGGTTGTATCAGACGCGAGGCTGCCCCACAACCGTGCATTCTGACGATTCTCGTCGTTTGATGGGCGAGATGGGTCCGTTTCTCGTCGAGCGACGTTGCAAAGCCTCCGAGTTTCGCGGCCTAGTGCCTCCGGATCCGGCGACGCCGAGCCGTCGACCCGGGGTATCATTGACCAGTCAGGCGCGGGCGCGCGACGGGCAGGCCCTGACGGTGCCGCCAGGAAGGACCTGCTGCCGCCAGGAAGGACCTGCTGCCGCGCGAAGGAGGCGAAGCGTGCACGAACTCGGCATCACGCAGGGCATCATCGACCGCGCACGCGACGTCGCGGTCGCCAACGAGGCGGGCAAGGTGACCGACCTCTATCTCGCGATGACCCCGGCGGCCGACTTCACATTCGAGTCGATCGAGATGTACTTCGAGATGCTGACCGAGGACGACGAGCTGTTCCGGGGAGCGGCCCTCCATCTCGAGTGGCTGCCGGTGGCGGCGACGTGTCTCCGCTGCGGCAGCGAGTTCTCGACCGACGTGCCCCACCCCCTTTGCCCGCAGTGCGGGTCGACGGCGGTGCGACCAGACCCGACCGCGCCGATGGTCCAGCTCACTGACGTCGGCGTCGACGAGGGCGACTAAGACCGGCTGAGCGACTCCCGCGGCGTCAAGGCACCGGCTTGCGTCCGACAAGAAGGAACTGGCGTGCCCAATAGTCCCGGAACACGTAGAGCGAGAGCACCAGGGCGAGGGCTGCGAGGCTGCGGTACCGAGTGAAGTAGGGCCGGACCTCGATGACGTCGAGGCCGGCTTCGCGCAGCAGGGCGACCATGTCCTTCTTGGCGAAGAAGCGCAGATGCGTGCGGTCGAAGATGCCGCTGTCCTTCTGCGGCCAGCGTTTGGCGAGCAGGTTGGCCATGACCCAGACGTGGGCCACATTGGGGATGCAGGCGACCAGCGCGCCTCCGGGGCGAAGCATGGTGACCAGTCTTGCGAGCGCCGCGCGAGGGTCCGGGAGATGCTCGAGCACGTCGATCGCGAGGATGGCGTCGAACGGCTCGCCCCCGAGGGCCTCAAGCGTGACGGTCGCGAGGTCGCCGGTGACGACGCCGTCCAGGCGGCCGCGGGCTTCGTCCGCGGCCGCCTGGTCCAGTTCGACGCCCCACACCTCACGCGCCCCGGCGTGCTTGAGGAGTTCGCCGTTGCCGCCCGACGCGCAACCGGCATCGAGGATCCGCAGCCCCGTGGGGTCGACGAGGTCGAGAAGGACGGGCTTGACGTCGCGATAGTAACCTGCGGGGGTCATGGGTCCCGGCTGCTGCGCGCGCCGTCTCGACGGCACGGCTGTTGCTCGTGCAGATCGCTTTTGCACGGCCCGCCTCGGTGCCGCTCGCTCACGCGCCGCTCGCGCCCGCGGCGAGACGCCGCCGACGCAGGCGGGTGACGACGAAGGAGGATGGTGGAGCATAGCGGAATCGAACCGCTGACCTCCTGGGTGCGATCCAGGCGCTCTCCCAGCTGAGCTAATGCCCCACCGAAGGTCGTCCCCGCGCTCGGGGACGTCTCCTTATACGGCATTCCCGCCTCCCGGGCAAGCCATGCGCGAGCCAAGGGTCGCGCGTCCACGCCTTGGATCCTTCCCGCCGTCCTGCGGCGGCCGGCAGGCGCGGACGCCCGCGGTCGCGCGCACGGCCGGCATCGCTGCCGGCGCCGCCGTCCCCCTACTATACGGCTCTCAGCTTACCGGGGAGGACGGGTGTCCGTCACGTGGTCCGCCGCGTCGCACCTCCTCGGTCCTGAGTCGCAGAGATGCCCTTTGTGGCGCGCGCCTGTAGACGCCCGTTCCATGGACCCGGCGTGTGTACGGACCCAGTCTGTGCGTGGATCATCTGAGCGGCGAGGTGGCGCCGTGACGCGCAAAGAGAGACAGGTCGTCATCGAGAGATTGCTGGCCCGCTACGACGACGTGGGCACGATGGTCGTCGGCGACGACCAGTCGCTTTGCCGGCTTCTCAGCGTGATGCATCACGCTTCAGCCGACGACACGGTCGGCGCGTACGTCTGCGCCTATCTGGGCGTCTGATCCTGTGGCAGACCCGTGCCGGCGACGGCGGCGTGCGGCACGCCTCCTTCTGCGTCTCTCGGGTGTCGGGTGGATGTTGCCGAGCGGCGGACGTGGTCATCAGGATCGTGCCGTGAGCTGCGACACGAGTCGCGCATGACGCATCGCTCCGGCGATGATCTGACCCGCCGAGCGGAAGAAGTCGAGGTGCTCGCCGTAGTCGCGCGGGCGCGTGTCGAACACGTCGAGGACGCCAAGGACGTCGTCTCCTGAGCACAGGGGGATCGTGACGAAGCTTTGGAAGCCCCATTCCGCGTAGTCCTCGCGCTCCTCGTCCCTGACCCGGGGGTCGTCGAGACTGGCGACGACCATGGCCTCGCGCGTGTGCACGGCGAGCTCGGACACCGTGAACCGGGATACGCCGAACGTGCGGCCCGTCGCTTCCTCGTCCAGGCCGCGTTCGTCCACGCTCACGATGCAGTGGAGCTTGTCGCCCGTCAACGCGTACACATCGCAGTCTGCGACCCCGGCGGTGGCGCGCACCCGTTCGGCGATGGCGGCCAGGAGCTCGGGGAGCTCGCCGCCTTGGGCGGCGAGCTCCCCGAGCCCTACGACCTCGCGCAGCACCGCCGTCCTGTGCTCTAGCTGCTGCAGGAGGAGCGCCGAGGTGAACGCCCCGGCCAGGCTCGCTCCGAGGCTGCGAAGGAAGGTGAGGTATTCGCTGTACTGTCGTCGGCGCGTGTCGTAGACGTCGATGAGCCCGAATGGGGCGTCGTTGACGATGAGCGGCACGCAGACCTCGCTGTTGAAGCCGAACTCCCGGTAGACCTGACGCTCACGCTCGTTCAGCTGGGGGTCGTCGGGGCCGGTGATCACGAGCACCTCTCCGGTGGAGACCGCGCGCGCGACGGTAGGATACGTGGCGACGTCCAGGAGCTTGCCGACGGCTGCCTCGTCGAAGCCGCTGCGGTCGAAGCTCGCCACGCAGCGTAGACCGCCGTCCGAGACTCGATAGACGTCGCAGGCGGCGGCGTCGAGCGTGCGCAACAGGCGCTCGGCCACGTGACGAAAGACGGTGTCGAAGTCACGGCAGGACGAGGCGAAGGCGCCGATCTCGACGAGCTCGTTCAGCACGCGACTCCGGCGCGCCGCCTGTTCGAACAGCCGCGCGTTCTCAAGCGCCCGCGCGGCGACGCGGCCGAGGTCGTGGATGAGCTCGAGGTCCTCGGCGAAGTCCCGCGGCGTGTAGTCGGACAGCTCGATGAGGCCGATCACGCGACCTCCGGCGATGAGCGGCATCGACAATTGGGACTGATAGCCCCAGCGCTCGAGCGAGAAACGCCCGTCTTCCCCAAGGATCTCGTCGTCGAGGCTGGCGGCGACGACGGTCTCTCCGGTCTCGATGGCGCGGCGGCTGCACGGGTAGCGCGCGATGGGGATGACGACCCCATTCCACTCGGGGTCGACGCGCCCCGCGTCGTACCCGATAAGGGCGCGCAGCGTGCCGCCTTCGACTGCATAGACGTCCACGACGGGACTCCGTGTCAGCTCGGAGAACCGCTTGATGATCGAAAGGAGCACCTCATCGGTGCTGAGGCTCGAGATGTCCTCGATGCCCGCCTCGACCACGGTCTCGAGGTCGTCGGCCCGACGTTCGAGCGCGCCGGCGGTCGCGCGCGCCGACAGGGTCGCGCCGAGCAGGCGAGCCGCAGGGTCGAGTATCTGAGCGGCGCGCAGCAGCGTCTGCGACGACGCCCCCCGGAGCTCGGCGACGCCCACGGTGGAGGCGCCGGCGCAGAGCGGAAGCAGGCAGACGGTCACTGCGTCGCGGGTGGTCAGACGGGGCTGCCCTTCGGCGATTGCGGCCGCGAGGTCGGGATCGTCGGCGATCGGGATCGCGGCTGCGCTCCCCCCCTCCACCGGGGCCAGCTCTCGGGCAAGGCCGCCGGACAAGGCGAAGACCGTGACGCTGACGTCATTCGACACACCGTGGACGAGCTGCGCGAACGCCTGCAGGCCGTCGAGGACATCGCACTCACTCGCACACGAGGGCGCGCGGGTGATGTGACCGTCCAGCTTGGCGAGGCGCCGCGCGAGGGTGGAGTCGCCTTCCCAGGCGTGGCCGGAGACCGTCGCGGCTTCGGCGCCGGGGGAGGTGTCGTCGCCCTCGGGGAGCGGCGCCCGATCGCGGGTCGGAGCGGCGTCGCCGGTCACGACGTCGGCGATGATGCCTGCGGCCTGCCTGGCGACGAACTCCGCGAACGCGACGTTGGCGCCGCTGAACCTCCGTGGCGTACGGTGCTCGACGAGCTGCATCACGCCGAACAGGCGTCCCGAGACCGTCAGAGGAAGGGCGAGGACCGCCTTCTCGCCGCGCATGTGGCACCCACTGACTTCGTTGGGTGTGAGCACGTTGCCTGTGGCCACGTCGGCGACGATCATGCGTCGACCTGTGTTTCGGACTTCGTCCGCGGCAGGCGCGCTCTCACGAGTGAGTCGCGCCCCCGGCGCTGGGACACCGTGGTCGGTGGTACTGTCGTAAGAGGCCACGACCTGCGACGTCCCGTCGCTGTCGACGGCGATCAGGCAGGACGTCACGCCGATGCCCTCGGCGGCGGCCCGCGTCAGCGCGTCGAGTGCCGGGAACACTGCCGCAAGCGGATCGGCGGCGCCAGTGTCTGGCGACGGTCCCGCGCTGTGACGCTCGTCCAGTGCCGTATGGGCGGATGACTGCGTGTGGAGTAGCGCCTCGATGTCGGCGCGTCGGTAACGCCGGTGACCGCCCGGGCTGCGATAGCAGGCCAGTCTGCCCGCATCGCTCCATCGACGAAGGGTATTGGGGCTGACACCGAGCAAGCGCGTCGTCTCACTGAGGCGCAGCCACGCTTCGCCGTCGGCCTTCCCTGCCTTCATCTCCCCTGCCCCATGGTCGCCTCGTCGTGAAGCTACCCAATCCTACCTGCGGAAGCGGCGGTGAGTCGACCCGGCACGCGGGGGCATACGCGGACCCGTCGACCCGGCGGGCCAAGCGGGCAAGTCGACGAAGGGGATTGGTCGGGGCTTCAGGCAGGGCGGGCAGGCGGACACGCCCGGGAGGGGCGTCAGCCGGGTGTGTCCGCCTGCCCGCCCTGCCCGGAAAGGGCGGCGGCTGCGTCGTCCGTGGGACGAAACACGGCCACGCGGTCGCGGCCATGGCGCTTGGCGAGGTACATAGCCCAGTCAGCCTTGTCGAGAAGCTCCTCCGCGGAAGATGCGTCGCGTGGGAAGGCAGAGACGCCGATGCTGATCGTGAGCTTGCGAGTGGGGTCGCCCAGATCGAGCGAGGCGACGCTTGCGCGGACGCGTTCTGCGATCTCCGCCGCGCGTTGCGTCGTGGTGTCGATGAGAACCAGGGTGAACTCCTCGCCTCCGTACCGCGCCGCAAGATCGATCTGGCGCACGGAGCGCAAGAGCACGTCGGCGACCGCGCGCAGGGCCTCGTCACCGGCGGTGTGGCCGAAGCGGTCGTTGTAGCCTTTGAAGCAGTCGAGATCACAGAACAGGAGCGCGAGGGAGCGTCCCTGGTCGGTGGCGCGCTTCACCTCCTCCGCAAGGCGCCGCTTGAAGTAGCGGTGGTTGTACAGACCGGTCATGCCGTCCGTGACGGCGTCGACGCGCGCTCTGCCGAGCCTTGCCGTCGCCGAGGCCACGACCGACGAGAAGGCGCCTCCAGACTTCCCGAAGTCGAGGCCGAGGTCGCTGGGCCAGTCGTCGTCCGGGGCGATGTCCGCGCAGATGAGGCCGACGCGTTCGCCGTGCTCGTCGAATAGGTCGACGGACGACGTCAGCCAAAGTCCGTAGTCGTCCAGGCTGAGCACGTTCCGGAGCGCGTCGTCGGCGACCTCGCCGGGGATGGCGGCGCCCTCGATACGCGCCCCGATGGCTGACTTGAACGCCGGGTCCTCCTCGGGATCGACGAGCATCGTCCAGCCGTCATGCGCCGGAGCGAGGGCGGTGAGGAAGCGCACGGGCGGGTGCGCGTCGCGTACCTCACGGAGGATCTCCGCCGTCTGCGCATATGCAGGATCGTCTTCCCTTCCCGCGTCGGCGATGTGCTTCAGCGCGGCGGCGTCGACCCGCGGTGCCGCCGCCTCGGCTGCCGCGCGGGCGACGTCGCGGCGCGCCTCGAGCTTCTCGAGTACGCGCAGGAACGCCTCGACGTGGCTTGGGTCGAACTGATGTCCAGCGCACCGCTTCAGCTCTGCGATGCACTCCCTGTAGGTCAAGGCCATACGGTACGGGCGCTGGCAGGACATGGCATCGTAGGAGTCGACCACGCAGAGGGCGCGCGCGATCTCGGGGATCTGCTCGCCGGCGAGGCCGTCGGGATATCCTTTCCCGTCCCAACGTTCGTGGTGGTGGCGCACAGCTCGCGTCAGATCCTCGCCGAAGAGCGGCTGGATGATGCCGGCGCTCACTACAGGGTGCTGGCGCACCTCGGCCATCTCGCTCTCGCTGAGGCGTCCGGGCTTGAACAGCACTTCGTCGGCGACGCCGATGCGACCGACGTCGTGCAGGAACGCGGCTTCGACGATCTCGGACATGCGCTCGTCGTGCCAGCCGAGGTCGCGCCCCAGCAAGTACAGGTAACCGGCGACGCGGGCGGCGTGGCCGACCGCGTACGAGTCGTGTGCGTTCATCGCCGAGATGAGCGCCTTGAGGTGACCGACGTGCATGGCTTTGACCGTCTGGTATAGGCGTGCGTTGCGGAACGCGAGCGCCAGTTGGGAACCGACGCGCGTCAGCAGGTGGCGGTCGGCGCTCGTGAAGGCGTCGTCGTCTCGTGAAGCGAGAACGATGGCGCCACTGAGGCCCTCGTCGAACCAGAGGCCGACGACGAGCGCCGAGCGCAGGTCCCGCGTCGCTCCACCGGCGCCGTCCAGTATCGGCTCGCGCTCGAGATCGACGAGCAACGCGCCCTTCGTCTGCAGCCGCTCCAGCATGTCCGGCGCGCCGAGGTCGTCCATCGTCCGGGCCAGCGCCTGGGTATCCGGCAGAGAGCTGTAGGGGACACGCCACTCGTCGCCGCCGTCGAGGATGACGCACACGTCGTCGAACGGGATCAGGCCGGCGATGGCAGCGACGGCGGCAGTCGCGATGTCGCCTGTGTCGAGACTCGACGCGGTGATCGCCGCCATGTGGTTGAGCAGTTCGGCCTCGCGACTCCGGAGCTCGAGATCGGCGTAGAGCTCGGCGTTGGAGATCGCCAGGGCGGCGATGTGGCAGAGCGCCTCGATGCTGTGGACGATCTGTTCGTCGAAGCGACCGTCCGGTGCCTGCGCGACGAGCTCAGCGATGCCGATGACCTTCTTCTCGGTCACCAGTGGGACGATAAGGGCGGGACGGGCGCCGAGGGACTCGTCGTCGACCGTCGCCGCGATGCGGGGATCGTCGGCGCCGACGATGGTGACGGCCGACTGTGACTCCGCCGCAAGACGAGCGACGCGCCAGTCGGCCAAGCGTACGCGGCGCCCCATCCAGTCGGCGTCGGGGGCGCCTTCGCGGACGCTCGCCGCGCAGGCGAGGGCGCCCTCCTCGACCATGTAGATATCGCAGGTCGCGGCGTTGGCCAGGTCGGCGAGACGTCGCGCCGCCGCGCTCAGTACGCGGTCCGCGTCGAGCGACGCGGCGAGTTCGACGCTCGCCTCGTTGACGAGGGTCGTCCGGCGTGCGCTCTCGTCGAGCTGTCGGTGGATGCGGGCGTTGGCGATCGCCTGCCCCGCGATCTGGCTGAGGCCGAGCAGCAGGTCTCGCCGCGCGAAGTCGCCCGGCTCCTTGCCGAAGACGACGGCGACACCGACCACCTCGTCGCGATGGAGCAGCGGGAAGTCCAGCATCGAATGATAGCCCCACTTGAGGTCCTCCTGCCGTTCCCGTTCGCCGACCCGTGGGTCCCTGGTGATGTCGGACACGGCGACCGTCTCGCGGGCTTCGATAGCGCTCGAGACCAGAGGGAAGTCGGCCAGGTTCCAGGTGCTGCCGGGAAAGCGCTCGTCGATGAGGTCACCGTCGGCGCTCGCGAGGCCGCGGAGCATGGCGCCTTCCACGGCGTAGATGTCGCATGTAGACGCTCTGGCGGCCAGACACATGCGTACGGCGACGGAACGAAGGACGGAGTCGAGGTCGAGCGAGCTACCGAACTCGAGGCCCGCGTCGACCATCGCGCGAAGCTCCGCGTTGCTCTCGTTGAGCTGGTCGAGAAGCAGGGCGCCGGAGAAGGCGCCGGCCACGAGCTGCCCCACGCTGCGCGCGAAATCGGCGTGGTCGGAGTAGTCCCTCGGCTTGTCGTCGTAGATCTCGATCAAGCCGACGAGCTGGTCCTCGTCGAGAAGTGGGATAGAGATCTGGCTCTGGAAGCCCCATCTGTCATAGATAGCGCGTTCGTGCTCCGTGAGGCGTGGGTCGTCGGGGCTCTCGATGATGAGGATGTCGTGCTGACGGGCGGCTGCCATGGCCGCCGGGTAGTCAGCGACGTCGAGGTCCTTGGTGGCGTCGGGGTCCTGGTGGTCCGGCCTGGTATCCTCGCTGACGAGGACGCGCAACCCCGTGCTCTCCGTCTTTGCGATCTCACAGCACACGGCCCCAGTCACTGCCAACAGCCTGGTGGCGACGTACTCGGCCAGAGCCACCGGGTCCTGGGTATGGCTCACGTGCGTCCCCAGATCGAGCAGCTCGCTCATCGCGCGGTTGCGAGCCTCCAACGCCTCGACGAGCAACGACCGGTCGAGGGTGTGGCTCGCCACTTCGGCGAGGAAGGCCGCGGTCTCGGCGACGTCGGCGAAGTCGCGAGGTTCGCGGTCGTAGACTTCGGCCACCCCGATGACCGACCCATGCGCCACGAGCGGCAACGCGAGCACCGACCTGACGTTCCAGGCCTTCATCTGCGCGACCGCGGCAGCGTCGAGGCGGGGGTCGTCGAGATCGTGCAGGGTCTCGACGCGGGCGCCGTGCACTGCCGCCGCCGTCACCGGCCAGAGGCTGAGGGGATACTCCGCCCCTTCGACGGTGTGGTCGAAGGTCCCAGCGCTCCAACTGACGACCGTGCGCAGCCGATCACGCGAGATCGCGGAGATGTCGACCAGTGGCGTGTGACACAGGTCGGCGAGCCGCCGCGCGATCACCCGAAGGACCTGCTCTGAGCCGGCTGCGCGACTCTGCGCCTCGATATCCGCGTCGAGGATGAGGGCGAGGTCCGTCGCGCGCCGCTCCGCCGCCGCGACGCGTTCCCGCTGGAACACGAGGTCGGTCACGAGCAGCAAGATGGTGTCGAGCTCCCCAAGCTTCGTCGTCAAGTCGTGCGGGCGATGGTCGGCGAGCTCGAGGAGTCCGACGACCGTGTCGTCGCAGAGCAGTGGGACGACCGCTACGCTGGCGATGCCACCGTCACCATAGCGTGGCGAGTGTTGACCGAGGCTGAGGCGGGGGTCGTCCGAGCCGGTCACCGAGACCGGGCGGCGTGTCGCCGTCGCCTGAAGGGCGAGCAGGACGTCCTCTACCCTCCACCGTGTGCCCGCCGCTCGTACCGGGGGGCCGGCGCGCGCGTACGTGGCAAGGACCTCGGCCTCGGCTCCGTGGATGGCGCTGATCGAGCAGCGCGCCGCGTGCGCCCGCCGGCAGAACTCTGCCGCCGCGAGTTCGAGCGCCAGGCGTGTCGCACGATCGCCGGCGTCGGCCGGCGGCGCCAGTCGTGCCGTAGTCAGGGAGGTCCGCATACCGTCCTCATCGGCAGGAAGACCCCTACGCTCAACTTATCCTGGCGCCGGCGAAGCGCGCGGAGCCGGCGCCGCAGTCGTCCCGGAGGCTGGTTATGGCTCTTGTAGTACTGTCAGGCTGATCTCGGCGGTCTCAGTCACCGGTTTCCGTCGTCTCCCCGGTAAGCGCGCGGGCGATGTCGTGGAACACGCGCCCGACCGGCGAGTCGGCGTCGAGCGCGGCGGGGCGGCCGGCGTCACCACCTTGCCGCGTGCCCTCGTCGAGGGGGATCCTCCCCAGAAGGCGTGTCTGCATCAGGCGGGCGATCTCGAACGCTCCTCCGCGACCGAAAATGTAGTGCCTCGTGCCGCAGTGAGGACAATCGAAGTAAGCCATGTTCTCGATGACCCCGGTCAGGGTGTGTCGCGTCATCTCCGCCATCTTGGCGGCCTTGATCGCGGTCCGTGACGCCGCTTCCTGGGGCGTGGTGACGATGACGATCTCGGCCTCGGGGATCATCTGCGTGACGGTGAGGGCGATGTCGCCCGTGCCCGGAGGCAGGTCGACGAGCAGGAAGTCCGGGCTGCCCCACAGTACGTCGCCGAGAAACTGCTCGATGGCGCGACTGAGCAGAGGACCTCGCCAGATGACAGGTTCGTCCCCGTCGAGGAAGAAGCCCATCGAAACGACCTGGACCCCGTGTGCGGTGAGAGGGACGAGCTTGCCGTCGTGAGCCTCGGGGCGGGAGTTCGCGAGGCCCAGCATGAGGGGCATCGTCGGACCGTAGATGTCGGCGTCGATGAGGGCCACGGCGTGCCCCTGCTGGGCCAGCGCCACAGCGAGATTGGCCGTCACCGTGGACTTTCCCACGCCGCCCTTGCCGCTGGCGACGGCGATCGTGCGCGTCGCGGAGCCCGGCCCGAAGAGGGACGCGACGAGCTGGTCCTTCGACGCAAGACGTTGCGTCATCGCGTCGCGCTCCTCGCTCGTCATGGTCTCCAGTTTGACCTCGACGCGCCGCCCGCCGGCGATCGCCGCGAGCGCCTGCTCGGCGTCGGCGCGGATCCTGTTTCGTAGCGGACAGCCCCCCGTGGTGAGCACGATTGTCACGCCGACGCGTTCGTCGTCGACAAGGATGTCGCGCACCATGCCCAGGTCGACGATGTCCCGCTTGAGTTCCGGGTCCTGTACGGCCGTCAGGGCCTGCCGCACATCGTCCTCGATCACGTGAACCTCCGGAGGGTCGTGTGTCGATCATGTTCCGTCAGCGACGGAAGAGAGGTCCGATTGTAGCAGTCGCTGCTGCAGGTGAGGGGGTCACAGCGGCGCCGCATGATCCACGGAAGCGCTTCAGAAGCCCCTCGACGCGCCGAGTGTGGACGATGCCCGGTCGTGGGCGTGTCGCTGGCGCGATGAGTCGCGAGATGAGTGGGCGGTGAGGTGGCGTCGCGATCGGGTGTACGCGCCGCGAAAGGTGATCTGGCGACGCTGCTCGGCGGCCATGTTCCACGTGAAACGCGGCCTTTGCGCCGACGCGTACGTCGGCTGAGGGACACGCTCCGGGCTTGGATGCCGGCCCTCACCTGGTACCGCCGCCGCGCTCAAGGCGCGAAGCGCGCCGAAGGGAAGGGGGGCGGGGACTCCGCCGGAGTCCCCGCCCCCCTTCCGAGGGCTTCGCCCTGCCCGTCGCGCCCGGCTTCCGTCGGTCGGAGACCGCCAGGGCGGACGTCAGACCTCGGAGGCCTTGATGCCCACCGGCTCGGGATGCCCCGCGCCGGTCGCGTACGTCTCCTTGAAGATCTCCATGAGGACCGGGCTCTCACGGATGGTGTTGAGCGCGATCGCGGCGTGACCCTTGGTGTAGCCGTTGCCGATGATCATGGTCGTGTCGGCGCCGATGCCCTCCGCGCCGAGAGCCGCGGCGGTGAAGCTCGTGGCCATCGAGAAGAAGTAGACCAGGCCGTCGTCCTTAGTGGCGAGGATCGACGACATCTCAGTGTTCGGGATGTCGACACAGTTGATCGTGAGGTCGCACATCTTGCCGCCGGTGATCCTGGCGATCTCGTCGTAGACGAAGAGCTGGTCCGTGGCCGAGCCCTGGAAGATCACGTCGGCGAGTCCGGCGCGCTCGAGGCGCTTCTTGCCCGCGTCGCCGTGCACGAGTCCGATGACCTTGCCCGTGATGCCGACGCGCTTGTGGGCCTCGTATGCGCACAGCAGGCCGCTCTTGCCCCCGGCGCCCACGATGAAGACGGTCTGGCCGGGCCTTGTGAGCTTGGCGGCCTGGGCCGGGGCACCCGCGACGTCGAGCACCGCCAACGCGAGGGCTTCGTCCATGTCGGCCGGCATCTTCGCGTAGATCCCGCTCTCGAAGAGGATCGCCTGGCCCCTGACCTTGACCTGGCAGGTCTCCTTGTTGATGGAGATGACCTCGTCGACCTTGAGTGGAGTCAACGACAGCGATACCAGCGTCGCGATCCGGTCGCCGACTTTCAGGTCGCGGTCCTTCAGCTTGGGGCCGATCTCGGCCACGGTGCCCAGCAGCATCCCCCCCGAACCGGTGTCGGGATTGTGGTGCTTACCGCGCTCCGCGATGATGCGCAGGCTGTGGCGGGCCATCTTCTTGACGTCGCCGCCTTCAGCCTGCTCGATCTGCGTGAAGCTGGCCGCATCGATGTTGAGTGTGTCGACGTCGATGAGGATCTCGTTGTCGTAGATCTCCATCGTGTTGTCGACCTTCCAGGCAGGCTGGGGCAGGACGCCCTTCGGCTCGATGACCCGGTGCGCGCCGTACTTGTTGCCTTCCTTCATGGACGTTCTCCCTTTCCTTGGGTGACTGTCCGAGCTCCCCTTGCGACGTGTCGGTAGCCCCTCAGCCCTCTGCCTTGATCACGGCGCCGGCGCCTTGGCCGCCACCGACACAGGCAGCGGTGAGGCCGATCTCCCGACCGCGTTTCTTGAGCTCGTGGATGAGGGTGACGACGAGGCGCGTCCCCGTGTTCCCGAGCGGGTGGCCAAGCGCCACTGCACCACCGTTGACGTTGACGATGTCGGGGTCCAGACCGAGCTCGCGCCGGGCCAGGGCCATCACGCAGGCGAAGGCCTCGTTCAGCTCGGCGAGCTGCACGTCCTTGCCCGTCAGGTCGGCCTTGGCGAGAGCCATCTGGCCGGCCTTGGTCTCACCGTAACCCATGATGGCCGGATCCACCGCGGCGGTGGCATAGCTGATCAACTGGGCGATGGGCTTGAGGCCGAGTTCCTTGGCCTTCTTGCGCGAACTCACGACGAGCGCGCTGGCGCCGTCGGAGATGGCCGACGAGTTGCCGGCGGTCACGACGCCGTCCTTCTTGAACACCGGCTTGAGGTTGGCGAGAGCCTCCGGCGTCGTCTCGCGCGGGCACTCGTCAGTGTCGACGATCTTGGGTTCGCCCTTGCGCTGCGGGACGGCGACGGGGACGATCTCGTCCTTGAACCTGCCGGACTTGATCGCTGCGAGGGCGCGCGCCTGGCTTTGGTAGGCGACGTCGTTCTGCTCTTCTTTGGTGACGCCGTAGCGCTCGCTGAGCGTCTCAGCGGTGAGGCCCATGTGCGTGTTCCCGATCGCGCACCAGAGCCCGTCGAGCACCATCGCGTCAAAGATCTGGTCTGACGGCATGCCCATGCGGTAACCCTTGCGGCCGTTCTGCAGCAGCCAGGGGGCGCGGGTCATGTTCTCGGTGCCGCCGACGAGGTAGAGATCGCCATCACCGGCCTTGATCGCCGTCGCGGCCATGGCCATGGCGGCCGCGCTCGACACGCAGACGCGGTTCACCGTGATGGCCGGGACCTCCTGAGGGATGCCCGCCTTGAGCTCCGCCTGGCGGGCGACGTTCTGGCCGAGGCCTGCCTGGATCACGTTCCCGAAGATGACCTCGTCAAGCTGGTCACCCTTCACACCGGCCCGGTCCAAAGCCTCCTTCATCACGATCGCTCCGAGCTCCTGAGCCGGGGTATCGCTGAGTCCGCCCTGAAACCTGCCTTGCGCGGTCCGTACCGCAGAGAGAATGACGATGTCGTTGTCGGACACTTGTTCCTCCTCGTGAGTGTCGTGGGCGGCTGCAGTCCCCACCGCGCGCACTACGCGCTGCGCCGCAGTGTGATGAACCTAGTACTACTGTGGCGATTGCCTTGTCTCACGCTTTCCCGGCGCGGCGGACGACCTCCTGGGCGAGGAAGGACGCCACCTCGAGCGGCGTCGTGCGCGGGCCGAAGCCAGCGTCGTAGCCGAGTTCCTTCGCGAACGCGTTGTTGATGCGTGGGCCGCCGACGACCAGCACGAAGCGCTCGCGCACGCCTTCGGCTTCGAGGAGCTCGATGAGCTGGGTCAAATGCTGGACGTGGATGTTCCTCTGGGTGACGACCTGCGAGACCAGGATCGCGTCCGCGTTGCGCTCGAGCGCCGTCTTGAGGAGCTGGGTGCAGGGGACCTGCGAGCCCATGTTGAGAGCGTCGATCTGCGGATACCGCTCGAGGCCGTAGTGGCCGGCGAAGCCCTTCATGTTCATGATCGCGTCGATGCCGACCGTATGGGCGTCGGTCTCGATGGCGGCGCCGACGACGACCAGCTTGCGTCCGAGCTTCTCCTTGATGAAGTCGTTGACGGCGTAGAAGTCCATCACCTCGACTTCGAGGTAGTCGCCCTTCACCTCGTCGGGGTCGATGCCCTGGTCGGTGCGCGCGTAGGCGACGTAGAAGGTGAACCGGGGGTCGATGCCCGTGCATTCGGCAATGGCGACATCGTGGAAACCCAGCTTCTCGAGGAACTGTTTGCCGACGTCGGCGGCCTTGGGCGAGTGGGTGATCGGCAGCGTGAAGGAGAACTGGATCACGCCGTCGTCGCGCGTGTCTCCGTAGGGCCTCACGATCATGACGGCCTCCCCTCCCCGGCCGCCGTTCGTGTGCCGGGCGCGGGCCCGACGGGCGGGCCGCTCATGCGGCCGTCACGGAGGGCGGCGAAGACGGGGTTGAAGTAGTCCGCCGCCCTCTTGAAGACGCCCTCCGCTCCGCGGCCGCCTTCGGGGTCGCGCTCGACGTCCGCGAACTCGCCCTTTTCGAGGGCCGCGAACAGCCCGACCTCACGCACGTGCTCGAGCTGGTCCACTGCCCTCGAGAGCAGATCGCCGGCGCGTTTCTCGATGATCCCTCCGGACTTGAACCGGACCTCATCACGCAGGTGACGGCAGCTCTCGAAGACGTACTTGGCGTTCTTGATCGAAAGGTACCGGTCCTGCAGCAAGGGTGTGTGGAGCGCCTCGGTGAGCATGCCCAACAGCATGATGTCCTGGCCGGTGAAGATGCCGGTGAAGTTGAACATGGCATCGATGATGTGGCCCTGGAAGATGTCACCCGGCATGTACTTGGTGGGCGGCATGTACTTCGGCGAGGCCTCAGGGAAGAGTTGACGTACCAGTTGTGCGTCGGCGACCTGGTAGACGACCTGGTCAGGCGTCGCCGGGTTGATCTCGAACGCATGCCCAAGGCCCATCTGCCACTTCTCAAGACCGGCGCGCTCGGCGAACGCCTCGTTGATGAAGTCCGAGGCGATGACCGTGTATCCCTTCTCGAAGGCGTCCGCCGTCGTCAGGTAGTTGTCCTCGCCGGTGTTGATGATGATGCCCGCCCGGGCGTTCAAGAGACGGGCGAGGTACTGGTCGACGAACGTACGCCGCATGTTGATGTTGCGGAAGATTATGCCGTACATCGAGTCGTTGAGCATCATGTCGAGGCGCTCGACAGAACCCATGTAGGCGATCTCCGGCATGCAGAGGCCGCTGGCGTAGTTGCAGAGGCGGATGTAGCGGCCGAGCTCGGTGCCGACCTCGTCGAGGGCGGCACGCATGAGACGGAAGTTCTCCTGGGTCGCATAGGTGCCGCCGAACCCCTCGGTCGTCTCGCCGTAAGGCACGTAGTCGAGCAGACTCTGGGCCGTCGTGCGGATGACGGCGATCACATCGGCGCCGGCCCGGGCTGCCGCTTGCGCCTGGACGGCGTCCTCGTGGATGTTGCCGGTGGCGACGATGACGTACACGTAAGGGCGCAGGGGCTCGCCGATCTCGGCGACGAGCGCATTACGCCGCTCGCGCACGCCGTCGATGCGCGCCACCCCCTCGCGAGCGAGCTCGGTGGCGCGCGCCTCGGCGGCAGCGCGGCGCTCGGCCGGCACCTCGGCGAGCGCGAGCTCGCCGCGGGCGATGGCCTCGGCGGCCTCCTGGGCGCTCTTGCCCTTCTGCATCATGAGGTCGACGAAGGGCCGTATCACGCCCCCGGGCAGCAGCGCGCGTGCATGCTCTACGACCACGTTGACGAGCGGCACGTCGATCTCGTTCACGCCGGTGACGCCCAGCAGGCGCAGTGTCGCGCGCTCGGTCGAATCGGTCGTGTGCGCGTCGATGTGCCGCTGGATGTCGTCGGCGATGTCGGCGGCCGCGGTGCGCGCTCGATCGACGAGTGACTGGTCGATGGTGATGGCGTCTGTCATTGGACCACCCTCTTTGGTCAGGCGTCAGGCGGGATCGGAGCTGTCGCTCGCGCCCTCGACTCGGGCAACGATGCGAGACCATTCACGACGTCGAACACCGGCAGGCGTGAGCCGACGGCATCGACGAGGGCTTTGAAGAAGACCTTGGGGTGATACGGCTGCGGCACGCGGAACGGGTTCACCGTCAGGGCGAGGACGCGCAGCGGCTGCAAGACCTCGAGGGCGATCCCACGACGCGTGAACAGCGAGACCGTCGTCGGTGGCAGCACCAGCACGGTGGCGTCGCGCACGACGACGCGGAGCTTGCGGCGTGGCGGCAGGACGCGGGTGAAGTCCTCGGCGAAGTCCCGCGTCAAGGCGCCGCCGATGAACAGAGTGTGCGCGTCGAGGCGCTCGACCTCACGGGCGACGGTGACGCCTTCGCCGATGACCGTGTCCAGCCGGAGCGGCGCTGGTCCGCCGCAGCCGTCCACGGCGACCGCGCGTGCCGACGCGAGCATGTCGTCGTCGACCAGCCCCCGGGTCGCGGGCGACACTTCGGGGAGGGTCAGGAGGTCGAGTGTGGCGACGGTCGTCTGTATGACCTCGTCCAGTGTGTCGCCCACCATGCCGCCGGTCGCCACGACGACGCCGTCGGAGACGCGCGGCGACGCGCTCCCAAGCCGGTTGATGGCGCCGTCGACGAGTACCTGCTCGGCGCCGTGAGCCTGCAGCCGCTGCACGGTGACGCGAAGCTCGGCGAGCGTCGTCGGCCCGCTGACCTCGACGTGTCCGTCCTCGCCGGCACGGCCGATGACCACGTTCCCCAACGGGGTGTGGAACGGCAGTTCCTCGAGGACCTCCATCGCGTAACGTGAACGCTCGAGTGAGCCGCGCGTCGTCGCTACCAGCGTACCTGGCGGCGGGGCGACGCTGGGCTTGGCGAGGCCGGTGAGGTGATCGACCCTCTCGCCGTCGAGACCCAACGACGTCAGACCGAACACCCGGGCGCAGGCGGACATGAGGGAGTTGACGACGGTCGTCTTGCCGGCGTTCTTGACGAGGCCGATCACGGCGAGCGCGCGGACGTCCGAGTCGGCGATGATCCGATACAGGGAAGCGACGGTCGGGGCGTCCGCCGTCCGCTCGCCGAAGGCCGTGCCTTGACCGCAGGTCATCGTTTCTCTCCACGCCGAGTGGCGGCGTGCGGGCCGCGGGCGGCGGTGTCCCCGCCTGCGGCGCGCGCGCCGCCGCCGGTCGGGCGACGGATCTCCTTCAGGTAGCTGAAGATCGTGTAGCGCGAGAGGTCCAGGGCCTCGGCGACCTGCTCGGCCGAGCGCTTGACGAGGAAAGCGCCGCGCTCTTCGAGCCGCTTGACGACCTCCATCTTCTCGTCGCGCGACATCGCCGCCGGCGTCTTCCCCATCTCCTTGAGGATCTTGGCCACCATGCCGGCGACGACGTCGCGGATGTCGTCGGCGAAGATCTCCTCGGTCTCGGGGACGGCGTCGCCGCCTGGGCGGCCGACCGCTGCGAGACTCGCAAGGGTCCGCTGCGCCTGGACGACCCCCGAGACGTCGTAGTTGAGGCCCAGGATGCCGAAGACCTCGCCGTCATTGTCCCGGAGACTGACGGCGAGTGACTTGAGTACCTTGCCGTCGCTCGACGTGACGTACACGCGGACGTCCGACCCGCCCTCCGAGGCGGCGCGCAACGACCGCAGCATGAGGTCGGTGGGGACGTTGCCGACGTCACGTCCGGTGACGGCGCCGTTCTCGATGGCGACGATGGAGCGAGGCAGCCGGCCGACGTCATGCAGGACGACCTCGCAGTCGGGGCCGAACATCTCTGCCAGGCCCCGGACGACCGGCAAGAACGGCTTCAGGCGCGGGTCCAACGCTTGCTTGCCCATAGCGACGCTCCAGACGGGTCCGACTTGACTCCAGGGCCGCTTGGCCCTGGGGCCCATGTTGTACCCCAAGCCGGGTGCGCTTGTCAAAAAGTGTCGGGTCTGTACCGTGTTGAGTGGGGGTCCGTGCCGCTCATGCGGAGGGCTGCGCCCGCGGCGTCTCGCGGGGTGTGCGCGGCGACCGAGCCGGACGGCGCGGCAGCCGCACCGTGAAGGCGGCGCCGTCGCCGGGCGGCGAGGCGGCGGTCACCGTGCCGCCCATCAGCTCGGTGAGCTCGCGGGCGATCGAGAGGCCGAGTCCCGATCCGGGCGACGTCGCGCGTTCCTGGCGGCCGCGGTGGAAGCG
The DNA here is from genome assembly GCA_029547745.1 of Actinomycetes bacterium. Classification (GTDB taxonomy): domain Bacteria; phylum Actinomycetota; class Thermoleophilia; order UBA2241; family UBA2241; genus UBA2241. The sequence continues at coordinate 29,670 of JAKPOQ010000132.1, forward strand.
CTCGAACACGCGCGGGAGGTCCTCTTCGGGGATCCCGGGGCCGGTGTCGTGCACGGTGACAAGCGCCGTCTCTTCGTCGGTGACGACGGCGATGGTGACGGATGCGCCGTCGGGCGAGAACTTGACGGCGTTGTCGACGAGGGCGCGGAGCACCTGGGCGACACGCTCCTCGTCGCACCACGCCGTCACGGGTCCGTCCGTGCTCTCGACGACTACCGCCAGACCCTTCGCTTGCGTCTGCGTCTGGAACTCGTCGAGGACCGAGCGCGCTACGGCGGCGAGGTCGACGTCGGACGGGGTGAGCTCGATCGACTCGGCCTCGACGCGGGAAAGGTCGAGCATGCTCACAGCGAGGGTGCGCAGGCGGTCCACCTGCTGGCGCATCAGTTGGAGGAACTCGTGCTGCTCTTCGGGCGACAGGCTCCCTTCGTCGAGGATCTCGAGGAAGCCTGCGAGTGAGAAGAGCGGTGTCTTGAACTCGTGCGAAGCGTTGGCGATGAAGTCGCGCCGCGCGCGCTCGAGCTTCGCCTGGGCGGTGACGTCGCGCAGGACGATGATGAAGGTGAAGTCGGCCTCGTCTCCCGCCGGGTACGTCACGGCCTGAAGCGTGCGCTCACCCTGGACGAAGACCACGTCCTGGACCTCGCCGCTCTGCCGCGACGCGTACCAGATGTCGGCGACGTCGAAGGGGAAGGCGCGACCGAGCTCGGCGCCGACCGGCAGGTCGCGTCCGAGGAGAGTCGCCGTTGCGGGGTTGGTGATGGTGACACGGCCCTCGGCCGAGATGCCGATGACACCCTCGCTCAGGTCGTTCAGCAGGATCTCGATGCGGTCCTTCTCGAACTCGACCTGGGAGAATGCGTCGCGCAGACGCTCGGCCATGACGTTGAACGAACAGGCGAGCTGCCCTATCTCATCTTCGAGACCGACAGGCACCGTCACGCTGAGGTCGCCTCCGGCGACCGTCTCGGCGCTCGCCTCGATCCGTTTGAGACGGCCGGCGATGAAGGTCGACACGAGCAGGCTGGTGGCCAGGCTGACGAGCAACGCCAGAGCGGCAGCAAGGAGGAGTTGGTTCTTGACACTGGCCACCGCCTGGTCGACGTCGTCCAGTGGGGCGAGTAGCAGGACGGCGCCGGCGACCCTGCGGGGGGTGAGGTCGACGGGAAGCGGCACCGCCGTCGCCGCGAACCGCCCGTACGACGTCGTCGTCAACCCCTGACGGACATCACCGCTCCCGATCGCCTTCGCGATCAACGCGAAGTCCCGGACCCGGAACGGGTCCTCACCGCCGGAGTCGGCGACCGGGACCGCATCGCGGGAGAGCACGATCACACGCGCGTTGACGCGCATCGCGATGCGCCCGATCACCTGTTCGAGGGCGGGCTGGTCCTCGACCGTGAGCTTGCCAGTGGCCTCGTCGAAGCGCGTGAACTCCCCTACCGTCGAGCTCACGAGCCCCCCGTTCTTGCGCATGCCGGTGAGTTTCTGGCGCTCGAGCCGTGAGCCGAGGGGTGGGACGACGTACAACCACGCGACAAGCATCGAAAGCGCGACGAGTCCGACGACGAGAAGGGTGAGCCAGTTCTTGACCGAGCGCAGAAGGACCATGACCGCCCGGGCGGGCTTGACCCCGTCCTGCCTCAGAGCTCGCGGAACCGGTACCCGATGTTGCGCACCGTGAAGATGTACTCGGGCTCTTTGGAGTCGGTCTCCATCTTCTCGCGCAGGTGGCGGATGTGGACGTCGACCGTGCGCGCGTCGCGATAGTCGGAGTCGCCCCAGACGAGCTGGAGCAGTAACGGCCGGCTGTAAACGCGGCCGGGGTGCGACACGAGTGTCCGGAGGATCTCGAACTCGATGTACGTGAGGTCGACGCGCCGGCCACGGACGAAGACGCTGCGCTTGAGGAGGTCGACCTCGAGGTCGTCGATCTTGACGACGTCGCGGCGCGCCGCCTCAGCGCTGCGCGCCATCTCGGCGCGCCGCAACTGCGCACGCACGCGGCTACGGAACTCGCGCAGGCTGAAGCGGTCCTTGGTGATGTAGTCGTCGGCCCCGATCTCGAGCCCGAGGACCTTGTCGAACTCGTCCGACTTCGCGGTGAGCATGATGATGGGGACGATGCTCTGCGCGCGGAGCCGTCGACACACCTCTACGCCGTCGATCCGTGGCAACATGAGGTCGAGGATGACGAGGTCGAAGCGCTCGCCGGAGAACGCCTCCAGAGCCTCCTCGCCGTCGCGCGCGGTCACGACCTGGTACCCCTCCTTCTCGAGCGGGAAGCGAAGGAGTTTGAGGATAGCCTCCTCGTCGTCGACCAGCATGATGCGCGCTCCCGTACCGTTCATCCCTCGCCTCCTTCGGTCCCGACACCGCCCCCGGCGACGACCGCATCCCCGGCGGCGACTGTGCCTCCGGCGTCGCTCGCGTCCTCGGCGTCGCCGTGCGCCTGCAAGGGTCGCGCCAGCGCTCTGGCGCGGAACCGCGCTCCGATCTTCGCGGCGATGGCTGCGCAGCCTGCGAGGTCCACGCCGGGATACTCGACCGCGGTCAGCGTCGTGTCGATGTCGCGCTCGATGCACTGTTCGGCAAAACGGATGACCGCCCTGTGCGTCTTGGCGAAGGTCGGTCGGCAGAGAAGGTCGTACGTCTCGGGGTCGGCCGCGTTGAGGCTCACGGAGACGGCGTCGAGCCCGGCGGTCGCGAGAGCGGCGGCGACGTCGATGTCGGGGTTCAGGAGCTGGCCGTGGCCGTTCGTGTCGAGCCGCGAGGAAAGGCGGCGGAGGCGAAGCCACTCGGTCACGCCCAGGACCACGTCGAGGCGCATAGTCGGCTCGCCGAAGCCGCAGAAGACGACCTCGCCGGCAGGGCCGTCGCGGAACTCCCGCTCGATGCCCTGGACGACGTCCTCCACTTCCGGCTCCTGCGGCAGCGAGAGCGTCTCGCCGTACACCCCGTCGGTGAAGTCGCGCAGGCAGAAGACGCACCTGCAAGAGCAGCGATGCGTGACGTCGAGATAGATGTTCCCCTTGCCCCGGTAGACGATTTTTCCCTGCTCAATCACGTCTCGAGTATAGCAGGGAGTACAATGGCCCCAGTTGTCGGACTCGGTGCCGCTCGGGCCGCCCGGTGCGGCGCACGGGCCTGCGGAGGCGCCGCTCCATGGGCGGCCAGGCGGCGTGTCGCCGCCTGTGCGACGACGAAGGGCTTTGTGTGGACGTCATCACGGAGCAGATGATCGACCTTTGCGCCGGGCTGCGCGCCGTCGTGTGGCCGTTTCTCGGCTCGCGCGCCGCGCGCGACCATGCCGGCGTCGCGGTCGGCGGGGACGTCACCTTCGGTATCGACGAGCAGGCGGAGCGATACCTCGTCGACCACATGCGCGAGCGCCTGCCGGGATGGGGGTTCTACTCCGAGGACGGTGGCTTGCAGGGCGCCGACGACCCCGAGGTCGTCCTCATCGTCGACCCCGTGGACGGGACGCGGCCGGCGGCGGCAGGGTTCGAGATGGCCTGCGTCAGCGTCGCCGCGGTCCCCGGCGACGGCGCGCCGACGATGGGCGACGTGGTCGCCGGCGTCGTCCAGGAGATCAAGTCCGGCGACCTGTTCGTCGCCGAGAAGGGCGGGGGCTTCTTCACGCGGCGCGCGTCGGGCGGCGAGCTGCCGTTCCGTCCCGCGCGGCACGCCGACCTCGAGGACCTCTTCTGGACCCTCGGCTTTCGCGGCCGTCCCGCCGTGGTGCTCGCCGGTGTCCTCGCCGAACTCATCGACACCTCATCGGTCGGCGGCGCCGTCTTCGACATCGGCTCCGCCACGTACTCCGTGACGCGTATCCTGACGGGACAGCTCGACGCTTACGTCGACATCGGCCCGGCGATCATCGCCGCGCACCCTGCCGTGGAGGCTGAGTTCCGCCGCGTCGGGCGTGGCCATGTGCTCTGCAACTCACCCTACGATCTCGCCGCCGTGCACCTGCTCTGCCGCGAGGCCGGCATCCCTGTCGGCGACGCCGACGGCACGCTGCTCGACGACCGGCTGGTCCTGGGCTCGGACGCGAGCTACCAGATGGCCTGCATCGCGGCGGCCAACGAAGAGCTGCAGCATCGCTTGGTCGAGGTCGTCCAGCGCGGTATCCGCGCGTACGAGCCGGCGCGGGTGGCGCCATGACCAGCCTGGAGTTGCATGAAGCGATGCTCTACGAGCGCCGCGAGCACGGCGCGGTGCAATGCCACGTCTGCCCGCGCCGCTGTGTCATCACGGAGGGCAAGAGCGGGGTCTGCCGCGCCCGTCTGAACCGCGGCGGCGCGCTGTACACGCTCATCTACGGACGCGTGTGCAGTGTCGCCGCCGACCCGATCGAGAAGAAGCCCCTGTTCCACTTCTTCCCGGGGTCCACGGTGCTCTCGCTGGGCACGGTCGGCTGCAACTTCATGTGCCGGCACTGTCAGAACTGGCAGATCGCCCACGCCGACGCGACCTTGGCCGCTCGGGACCTGCGCGCGTTGCCCGTGCGCAACCTGCCCGTCCTCGCCGAACATAACGGCTGTCAAGGCGTCGCCTGGACCTACAACGAACCGACGATCTGGCTCGAGTACATCCTCGACGGCGCGCAGGTGGCGCACGAGCACGGCTTGTATACCGTCATGGTCACCAACGGCTACATCACTGACGAGGCGCTCGAGGTGCTGGCCCCCCACATCGATGCGTACAGGGTCGACGTCAAGGGTTTCAGCCCCGAGGCGTACTACGAGCTGTGCCGCATCAGGGACTTCCAGCCGGTGCTTCGCGCCGCCGTCAGAGCGAAACGCGAGTTCGACTGTCACGTCGAGATCGTCACGAACGTCATCCCCACGGTCAACGACGACGAGACGACACTGCGCGCGATCGCGCGCTGGATCGGGCAGGAACTGGGCCCGGAGACGCCGTGGCACGTGACGCGCTTCATGCCCTATCTTGAGCTCTCCCATCTGCCGCCCACTCCCATCCAGACCCTGGAGCGGGCGCTCGAGATCGGGGCCGAAGAGGGCCTGTCTTTCGTCTACATCGGGAACGTGCCCGGCCATGCAGGTGAGAACACGGTGTGCCCGAGCTGCAAACGGTTGTTGGTGCGGCGCACGGGTTACGAGATTGAGGACGTCGCGCTCAGGGGAACATTCTGTGCGATGTGCGGAGAGAACGTGAACATCCGGACGAGGATCAAGTGAGGTCCGGGTGGCTCCCTGAGGGGCGAGAGCGGTAGGATTCGGGCCCGTGGAAGAGCTCGTCAACCTCGATATTCCGGCACAAGCCGAGTACGTCGTGCTCGGGCGGCTCGCGTTGGCGGGGCTGTTGCGGCGGCGTCGCTTCTCCGACGACGCGGTCGCCGATCTCAAGTTGGCCATCACCGAGGCGTGCTCGAACTCCGTCCGCCACGCCTACGACCACGACGGCGGCCAGGTCCACCTCTCGTTCATGCTGCAGGACGACCGCGTGGTGATCCGCATCCGCGACGAGGGCGCCGGGTTCCACGAGGACGACGTGGATTGCCCGGAGTGCCGGGCGATCCCCGAGATCAAGCTCGGCGAGGGGGGCATGGGCATCTCCATCATCCGCGCCGTGGTGGACGAGTTCAGCCTCGAGAAGCCGTCCGAGGGCGGCACCGTCATCGTCCTCACCAAGCGCTGCGACGCCTGAGCGGCGTCGCCGGCGGGGTGTCGAGCACGCCGCGGGCGCAGTGGTGGCAGCGTTCGAGACACTCATGACCGGTTTCGGCCTCGGCGCCGACCAGACCTTGGCGTTGGGCCGCTACCTGGACCTGCTTCTGGACTGGCGCCGGGCCAACGTCACCGCCGTGCGCACGCGCGACGAAGCGGCCGACCGGCTGGTCGGCGACTCCCTTGCGCTGCTCGACGTCCCGGAGCTCGAGACGGCCGGTCGTCGCTGGCTCGACCTTGGGGCGGGCGCCGGCATCCCCGGCATCCCGCTGGCTTTGGCGCGCCCCGACGTGCGCCTCACGCTGCTCGATGCGGTGGGCAAGAAGTGCGCCTTCCTCGAGGCGGCGGTCGAGGTCACCGGCCTGGAGACGCGCGCCGAGGTCGTGTGCGCGCGCAGCGAGGCGCTGGCGTCCCGCGCCGGCGGACCCGCAGCGCCGGCCGCGGCTTCCGGCGGCGGTCGATCGACAACGACAGTGACGGAGCCGACGGCGGGCGGCTCGTCCGGCGCGCGCGGCGATCGCCGCCGGGACCGCGATCGTGAGGCGTTCGACGTGGTCCTGGTCCGCGCCGTCGGGGCGCTCGCCACCGTGGTCGAGTTCGCGGCGCCGCTGCTGGCCCCGGGCGGCAGTCTGGTTGCGGTGAAGACGGCGGCGGGCGCCGCGAAGGAAGGCGCCGCGGGCGACGCGGCGGCCGCTCTCTGCGGCCTGTCGGCGGGCGCCGTGAGGCCCCTGTGTCGGTCGCCGCTGGCGGACTCCGTCTGCGTCGTCTACGCGAAGGTGGCGCCGGCGCCGCAATGGCTGCCGCGGCGGGTGGGGCTTGCCGCGAGGAGGCCCCTGGCGTCCTGATCTCTCGCTGTGCCGCGTTCGCTGGCGGGCGGCGCGACGCGTCAGTATCATCGCCGGCATGGGAGCCCGCTCGTGACGCGCATCGTCGCCGTGACCAACCAGAAGGGCGGCGTCGGCAAGACGACCACCGCGATCAACCTCGCCGCCTGTCTGGCCGAGGCCGGCGTGTCCGTCCTCCTTGTCGACCTCGACCCCCAGGCGAACGCTTCGGCAGGGTTGGGCGTGCGCGCTGCGGAAGCGCGATGCACGACGTACGGCGTCCTGGCCGGCGAGGCGGGGATCGGTGAGGTCGCCGTGCCGACCGTGGTGCAGGGGCTCGACCTTGTCCCGGCCTGCGCCGACCTTGCCGGCGCGGTCGCTGAACTCGCCGGGATCGACG
>JAKPOQ010000145.1 GCA_029547745.1 Actinomycetes bacterium
CCGCTAAGGTAGGCGTCGTACGAGGACAGGTCCATGAACCCATGTCCGGTGAGGTTGAAGAGGATGGTCCTGGCGACGCCCTCCTCCTTGCACTTGAGCGCCTCGTCGATGACGACGCGGATGGCGTGGCTGCTCTCGGGCGCGGGCACGATGGCCTCGGTCTGCACGAAAAGGCGGGCGGCCTCGAACACCTTCGTCTGCGGGACGGCGACCGCGTCGATCAGACCGAGGTGGTACGCGTGGCTGACGAGTGGGGCCATGCCGTGGTAACGCAGCCCGCCGGCATGGATGCCGGGGGGCATGTAGTCGTGTCCCAGGGTGTACATCTTGAAGAGCGGCGTCGTCGCAGCCTCATCGCCGAAGTCATAGCGGAGCTCGCCTTTGGTGAGTGTCGGACAGGCGGTGGGCTCGACGGCGATGAACCGGGTCTTCGTCTTGCCGGCGAGGTTCTCGCGCAGGAAGGGGAAGGCGATCCCGCCGAAGCTTGAGCCACCGCCCACGCATCCGATGACCATGTCGGGGTAGGCGTCGGCGTCCTGCACCTGGAGGAGGGCTTCCTCGCCGATCACCGTCTGGTGGAGGAGGACATGGTTGTTGACGCTCCCCAGCGAGTACTTCGACCCCGGATGCGTGACCGCGTCCTCCACCGCCTCGCTGATGGCGATGCCGAGGCTCCCGAGGGACTCAGGGTCCTCGGCGAGGACGGCGCGCCCGGCCTTCGTCTTATCGCTGGGGCTAGGGATCACGTCCGCGCCCCAGAGCTGCATCATGCTGCGCCGGTATGGCTTCTGGTGGTAGCTGACCTTGACCATGTACACCATGCACTCGAGCCCGAACATGCTGCACGCCATGCTGAGCGCGCTGCCCCACTGCCCGGCGCCGGTCTCCGTCGCGAGTCGCTTGGTGCCGTCCTCCCTGTTGTAGTAGGCCTGCGCCACCGCGGTGTTGCACTTGTGTGAGCCGGCCGGGCTCACGCCTTCGTGCTTGAAGAAGATCTTCGCCGGCGTGTCGAGCGCCTTCTCGAGTCCGGTAGCGCGGACGAGCGGCGACGGTCTCCAGATACGGTAGATCTCATGGACCTCCTCGGGGATCTCGATGTAGCGCTCGCTCGAGACCTCCTGGGAGATGATGCTCGGCGGGAAGATCGGGGCAAGATCTTCCGGGCCGGCCGGTTGAAGCGTCGCGGGATTGAGGGGCGGCGCCGGCGGCTCCGGGAGGTCGGGGACGATGTTGTACCAGGCTCTGGGGATCCTCTCCTCGTCGAGGACGAACTTCTTCTTCTCGCTCATGGCCTACCTTCTCTCGTGTGCCCTGCGTTCCGTTGCACTGCTCACGCTGCGGGAATGCACTGTCGCTGCGTCGTTTCGGGGACGGGTGACCGCGTCGAGCGGTCGAAGGGGATGCGGGCGCGGCCCGCGCGGGGTGTCGGAGAACGGCGCGCTAGGCGCGCCAGAGCCAGCTGCGCCAGTTGCGCGTGGTGCTGCTTGTGGCGCCGATGCCGGTCATGGTGGCCGGCATTCTAGCACAGGCCGTCAATCGTCGGCCGCGGATCCTGCGGCGGGCTCGCCGGCGCCGGCCGGGCGCAGCCGAGCCGGCGGCTCGATCACCTCCTGCAGAGGGTAAGGCGAGCCGGGCCGCGCGAACAGGAAGCCCTGAGCGTAGGGCACGCCGAGCTCGACGACCTTGTCGAGCTGGGCGTTCGTCTCGACGCCCTCGGCCACAAGCTCGATGCCTGCGCTCTGACAGAAGTCGCGCAGCGTCGCCACGAGACGCTGCTTTACCTGCGACGTCTCGATGTTCCGCACCAGGCTCATGTCGAGCTTCATGAAGTCGGGCTCGATCTCGACGACCGCCTGCAGGCCCGAGTAGCCCGCGCCGGCATCGTCGATGGCGATTCTGAAGCCTTGGTCGCGTAGCTGCGCGACGACGTCGCGGACGCGCTCGAAGTCCTCGATCACGCTCTTCTCCGTCACCTCGATGATCGTCTTCTCGCGCAAGTGCGTCGGCGTGGCGGCGATGAGCTCATGGACGAACAGGTCGCTCCGTGCCTGGAACAACAGGTTGATGGGTTCGGTGTTGATGAAGCGCAGGTAGCGGTCCGGCAGCGTCGAGCTGGCGCGTGCCGCCGTCATCCGGCAGAGCCGGTCCAGCTCCGGCACGCGTCCTTGCTCACGTGCCACCTCGAAGAGCACGTCCGGGCGGTGAAGCTCGCTCTGCCGGGGTCCACGGGCGAGGAGCTCGAACCCCACGACCGTATAGTCGTCGGCGTGCACGATAGGCTGGTAGACGCACGTCACCTGTTCCTTCGCCAGGATCCGCTGGAACTCGGCGTTCAACCGGTGGCGGGTCTCGCTGCGTTCGCGCTGGATGCCGTTGGTGGCGTCTTCGATCGCATGAAGCAGGGCGCGCCTGAAGCGCACCTTCGGTGACTGCGACAGGCGCGCCCATCCTACGGACACACCGATCTGCACCTCGAGGCGTCTCTTGAGTTCGTCCTCGATATCGACCAGGAGCTTGCTCTCGAGGCGTTCCTTCACAGCTCTCAGGTCGGCGTCGACGAGGTACCCCTTCGTGCGCGAGGGCGAGAGCACGATGACGAAGCCGGTTCCGAGGCTCGAGATCGAGACGAAGTCCTCGCGCCGGAGGATCTCGCCCCGCGCCTCCGAGAGGCGGGCGCCGACTGTACGGAAGACCTCGTCCACGACCTCGAACCCCGACAGCTCCTCGAGAGCGTTGATGCCCTGGAGGCCGACGTAGATGACGCCGAGCTGGCCGTGGTTCGCGAGCAGGTGTTGGACCTCGGCTTGGACATTGGCGAGGGTCGGCAGGCCGGTGACCTCGTCGTAGTAGATGGAGGTGTCGCGCAGGACGTCACGCACCGTCTGGAGCAGGTGCTCGGTGCGGAACGGTTTGGTGACGTATCCCGAGGCGCCGGAGCGGTTCGCTTCCATCATGTGCGAGAGCTCCGCCTTGGCGGTGAGGAAGATGACGGGGATGTCCTTGGTGTAGCCGAACTGCAGCTCGCAGCACACCTGATATCCGTCCATGTCCGGCATCATCACGTCGAGCAGGACCAGGTGAGGGTGCTGGGTGTAGGCGATCTCCAGCGCTGTCGCGCCGTCGTTGGCGATGACGACGTCGTAGCCTTCCGCCTCGAGCACGGCCTTGACCGTTTCGGCTACGTCGATTTCGTCGTCGACCACGAGGATGCGGATGCGCGGATCGCTCATACTCGCCCCTCCCACAGGTGTCATGCGCGCACTGTACAGCTATCGGTCGGTATCGGCAGCTCCATGAGCGACTATGCGATACTGAGCACAGTACAGGAGGTGTCCGTGAAGGGACATGGTCCGACCGATCCGCAGGAGTCGCCGCGCTTCGCCGGTATCTCCACCTTCCTCCGCCTGCCCCACACGACCCATCTCGACGACGTCGACGTCGCCTTCGTCGGCCTGCCGTTCGACACGGGGGCGACCTTCCGCGCCGGGGCGCGCTTCGGGCCCAAGGCCGTGCGCGAGGGGTCGCTGGCGCTGCGTCCGTCGTACAATCCGGCCCAGCGCGTCGCCGTTTTCGACCGCCTCTCGGCGGTCGATTTCGGCGACGCGCCCGTCGTGCCAGGGTTCACGGACCGCTCCATGGACCGTATCGCCGCGACGCTCGCCCCCATGCACGAAGCGGGCGTCGTCCCGATCGCCTTCGGCGGCGACCATACCGTGCTTCTCGCCGAGCTGCGGGCTGTGGCGCAGCGGCACGGCCCGGTCGCCCTCATCCAGTTCGACGCCCACAGCGACACTTGGGACGAGTACTTCGGCGAGAAGTACACGCACGGGACCGTGGTGCGGCGTGCTCTCGAGGAAGGGCTGATCGACCCGGCGCGCTCGACCCTTATGGGGATGCGCGGCGGGCTGTACAGCCCGCACGACTACGACGACGTGCGTGCCATGGGGTTCGTGCTCTTCCCCTGGGAGGACCTCGCGCAGTTCGGCACCCCGGCGGTCGCCGCCGCGGTCGAGCGGGCCGCCGGCAAGGCGTTCCTGACCTTCGACATCGACTTCGTCGACCCTGCCTTCGCACCGGGGACGGGAACGCCCGAGTGCGGCGGCCCGACGTCCATGCAGGCGTTGGCGCTGGTGCGCGGCTGCCGTGGCCTGGACCTGGTCGGGGCGGACGTTGTCGAGGTCCTCCCCGACCTCGACACGTCGCATCTGACGGGCACGCTCGCGGCGACGGTCGCCTACGAGATCCTCAGCTTGGTGGCGTGCGAGCGGTGAGCGACGCGCCCGCAGAGGAGCGTTCGTCTCGAGGCGCCGACGCCGGTGGCCGGCCTCTGGGCCGCACTCTGCGCGTCGCGTGCGTACAGCTCAACACGACCTCCGACGTGATGGCCAACATCGCCACGGCGAGCCGGCTGGTACGCGAGGCGGCCGGCGCCGGCGCCGAGCTGATCGCCCTGCCCGAGACGTGGGCCTTCAAAGGGCACAGCGCCGGCATCCTCGCGAGCGCCGAGCCGATCGACGGGCCAAGCAACGCCGTGCTCGCCGGCCTTGCCGCCGAGCACGGCGTCCATGTCCTCGCCGGATCGCACTACGAACGGACCTCGCGTGCGGATCGCGCCTTCAACACTTCCGTGCTGTTCGGGCCGAAGGGCGAGGTCCTTGCCGTCTACCGCAAGATCCACCTGTTCGACGCCATATCGGGTACCACGGTCTATCGCGAGTCGGACGATCTCGTGGCCGGCGACCAGGTGGTCACGGCGCGGATCGTGACCGGGGCGGGGGTCGCCGTGACCCTCGGCCTCTCGATCTGCTACGACGTGCGCTTCCCCGAGCTGTATCGCGCCCTGGCGTTGCGCGGCGCCGAAGTGCTGCTCGTGCCGGCGGCCTTCACGCACTTCACCGGCGCCGCCCACTGGGAGGTCCTGCTGCGCGCGCGGGCCATCGAGAACGGCTGCTTCGTGGTCGCGCCGGACCAGACCGGCTCATATCTGCCGGACCACCGGTGCTATGGCAACAGCATGGTCGTCGACCCGTGGGGGAGGGTGGTGCGGCGCATGGGAGAGGAGGTCGGGTGGTGTCTCGCCGACCTCGACCTCGACGCCGTCGGTCGCGTGCGCGAGCAGATTCCGTCGCTCGCCGGGCGACGGCCCGAGACGTACGGTCTCTGAGCGCGCGGGTCGCTCAGATCGCCGCAGCGCGGCTGAGGCGACGCTGGCGCACGAACGCGGCGATGATGCCCACGACCAACCCCGCGAGGGCGCCGGCGGCCACGTTCAACCGCATGTCGGGGCCGCTCGGGGTGTCGGGCAGCGCTGCCTCGTGCAGGATGCGTGGCTCCTCGACGTTCCTGGCCGTGAGGAGCATGAGCTGGGCCTTTTGCAGGGCCGTCGTCAGCGATTCGGCCTCGCTGGCGGCCGCTTGGGCCACGGCGACGTAGGGGGCGGCCGCGGCCGCCTTCTCGGCCCTGGAGCCGCTCCCCGCGGCGATCGCCGCGAGCGCCGCGGCGGCCCTCGCGCCGCGCTGCCGGGCCGCCGAGAGCTGCCTCTTGAGGTCGGCGACCTGGCTCTCGAGGAGCGCGATCCGGTCCTTCGGGGCCTCGCCGATGCGCTCCAGGAGTGCGGCGGCGAGCGCGTCGGCGGCGGCGGCGGCGCGTCGCCGCGACTCGTCCCGCACCGTGATCACGACGATGTTCACCACCGACGAGGTCGTCTTGATCGTCGACGACGGCGTCTCGACCGTCGTCTCGCGGCGCAACGTCGCCGCTGTCATGCCGTCGCCGGTGGCCCGCGCGGCGTCGTTCAACAGCGTTTGGCTGGAGAGCAACTGGATCGCCGCCTTGGCGTTCGAGTTGAGGCCGGCCATGGGGTTGCCGTTGGCATCGGTGGTCTGGCCGATGTAGACGGACGCCGTCGCGTCGTAGGTCGTCGGCTGGAGGAGCGTCAGGACGACGCCGGCGACGATGCCCACGGCCACGAGGACGAGGACGATCCACCAGTGGCGCGCGACCGCGCCGAGGTACGAGGCGACGTCGATGTCGTCACGCGCCGGCTGTTCAGTGGTCATGTCGCCCATCCTACCCCAGCAGGCTGTCCCGCGGCAGCGGCGCACGGTACGAGGGGAAATAATGTCCGTCGATGATCTCCCCCTGCTCGTCGCGCCGGCGCTCGGCGCGCGCATACGCCTCGGGGAGGTGGATCGCGCTGCCGATCCGGCGCGGCGCGACCTGGTGCGTGAAGCCGAGCTTGAACCGGAAGAACTCGTCGTCGCCGCGGTAGCCGCCGCCGAGGTCGACGACCGTCGCCGTGGTACGGCAGGCCCACTGCATGGCCTCGAAGAAGAGCGGGCTCGTGGGTCGGAGGCGGGCAGCCTCGCGGTCGGCGCCGAGAGCGTGGAAGTGCACGAAGTCGTGGCTGCGGAGGAAGAGGGCCGCGGCGACGAGGCGCCCGTCGTGACGGGCGCCGAACAGCACCGCGGCCGCTCCCAACAGCTCGCGCAGGGTGCGGAAGTGCGCCGCGTCATACCGGTACTGGGGCAGCGCCCGGCGACGGAGCGCGTTGTCGAGGTAGAGCTCGGCGAAGCGCTCCCAGGCGTCGTCCTCCGTCTCGACACCGCACGTCACGCCGGCCTCGCGGGCGTGGCGGATGTTGCGGCGCGCCGGCCCGGTCAGGGTCTCGACGAACGCGCACCCGCCCTGGTCGAGGCGCGCCCAGACGGTCTTCCCGACCTCCTGGACGTCGAGGCGATAGTCCATACTGAGGCTGGTCTCAAGGAACGGGTGGAAGCGGACGAACTCGCTGACGACCCCGGTCTCACGACACCAGGCGTCCATCTCGGTCCGGAACGCGGCCACGGTCTCCTCTCGCGTCTTGTGAGGGATCAGAGGCCCGCCGTAGCCGACGGGGCTGGTCATGTCGTGGAGCCCGGAGAACTCGCTGCCGAGGTAGTCCACCCGGCTGAGGTCGCGGAGGATGAACGGATAGAGGACGAGCCCGTCACGGTCGCGGTAGACCGCGCCCAGCGCCTGGCCGTCGCCGTGCCGCTCCCACACGCGCAGGTAGGGGCTGGTGAAGAAGACGTCGCGCTGGTGAGGAGCAAGTTCGGCGAGGGCCTCGTCCCAGTCGGCGCCGCGTTGCTCGAGAGCGATGATCTCGAGGCTCATGACGGCCTCCTTTGCTCGTCGCGCACCCGCTCGAGGACGGCGAGATAGTCACGCGCTAGTCTCCGGCGATCGAAGTGCGCGAGCACATGACGCCGGCCGTTCTCGCCGAGCCGCCGCGCCTCGGCGGGGTCGTCGGCGAGGCGTTCGGCCGCCGCCGCCAGCGCCTCGTCGTCCTCGGGCGTGAAGATAAGGCCGCAGTCCGCCGTGCGCACGAGCGCGGCGGCGTGGCCCTCGAAACCGAGCAGGATGGGCTTGGCCATGGCGGCGTCCTCGAACAGCTTCGAGGGAAGGATGGTCGTGAAGATCTCGCGGCGCTTGAAGTGCACGAGGCAGGCGTCGCTGGCGGCGAGGACGTCGGGAAGCTGCGCGCGCGGCACCATTCCTGTGAAGACGACGTTGTCGAGGCCCTCGGTGCGCGCCGTGGCCTCGAGCTCGGCGCGCACGGCGCCGTCGCCGACGAGCAGGAAGACGATGTCGGTGCGGTCCCGCGCGCGCAGGCGGCGCGCCGCGCGCAGGACGACGTCGAGTCCGCTCGCCATGCCGATCGTGCCGGCGAAGACGACGACGAAAGCGTCGCGCGCCACGCCGTAGCGCGCGCGTACGGCGGGGTCGGGGTCGCGTGGGTAGAAGAGCTCGGTGTCGACGCCGTTGGTGACGACGTCGATCTTGGCCGCGGGCACCCCGCGCGCCATGAGCTGCTCCCGGTAGCCGTCGCCCACCGTGACGATGTGGTCGGCCGCCGCGTACAAGGTGCGCTCCATGACCTCGAGGGCGCGGACGGCGAGGCCGCGGTCCATGGCCCCGACCGCGGTGATGGACTCCGGCCAGAGGTCGCGGACCTCGAGGACGAAGGGGGCGCGGTGCGCCCAGTGAGCCGGGACGCCGGCCCACCCGGCAAAGAACTGGGGCGAGGTCGCGATCACGACGTCGGGGCGGCGGACGAAGGCCGCCGCCACCGAGGCCGAGACGAAGTACGAGACGAAGTTGACGGTGCGCCGCACGGTGCCGGCGTTCGGCGCGAGGTAGGTCCAGACGCGGATCGTGTGGATGCCGTCGATCCACTCGTCCTGCCACAGCCCGTTGCGGTACCCGTCGTAGACCACACCGGCCGGGACGTTCGGGGCGCCGGTGAGGACCGTCACCTGGTGGCCCTCGCGGACCCACTCGCGGGCCATCGCGTGGACGCGGGCGGCGGGCGCGTTGTTCTCGGGGACGAAGTAGTGGCTCAGGTACAGGATGTGCATCTCTCATTCGTCCCAGAAGAGCTGCTCGTGATAGCGCACGGTGCGCCGCGAGGTGCGCACGCGCGACTGGGCGGCGGCGAGGGCGTCCTCGTCCAGCTCGCCCAGTGCGTACTTGATGCCCAGGTACGGGAGGATGAAGTCCTCCTGGTAGACGAAGGTCGAGACGCGCGGATTGATCTCGAGCAACGCGTCGCCCTTGAACTGCAGGTTTACGAACCAGTCGAGACCGAGGGCGCGGCAGGCCTCGCGGGCGAAGCCCACGAGGTCGGGCCGCGCCACGGTGCGGAACGCCATCGCCAGCCCGGTGTCGACCGCCTCGCGCGTCTTCGTCTGCTGCAGGAGGATCTCGCCGCCGGCGGTGAGCGCGTCGACCGTGTGCTCCGGGCCTTCGATGTATTCCATGACGAGCAGGCGTGGGAACGGCTCCAGCTCGCGAAAGGCGGTGACGGCCTCGTCGAGCGTCATGAGAACGTTGTTCGGACGCTCCCGAAGGATGACGGCGGCACGGTCGACGTCGGGGCGCAGGACGCGAAAGCCACGCGATCCCTTGCCGACGGGCGGCTTGAAGCAGACCGGCCCGTCTGGGTAGCCGAGACGCTCGCAGGCGGCGACGAACGCGTCGAGCGAACGGACGGCGAGCGTCTCGGGCTGAGGGACCGGCCGGTCGGCGAGCGCGGCGTACATCGCCCCTTTGTCGTTGCACAGGTCGACGGCGGCGGCGCCGGCGACGAGCACGCGCGCGCCGAGGTCTTCGAACACGGCGCGCGCGTGCGCCACCGGTCCCACCTCGGCCGACGACTGGACGAAGAGGATGTCGGGGCGCTCGCCGGCGACGACGTCGGCGAGCGCCCCGACGTAGTCGTCCGACGACCCGGCCGGCACCTGGACGAACCGGTCGCAGAGGAACCTGCCGGCGGCCTCGGCGCGCATGTCCGTGCCGACGATCGTGACGTCGCGCTCACCGTTCGCCCTGAGCATGCGGATGAGCGCCGCGGCTCCGGGGCAGCCGGTGGCCGTGAGGACGACGGTGATGGGCGCCAGGTCGACGGCGGTCACAGGATCCAGCGGTAGACCTCAAAGACCTCGGCGAAGTCGCAGCCCACGTTGATGCCCCGCGTCAGGGCGACGTTGCGGATGTAGTCCTCGTTGAGGTAGTTGCGGTGACCCTGGCTCGCGTAGCACGACAGCGCCTCGACCTTCCGGGCGACGTGATGCTTCTCGAGCTTGACGTAGGCCTGCTGCGCGAAGTTGAGGTTGTTCCAGGGGATCTCGTAGGCGAGGACGGTGGTGCGCTTGAAGGCGCGCAGGCCCTCTTCGGCGACCGTCTTGTGGTCCTGGTGCAGGTCGACGAGCGCCGGCATGAGGACGCAGTCGGGCGCGAGCTCCTGCTGGAGGACGATCATCTCCTCGAGGATCTCCTGACGCAGGGTCGGGAAGGTCCGCACCTCGAAGTCGTAGATCCTCAGGTCGCGTTCGGGGATGCCGAGGATGCCGGTCGCGGCGCGGACCTCGTGCTTGAGGATGTCGCGGGGGAACTCCGGCGGCACGCTCTTGGCGGCCGTCGAGAAGGCGGCGTACGTGACCTTGACGCCGTTCTCGACGAGCCGCGCCATCGTGCCGCCGCAGCCGAACTCGCCGTCGTCCGTGTGGGGGGCGAGGACGAGGACGTTGTCGAAGCGTTCGATGCTCACGGGGGACTCGCTCCTGCCGTTCGCTTTCAGAGACCGCCGGCGCAGCCGTCGGTCGCAAGCCGTGCCGGACAGGCGCCGGCGTAGCCCGGCACGGAAGTCTATCAGGTATGCCCGTCTCGCCATGTCGTAGACTACCCGCGGACGCGGATCGACGACGATCGTCGCCGGGCTCCCGCGGGCAGTGCTCCCGCGGCGCGCTGAAGGGCCCGGTCGACGAAGGACGCGACGCGCGCGACGAGCAGGCCCGAACAGGACAGGCAGCCCCCTTTGCATACCGTCAGCAGAGCCTATCAACCCGGCGACGAGGTCCAGATCAACCGGCTCTACCGGCTCATCACCGGCAGGGATCGCAGCGCAGCCGAGTTCGCCTGGGAGTGGCTCGACACTTGGGCGGGGCAGGGGAGCATCAACCTGGTCTTCGACCTCGACCGCGAGGAGGGCGACCAGCTCATCGCCCAGTACAGCCTCATCCCCACCCCCCTCAGTCTGTGGGGCCGTCCCATGGTCGCCGGCAAGACGGAGAACTGCATGAGCCACCCCGACTACCGGGGCACCGGGCTGTACTCCGAGCACGAGCGGCGGTGCTTCGCGGACGAGAAGAAGAAGTACAGTTTCTTCTTCACCACCGCGGGCCAGGTCACGGGCGGCGCCGTGGGCAAGATCCGCACGAAGCTCGGCTACGTGCCCTTCGACGACTGGGCCGACTACACGCTGTGGTTGCGGACCGCCACGCTCCGCGACGACATCCGCGGGTTCCTCGCCGCCAAGGGCGGTGCCTGGGAGACGGCGGCCCCCGTCGTGAGCGGCGTGGTCGCCGCGGCTCTGCAGGCGTACAGCCACCTGCGGCGCCGCCATGTCTGCCGGTACCGGGTCGCCGTCCACGGCACGGCGGACGCCCCGCTCGAGGAGATCGCCGCCCTGTGGGAGCGGAATCGCCTGCGCTACGGCATCAGCGTCGACCGCAGCGTGCGCTATCTGCAGTGGCGCGTCAACGACGACCCGCACGTCGAGCACGAGTACTTGACGATCTCCGGTCGCGGCGGCCTTCTCGGCTACGCCATCTCCTTCGTCCAGGGCGACACCCTGCACATCGTCGACCTCCTCGTCGACGACGCCCGTCCGGACCTGTTCCGGGACCTCCTCGCCGCCGTGGCGCGCCGGGGACGGGAGCTCGGGGTCGTTCGCGTGAGATGCCGGGTCCTGCGCCGCTCCTCACTGCTGCCCCGTCGCCTGAGGAGCGGCGGCTTCATCGACGCCGGCATCCGCTCGCCGCTCTCCATCGTGCGAGGCTCCCGTCCTCGCCAGTTCTTCATCTACGTCCCCGAGGAGCTGCGGGACGACCCCAGGATCCTCGACCACGCCAACTGGTACGTCACGGGGCTCGTCCTCGAGGGGCTCCAGCGAACGGGTTCGCGGGTATGAGACACGAAAGGATGCGACCATGGACATAGTGGACTTCCGCGTACGGCTCCGCACCGAGCACATGCTCGGGCCCTGGGACCCGGACCACCCGGCGCCGTGGTTCTCGCAGTACATCGAGCTGTACAAGATGCGGCCCCGGCTCACGCCGATGGGCGTGCCGGACTTCGTGGCGATGATGAAGGGCGCCGGCGTGACGCGGGCCGTCGTCTGCGGCGGCTCGATCGAGGACAACGACCATCTCATGGAGGTCCACCGCTCCCTGGACGAGGACCCCTTCTACTACATCGCCGGGGTGCATCCGAAGTACGGCGTGCGGCGCAATCTCGAGGAGCTCGAACGGTGCCATGAGGCGGGGTTCCTCGGGGTCAACGTCAGCCCGTACCTTTGGGGGGTCGCCGCCAACGCCGCCGTCCTGTACCCCATCTACGCGTACTGCGAGAGCCACAACCTGGTCGCCATAGTCCACGGCAGCCTGCACTACAACCGCTTCCAGAGCATGTGGCTCGGCGACCCGAAGTACATGGACGAGATCGCCATGGACTTCCCGAGCCTCAAGCTGGTCATCTCGCATGCGGCCAACGGGTTCGGCGTGCTCGGCTTGGCCGTCGCGCAGAAGCACCCCAACATCTTCCTCGAGTTCAGCGCCCTGTGGCCGAAGTACCTGCCCGAGGCGACGCTCACCGCGGTCAATTCGTACCTCAAGGACCGCTGCCTGTTCGGCACCGACTACCCGCTCGTCGACTTCGGTCCCGCGGTCGAGGCCTGGACGGCGGCCGTCAAGCCGGAGGTGAGGGAACTGTTCTTCGCAAGGAACGCGGAGAGGTGCCTGTTCGGCGAGCCGCGGTGAGACGCGCCCCGGGTCAGTGCAGGCCGGCGGTGAGCGCGGCGTAGAAGTCCACGAGGTCGCCCTCGACGGCCTCCCACGAGTACGAGCGCTCGACGGCCGCACGGCCGCGCCGGCCCATCGCCGCCAGCTCGCCGCGGTCGGCGAGCAGGCGGCGCACACCGGCGAGGTGGCCATCCACATCCGGAGGCACGGCGAGCCCACACTGCTCCTTGCGGACCAACTCGCCGCGACCGGGCAGGTCGCTCACCAGCGCGGCGAGCCCGCTCGCCATGCCCTCGAAGAGCTTCGTCGCCGTCGCGGGATGCCGGTATTGGCGGCTGGGCGCCGACGGGACCCAGACGACATCGGCCGCGGCCAGCACCGAGGGCAGTTCGGGCGGCGGCACGCGGCCGAGGAGGCGCACACGGTCGCTGAGGCCCGCCGTCAGGCGGGCCTCGACCTCGGTGCGCACATCCTCGGCCGCGAACACGCCGCCCAAATACAGGACGGCCTCGGATGGATCCAGGCGCTCCATGACGTCGAGCATGAGGAGGCAGCCCCGGTCGCGACTGAGGCTGCCCACGTAGACGAGCTTCAGCCGCGGGTCGGCCGTCAGCTCTGCGGCGGCTTTCGCACCGCTGAAGCGCTCGAGCCGAGGGTAGTTGGGCAGTACGAGGCGCCGCTCGGGCCGGCGCCCGAGGGCTTCCATCTGGTCGGGTACGACGACGACGACGCCGTCAGCGAGGGCGGCCAGGCCGCGTTGGGCGACGGCCGACAGGCGTGAGGCGAAGGGCCGCACGCGGGCGGGGATGTAGGGCTTCGCGGCGACCTGTTCGGGCAGGTACTCGTGCATGTCGTAGACGAGCCGCGGCACAAGGGGCCTGATCGCGGGAAAGAGCGTCAGCAGCTCGGGGTCGTGCACGTGCAGCACGTGCGGACGCAGGGTGCTGAGCTCGCGGGCGATGTCGATCGTGTCCAGGGACCTCGTGGCGCGGCGGCGTCGCGGGAGCGGGGCGAGGATCACGCCATGCTCGTCGCGCGTCCGGGTCGCTCCCGGGGCGAGGTAGGCCACGCGGTAGCCCGCCTGTGCCAGACTGCGACACTCGCGCTCGTAGATGCGTGGGTCGTCGGGCTCGTGGACCACGGAGAGATGGACGACACGGGCCGTCACGCGGGCGCTCCGATGCGCTCGTTCCAGCGCCTCACGAGGCCGGCGGCCGTGCCCACGAACGCGCCCTCGTCGTGCGCCCAGTCGATGAGGCGCCAGTAGACGTCGTCGTACCCCTTCGTCGAGCGGTGGTCGAAGCGCTGGTTGTGCCAGAGGACGGCGACACCGCCGCCGGTGCGCGCCACCGTCGACAACACCTTTCGGGTGGCGCGCTCGCCCTCGGCTGCCGGGAGACTGCGGTACTGCGGCTCGACGAGGGTGGTGTCCATCACTGCGAGCGGCAGCTCGAGCAGACCGAGCGGGCGCTCCTCGGCGATGCAGTACGGGCGGAAGGGGAACGACGCGCCGCAGCGGAAGCCCTCGTGCTCGGCGAAGGCGAGGCTGCTGTCGTAGGTGAAGCCGGCTCTCTCCACAAGGGGCAGGGTCTCGTGGTACAGACACCGGAGGTAGTGGTAGCGCACACCCTCGACGGGGGAGCCGGACCGCTCCTGCAGGAGCGTCCGGTCGGCGGCCAGGGGGTCGACGCCGAGCCGGTCGGCGTCGTTGCCGTGCAGGCCGACCTCGCGGCGGCCGTGGCGGAGCATCTCCAGGGCCACGGGGATGCGGCGCTGGTACTCGACCGGCTGATTGCCGTCCCGGCGGTGGGTGTGGCGGGCGATCACGAAGAAGGTCGACGAGACCCGGCGCTCGTCCTCGCCGCGCAGAAGCTGCGGGAAGGTCCACGAGGGGTCGGTACGCCGCGGGACGTGGACGGTGAGCCACTCGCCCAGATCGCCGAGCTCCTTGCCCAGCGCGTCCCAGCGGCCGTGCCGCACGGCGCGGGCGCTGCGGTAGGCCGTCGCGGCGAAGCCGCGCGGGGTCCAGCGCCACACGTTGTCGACGTCGTGGGTGAGGGCGACGGCGAAGCTCGCGGGAATCGCTGACCCGGTGTCCGGGGCCGGGGCGGCCCACATCCAGCCGGGCGGTGGCAGGGGCGCGAGGCCAAGGGCGCGCAAGCGTGGCTCGACGACCGTTCGCAGAAGGTCCACATAGTGGTCGACGGCGGGGTCCTCGATATGCAGGTCCGGGTTCTGGGCGAAGACGCTCGCCTGGAAGGGGAGTCTGCCGAACCGGTCGCGTCGTGGGCAGGTGCGCTCATCCCAGCAGGCGAGCAGGACGAAGGCCGAGGCGACGAGGTCGAACGGCGCGACGTGGCCGGCATCGCCGGCCGGGAACGCGCCCACGACCTGCCCTGCCTCGCCCTCGATCCTCGCGAACGAGCCGGGCGGCAGAGGGCGGCCCGCGAGGAGGACGTCCATCGCCTCGTCGGCGCAGGGCAGCGTGGGCACGCCCGGCACGGGCTCCCGTGCCCAGGCGAGGGCGCAGTGGCCGGCGGCCGTGCGTTCGCGCACCATCAGCGGCGCTCGCCCGAGCGGCGCCAGGAGGGTGTCGAACACCCAGCGCGCGCGCGGCGCGAACGCCTCGGGGCCGCCGTCGTAGATCTCGATGGGCTGCAGGGCCACGGGTCAGATCTCGGTGGGGGTGCTGACCCGCCGGGCGACGATCCGTCTCGCCACCCGACCGACGTTGCGGAGGCCCGGCACTGGGTCCTCCAGAGAGAGCACGCCGTCGACCTTCACCCCGCGGAGCGAGTCCAGCCACTCGGAGACCGGCCGTTCGCGGCGCAGGACCTCACGGATACTGAGGGGCGTGTCCCTGGTCGCGATCAGCCACTTCGGTCCGTCGATCTGCCGTGGCGCCAAGAAGGGCTGGCCGATCGCGTCCATGTATGCGGCGAGCGAGAGGTTCACGCCGCAGGCGGCGGCGAGCGAGTGCCACATCCAGTGTCGCGCGTTGACCTCCATGAGCCGGTAGCGTCCGTCGCGCGGGTCGCGCTTGAACTCGACCTGGCTGACGCCGTGGTAGGACAGCTCGCGGAGCAGGCGGAGTCCCGCCTCGGCGAGGTCGGCGTCCCATTCGCTCACGGCGAGCCGCGCGGTCCCCGCTCCAGCGGGGTGCTGACGGATCTTGTGTCCCGTGAACACCGCCAGCGGCCGCGACTCCGCGTCGAGATACGAGCCCACCGTGAACAGCTCGTCGTCGCCGCCCGGGATGCGTTCCTGGAGCATGAGCGTGCCGAGGTCGCGTACGTCGGGCCAGACGTCGGTCAGGCGTGCCGGGTCCTCGATGTCGATGAGGTGCTTCTGGAAACGGTCCTTGAAGGCGAGTGAGTCGACAGGTTTGAGCACGGCGGGGTACGTGACCGTCGCTGCGGCCGTGTCGAGGTCGTCGGCGCCGTCGATGAACGCTGTGCGGGGCGTGTCCACCCCGGCGCGCCAGGCGGCTTCGAGCTGCGCGCGCTTGTTGTAGAGGCGCTGCATGACGGGCCAGCGCGAGAACGGGATGCGGTACCAGCGTTCCAGATCGTCGGCGTGGCGCGAGATGGGCCAGATGAACTCGTCGTGCGTCGGAAAGACGACGGCAGGTCGCGGGAGGCGCTCCCCCAGTTCCTCGAGGAAGGCGATGAAGCCGGTCTCGTCGTGGCGCGGGTCCGGGCAGACCATCCCGGCGGCGTAGCGCGAGGAGAAACCGAGCGCGTCGTCCTCGGTGTCGAGGCCAAGGATCGGGATGCCGTGGCGCCCGAGGTCGCGGATGACGCCGAGACCGTTGGCGTATGCGACGTCGACGACCACGGCGGGGGGCCGGGCGGCGGCGAGACGGAAGAAGCGTCTCAAGTTCACGAGGTCTCCCCTCGATGGCGCAGCGCATCACCGTGACGCGCCACAGCGTCCGCGTTCATCGGCGTCCACCTGCCTTGTGGTTCGCCAGTGCCTGCTCGTAGACGGCCGACGTGAGTCGCGCGTTGCGCTCCCAGGTGAGGGCGGCGGCGGCGGCGCGGCCGGCTTCGCCGACGGCCGCCGCCGCCGCCGGGTCGTCGAGCACGGCGCAGATCACGCCCGCCAGCGCCTCGTGGTCGCGAGCTGGCACCAGGTAGCCGCTGGCCCCATCTTCGACGAAGTCCTCCGGGCCGCCGCCGCGGCAGGCGACGATCGGCGTGCCCTGCGTCATCGCCTCGGTATAGACGAGTCCGAAGGCCTCGTCCCAGCTCGGAAGCGCGAAGAGGTCGGCGCGGGCCATGAGCTCGAGCACACGCTGGTGTGACTGGCGGCCCAGGAAGTGAACGGTGGCGGAGAGACCGAGGTCCGCTGCGCGGCGCTCCAGAGCGCCGCCCAAGGGGCCATCGCCGACGACGGCCCAATGGGGCCGCCGGCCCTGCGCGGCGAGCAGGGCGAGGGCGTCGAGCATGACGGCGTGCCCCTTGCGTGCGATGAACTTGCCCACCGTGAGGAGGAGGGGCTCGCCGGGGAAGAGGTCGTCGGCGGGCATCACCTTCGTTCCCGCGCCTGTCGTGCCGTTGAGGACCACGTGGAGGCGTTCATCGCCGACCACGCCCTTGAGAAGTCGGGCGACCGCGCTCGAGTTGGCCATCACCCCGGCCGCGCCGCCGAGGACCGCCGCGGCACGTCGCGCCGCGGCGTCGTCACGGCGCAGGTGCTGGTAGACGTCGGCGCCGTGGACTGTGACCACATAGGGGACGCCGAGGTCGTCCGCCAGGCGCTGGGCGATGGCGCCGTCGGGCAGCGCCTGATGGGCGTGCACGAGGTCGACGCCCCGGCGTACCGCCGCCGCGCGACGCACGAAAGGATAGGCGAGGTCGCCCGAGCGGTCGAGGAGCAGACGGCGTGGAGGCTGCGGGACACGCGGATACTCGGCGACGATGCCGTCGAGAACGGCGCGCCGCGGCTTCTGGCCGCGGCGGCGCTGGCGTTCGTCGCGCCAGAGTAGCCGCGGCGCGTACGGCGTCGGCGACACGACGCTGATGTCGACGCCGAGGTCGCGCAGGGCCTTGTTCTGTTCATGCACGAACAGGTGCCGCTCGACCCCGGGCGACGGATAGAGATGCGAGACGACGAGGACCTTCATGAGACCGCCCGCGAGGTCGCGCGCACGTCCGTCGGCCGGGTCTGCGGACCCTCCGTCAGACGGGCAGGCGCGCGCCGCCGGCGCACGCCCACGACGACGGCGACTCCGAGCCCGTATACGACCCACATCGGGGCGAAGCTCATCGAGCTGCTCGGGCCGAGAGCGCCGACCGTGAAGCCGATCAGGGCGAGCACCACGCCGCACGCCAGGTACCGCAGCAGGGGGTCAGGGCCGGCACGGGCGACGGGCCACAGCGTCACGAGCAGGCCAAGGTAGAAGACGAGCTGCAGTCCGACAGCGGGGAGTCCTCCGTTGACGTATGTCTCCAGCCACCAGTTGTGGAGATTGACGATGCCTGGCGCATCGCCGCTTGCGCGTACCATGCCCTCCGCCTGTCCCGGTCCGGCGCCGAGCAGCAGGGAGCCGCCGGCGACGGAGAGACCCCGGTTGGTGAGGCTCGTGCGGATCTCGCCTGACCCGCGGCTTGCGGCCACGTCGCTCATCAGGCCTTGGAGGCGGAACTGACGGAGCATCTCGTTGGTCGATTCGTTGAACAGGAGGTAGCCGGCGCCCACCACCAGTGCTGCAGTTATGGCCGCCCCGGCGACCTTGGCGCCGCGCCCCGACCAGCGGGCGCTCGGTCGCGCCAGCAAGGCGACCGCCGCGAGCGACTCAAGGCCGACGGCGAGGAGGCTGGAGCGCGAGCCGGTGCGCACGAAGGCGAAGGCACTCAGCAGGGCGATGCCGGCAGCGACGAGAAGGTAGAGCGGCCGTCGCGTGAAGAAGAAGGCGCAGAGGACGAAGGGCCAGCACAACGCCAGGTAGGTAGCAAGGTCGTTCTGGTTGTGGAAGACGCTGGTCACGGCATACGTCTGTGTGGTCGCGTCCAGCAGGCGAGACGTGGGCAGCCGGTATCCCGTGGTGGACTCGAGGACGGTGACGCCAAGGATGAGCACGCAGGCGACGACGAGGCTGATGCCGAGCCATGTGAGGCGACGGCGACTGCCTCCGGCAAGGGCCGTCGCCCATGTCAGGGCCATCATCGTCGCAAGCACGGTCAGGTAGCGCAGGCCCGCTGCCTTGTCGGGCGCCCACAGGAGCGCGAGGCAAAGCCAGCCGAACCATACGGCCAGCGGGAGGCCGAAGTCCCAAGCGGCGAAGCGACCGCGGAGGCCGCACAGCAGGAGCAGCCCGCCGCCGACGGCGACCACGAGCGCGAGCCCGACGCGGAAGGCGAAGGCTTGGGGGAGGCTCGGGAGGCTGAGGGACGGTCCGAGTAAGGCGAGCGCCGGCAGCAGGAGGGCGAGGCCGGTGACGAGCTTCGCCACCCTCCAGCGGGCGATCGTCTGACGGGCGAGGACGGCGGCGGCGACGAGCGCGACGAGCGTGAGGGTGGCCATACCGGTACGCACGTCACGCGTGATGAGCAACAGGAGGACGACCGTGACGGCGGCGGCGCCGGCCAGCAGGGCGGCATCGGCGCTGCGGGTCGGAGCCGCCCGGGGGCGTCCGGCGGCCGCCGTGACGGCGGGGGTCGCACCGTGTGACGTGTCGTCCACGGTCACGCTCGGTCGCGGATGTGCTGTGGGACCCGCATGTCCTCGAGGATACCCGCCAGGCGCTCGGTGAGCGAGCGCAGCTCGTAGCACGCGAGCGCGCCGGCGTCGGCCCGTGGGCCCTCGCCGGCGCGCACTCTGTCGACGAATGCCGCGAGTGGTCCCGCCATAGGCTCGTCGGGCGTGACGCAGACGGCGCCGCCGGTATCGGCGAGGAGCTCGCGGGCCGCCGATCCCCGGGGCGAGATGGCGAAGATCGGCTTTCCGGCCTGGAGATACTCGAAGACCTTGCTGGACATGGCCTCGGGGCGGCGCCCGTTCACGAGCAGCAGGGCGCTAGCGGCACGCTGCAGGCCGAGCGAGCGGGCGTGGGGGACCAGCGGCTCGACGCGCACTCGGTCTCCGAGCCCGAGGCGGTCGGCCTCGGGACGGACACGGCTGTCGTCGACGCCCACGAAGACGGCCTTGACGTCGGCGGGCAGGCGGGCGAGCGCGGCGAGGAAGGCGGCAGTCTGTTCTTCGCGACCGTAGAGGCGTCCGGTGTGGACGAACCACAGGCCGGGGCCGAGGTCGACCTCCTCGACCGCTTCGCCCGGGTCGAACCCGTTGGTGAGCACGTGCGTGCGTCCGCGGAGGAACGTGTGGCGCGCGAGCAGGTCGTCGAGGATCGGCCGGTTCACCGCCGTGACCGCAGCCGCCCTCCGCAGACACCATGCTTCGAGGCGACGGTGGGCCTCGCGGTGGGCCGGGGTCGGGTAGCGGCGGAACTGGTACGTCGTCCAGGGGTCGCGGTAGTCCGCCAGCCAAGGGACAGCGCTCTGCCGGGCGAGCACGGCCGCGACCACATGCACGCTCGCTCGCGGCGAGCTCGAGAAGAGGGCGTCGAACCTCTCGGTCGCGAGGAGGCGGCTGCCGAGCAGGATCGCGCCGGGTACCCAGGGCGCGTAGACGTCGGGGACGAAGAGCCACTGGTTGACCCGCGTGCTGCGACGGCCGCTGCGCAGGAGCGGCGCGGGGACCGGGGCCGGCGCCCGGGCGATCCGCAGGCCGGAAGGCACGGGCGCCGGCCCCTCCGCCCGCGCCGTGAGCACCGTCGGCTCCCAGCCGCGTTCGGGCAGGTGGCGGAGGAAGCGGACGACGCGCGTCGTGCCGGCGCTGGCCATCGGCGGGAACGGGTTGGCGACGACGAGGAGGCGTTTCATGGGGCGCGCGTCGCTCACGCCAAGGTCTCGCCTCCCTCCGTCACGTCGAGTCGCGCACTCGCCTCGAGGACGGTCTCCTCGTCCTCGGCGGCGATGTCGTTCGCCGTGAGACGTTCGTCGCCGGCGGCGGCCGTTGCGACGGCCGCCGCCGCGACGGCCGCCGCCGGCGCGAGCCGGCCGAGGCCGGGCAGGCGCGCGGCGGCCTCACGCAGGCCGCGCGCCTCGCCCGGTGTCCAGAAGCGCCACAGGCGGAGCAACAGGGGGAAGATCGCGAGGACGGGGACGGCGGCCAGTTGGCGGACGACCAGGTCGCCGAGAGGCATGTCGGTGCTCTGTCCGACGGCTCGCGCCAGGCCCCACTCGGCGCCCAGTGTGGCGGCGCCGGCCACGACGAGCGTGGCCAGGCGCCGCCACTCGTACGGGATCGGGTACCACTTCTGCGAATAGAAGTAGACGGTCACGGCGAGGATGGCGTAGCCGAGCACCGTCGTCCAGGCGGCGCCCCACATGCCGTAGCGCGGGACGATGACGAAGTTGAGGGCGATGTTGACGCCGGAGGCGATCAGGAAGAAGACCGGGATCATGCGGTTCTTCTTGGCCACGTTCGAGCCGACCCAGAAGATGTAGTACACGGCGTACAAGGCCACCGAGACCGCGAGCACGAAGGTCGTCGGACCAACGGTCCAGTACCGCTTGTTCAGGAACACGTGTACGAGCAGCGGCATGAAGGTCCCCATGAGCACGAGGACACCCACGTTCAGACCGAGGAAGTAGGTCGAGCTGCGGGCCACCATGTGCTTGTGCTTCTCGGGCTCGTGCAAGCGCGCGTAGTGCCACTGCGGCCACGCCATGCGGAACGCCATGAGGGTGAGGTACAGCGGCTGGCTGAGCGAGTAGGCGACCGTGTAGAGGCCGACCTCGGCCTTGCCCTGGAAGTGCAGCAGGAACCAGCGGTCCGACAGCTTGAGCCAGTAGTACGAGACGCCCGTGAACAGGGCCGGGATGGCGAACGCCAGCATCGGGCGCATGAGCTCCCAGTGCCACCCCCAGTCGATCTTGCCGATGTACGTCGGGAGGAGCATGGCCTGCATGCCGGCCGCGGTGACGAAGTTGGCCGCGAGCACGCCCATAGGCCCCCAGTGGAAGACGGCGACGAAGAGGATGCTGAGCGGGACCTGGACGAACACCCGGCCGATGGTGTAGGCGCTGAAGATCCAGGGCCGGTGCTCGAGACGGAAGAGCGTGAACGGGAGGTCGTTGAGGTTGCTGAAGAACAGCGTCGCGAGGCCGACGGCGAAGTACTTCCAGTCTCCGGCCTGGTACTGCCCGCCCATGAGGAAGGGCGCGATCTTCGGCAGAAGGAGCATGGTGGCCCCGAGGAGGACGGCCGGATACACGGTCGAGACGTAGAACGTGTTGGTGATGACGCGCCGGCGGGCGGTCTCGGACTTGTCGTCGAAGTAGAAGCGCGAGAAGGCGACGTCGAAGCCCAGGGTGACGAAGACGTCGACGAAGGTCGTGACCGAGACGACCATCCCGAGGACGCCGTAGTCGTCCGGTGAAAGGAACGCCGTGTACAGCGGGAGGAGAAGGGCGACGAGGAACTTCTGCAGGGCGCGTCCGGCGCCGTAGATCACCGAGTCCTTGAGCAGGAGCGAGTAGCCGCCCTTGCCGCGCCCCTGCCTGTGGCGCTGCGCTCCGTCGCGGGCCGCGTCGGCCGTCCCTGCCCCTTCGTCAGTGGCCACCATCGCTCTCGGCCTAGCGGATCTTGTGCGCCGGGTTCCCCGACCAGACCTGCCCGGCGGGCACGTCGTGGCGCACCGCGGCGCTCATGCCGACGACGGCGCGCGCGCCGACCCAGACGCCGTTGGCGATCGCGGCGCTCTGCCAGATGACGGCGCCGGCGCAGATGTGCGCACCGCCGCCGATCTGGACGTGTCCGGCGACGAGCACGTCCTCGCCGATGTCGACGTTGTGGCCGATGTTGGCGTGCGGTCCGATCCGGGCGCCGCGGCGGATGACGGTCTCGCCCAAGGCGCCGCGCTGGACCGTCGCGTGCGCCCCGATGTGCACGTCGTCCTCGACCACCACGCTGCCGAGCTGCGGGAAGCGCACCCAGTGACCCTCGGGATCACGCTCGTAGCCCATGCCGAAGCAGCCGATCGTGCAGTGCGGCCCGAGCACCACGCCGCGGCCGATGCGGGCGTTCATGACCCAGGCGTCGAGACGGGCGACCGCATTCGCCGTGGCGGGATCCGCGTACTGGGGCGCGCGATCGCCGGCAAGGTCGGCGAAGTAGCGCTGCGCGACCTGGGCCATGGCGAGACGGGGGTTGTCGCAGACGACGAGAGCGCGGTGGGCGCGGGCCGGATAGGTGTCGCCCACGCTCGTCTCGGGCTCGGGGGCGAGCAGCAGTGTGCCGCGGAAGGCAGCCCAGGACGAGGGCGTCCGCGTCCAGGCGACGTCGCCGGCTCCTGCGCCGGTATCGGTGGCGACGCCGGAGACGGCGGCGTCCGCCGCCGTCTCCGGCGTCGCCACGATCACCCGGCGCGCACGCCCGGCGTCCTCGAGAAAGGCGCAGATATCGGCGACAGTAGGTGTGGTCATGTCGGTCTGTCCAGCTTCGCCGCCAGGACGCCGGGACCTCGGCCGAGGATGCGTCGGCGTTCCGACGCGACGCCCTGAGGCGGGGCGGCAAAGCCGCCCCGCCTCAGGGCGTCGCGTACGGCAAGTATTTCGCCAGCAGCTCGGGGTCGAACCGCCGGGGCTCGTAGTCCGTCGGGATCTCGATGTAGTAGGGACTGTCCGGTCCGAGCACCCGCTGGAGCGTCGCGTACGGGTGCGGGTCGTTGAAGTAGACGCCGTTCGGGGTGTCGAGGTCGACCACGACGTGGGAGCCGTAGCCGACGATCGCTCCCGGGGCGACGGTGATACCGGCGCTGGTGTTCGTCCGGCTGCCGATCACACAGCCGTAGCCGAAGCGGGTGATGAGCTGCCGCTTCGGGGCCCGGGGGCGGCCATGGTAGATGTTCTTCGTATGTGACGACATGATGCCGGCGGCGACGAAGGCCCAGTCATCGACGATCACGGACTTGGAGATGCAGGAACCGGTGCGCACCCGTACGTGGTCGCCGAGCAGGCAGACACCGGTCGTGACGCAGTCGTCGGCGAACTCGATGTCGTCGCCGAACCGCGTCCCTGGGGCGAGATGCACGCGGTGGCCCAGTCTGACGCCGTCGCCGACGACCACGTCCGGGTCGATGATGCACTCGAGGCCGTGCTCGAAGTCCGCGCCGTGCGCGAAGTCCTTGGCGATCCATGAACCGCTCGGGGCGTGATACTCGTAGGCGTCCCAATCCACCGTGCGTGCCTCCTCGGTGACGCAGTCTGAGACCGCGGGCGCGCCCGCGGACGTCGGTCAGTCTACCACCGGGCTCGCCGCCGCTCAGCGGTGCGCCACGAGGTCCTTGGGGAGGAGTTCGGCGTCGGCTTCCGCCGCCGCAAGCTCCTCAGCGGCCGGTGGAGACGATCCGCGCCGGCGGGCGCGCGCCATCACTTCACCGACGCGCAGGCCGGCGGCGTGCAGCTCGATCACCGCCTGCGGAAGCAGGTCGAGAGGCGCGACAGGGCCGTCCCCCGGCGAGACCGAAAGGCCGGCGGCGGCGAGGCTGCGCCGGTCCACGTCGCCCTCGAGGCAGACGACGGCGACCTGCGGAGCCAGGCCGGCGAGGCCGGCGGCGTCGATCTCCCCTCCCGGGCCGATGACGCGCCGCTGGGGCGCCGACCGACAGACGAGGAGCGCCTCGGCTTCGGAGAGACGGCTGCGCGTCAGCTCCTCGCCGAGGTCGGCGCCGATCCTCTCGCCGCCGTAGAGGGTCACGCGGCCGGCGTTGTCCGGCGTGGCCACGAGGACGCGCGCCCCGAGCTGCGCGAGGGCGCGCACCACGTGGCCGTACGCCGGGCCGTCTCCGGCGACGGCCAGTACCGACCCCGAGATGCCGACGCCGGCCCCCAGCAGCTCGTGGACGGTGGCGAGCGCGGTCCAGCGGTAGAGACCGACGGCGTCCTCGTCGACGCCGGCGACTGGGACGCCCCGGCGACGGCAAGAAGCGACGTCGACGTCGGGGCGGCGCCAGGCGCTCGTGCCGCGCATGAGCGTCACGGCGGCGCCCGGAGAGAGGTTGCGGACGATCGCCTCGTCGATTGGGCGGACGCCGGGCAGGTCGGTGACGACATCGACCGTGTGAAGGCGCGCCTGCAGCCGTGTGGGGAAGAAGCGGACGCGGTCCCTGACGCCGGCGACGTCGGCCAGCCAGCCGGTCTGCGCTTCGGCGTCGCGGCGCGAGGCGCCGGCGCTGTCGCGTCCGACTGCGTAGACCTCGGCGGCGCCGGCCAGCGCCGCGAGGACCGGCGTCAGGCGCCGATATCCCACCGCCGCCTCGGTGAGGACGCGCAGGCCGCCCAGGTCGAGGTGGCGGTCGGCGATCTCTCGCTCGGCGAGGCGCAAGACGCGTCGCCAGGGGAAGCGGTCGTCACAGGCGAAGCGGGCGTCCACTGTAGCCTCGTCGCGTCTCACGTCTGCTCACCGAGGGACCGGCTCATACCATCGCCACCCATGCGGTCTGGTCACCGAGGATCGCGCCGCTCATGTCGTCTGGCCGCCGAGGACGTCGGCGAGGAGCCGGACGACACGCGCCGCGCACCTGCGCCCGGGGTCTTTGCCCGGGTCGTAGCCGGCGACGTCGAGGCCGAGCAGCGCGCCGTTCCGGACGACGGGTCGGAGCAGGGCGGTGAGCTCGTCCCAGTCGAGGCCGCCGGGGAGCGTGTCGTACACCGCCGGCATGGCCGACGAAGAGAGCACGTCGAGGGCGACGTGCAGCCAGAACCGTCCCGGTCGGTCGGCGAGCGCCGTGCTCACGGCCCGTCCGACTTCGACCGGGCCGTGGTGTCGCACGTCGGCATCGTCGGCGAAGTGTGCCTCGGGGAGCTCCCTGAGGGCGTCGGGGGCGCGCCGCGCGCGCATCACCCAGTGGTCGCGGAAGCCGAGGACCCAAGCGTCGTCGGGGTGGACCAGCGGCAGTCCGCCGACGATCGTCGTGAGGGAGCTCGGGCCGCCTCGCGTCAGGACGGCGAAGGTCATGTCGGCGAGGGCGCCGTCCGGGGCGCTCTCGGCGTCGTAGAAGTCGAGGTGCCCGTCGACGAACGCGAGACCGACGTGACGGTAGCGCTCGCGCAGCGCCGCGACGATGCCGACGAGGATGCCGCAGCAGCCGCCGATGACGAGGGGGGTGTCCGGCGAGTCGAGGAGCTGGGGGACGCCTTCGCGGATCTTCTCCGTCGCCGCGCAGACCTCGCGGTACGCGAGGACGCCCGTCGCCGCGTCACGGGTGTGGTCGCCGACGTGGATCTCGAGGTCGCCGAGGTCGGCGACCGCGACGCCGGCCCGGCGCAGGGCGTCGTCGAGGCCAGCGTCACGCAGCGCCGCCGGCATGAGACGGGCGCCCCGGAACCGCGGTCCCGACTCCAGCGGCGCGCCGAGCACGACGACGCCCCGCTGCGCCGGCTCTGCTCGCGGGCGGTGGAACCATGGCGTCATGGGGGTCATCGCGTTCTCGCCTCTACCGCCTGAGCATTCCCCAGGAGGTAGCGCTCGATGCGTTCGGCCAGGCCGTCGTCGGCGACCTCGAGGAGCATGCCGTTGCGCGCCTCGCCTTCGTGGAAGGCGGCGATGCCGGCCCCGGCAGTGAAGCAGCGCACCAGGCGCATGCTCCCCCCGTGCGTCACGAGCAGGGCGTGGCGCCCGTCGAGAGCGACGTCGCGCAGGCAGCCGAGGACGCGACGCTGCTGCTCGACGAGCGTCTCTCCGCCGGGAAAGCGGAACGCCTCCGGATGCTCGCGGTAGCGTCGCCACGTCTCCGGCTTCGAAGCGGCGATCTCGGCGAACGTGCGCGCCTCCCAGCGTCCGCGGTCGCTCTCGGCGAGACGTGGGTCGACGATCAGCGCCGGTCTGCGGGCGCCGGTCGCGAGCTCCGCACGCACGATGTCCGCCGTCTCGCGGGCGCGTGTGAGGTGACTCGTGACGACGAGGTCGAGGCCGCGCCCGCGCAGCGCGCGACCCCGGTCGCGCGCCTGGGCGCGGCCCGTCTCGTTCAGTGGCACGTCGGCCCACCCCTGACAGCGGGTGGGCTCGAGGTTCCAGTCGGTCTGTCCGTGGCGGAGGAGAAGGATCATCGGATCAGCCCGTCCGCCTCGCGGGGCTGGGGGCGCCGGCGATGCGGCGGGCAGGATGCGCCGCGTCCAGGCGCAGGGCGCGAGGCCGACGCGGCCCCTCAGTGGAACGTGAGCAGCGTGTCGCTGCGCACCCCCAGGCGCAGGGTCTCGACGGAGACGACCTCTTCCGGCGGGATGTTCCCGAGATTGACGTTGGCCCCGAAGCGCTTGATGAACCAGACCTGCTGGCTCTTGACCGGAGCCTCGAACAGGAGGTCCGTGACGTCGACCGCATCGGCGATCTCGTGCACGAGACCCTCCTTGACCTCGCCGCCCGGTTGGTAGATGCCGACACTGCCCGACTCGCGTCCCTCGGTGATGACCTTCCAGGCGCCGGCGTCGAGCTCGCGTTTGATGCTCTCGACCCATTTGTACGGGGCGATCACGACGCCGGCGTGCTTGCTGCCGACTTCGCTGAGGACCTTGAACTCCCTGCTCAGGCGGCGCACGAGGGCGATCTTCTCGTCCTCGGCCATGGGGACAGTGCCGTCCGAGACCTCGATGTACTCCATCCCCATCGTGCGCACTGTCTGCAGGTACTGCTCCAACTTGCGCTGGCGCAGGCAGACCTCGAAGAGCGTGCCGCCGAAGCAGACGGGTATGCCGCTGCTCTGGTAGAGCTCGATCTTCTCCTTGAGGTGCGGTGTCACCACCGCCGTGCCCCAGCCGAGCTTGACGATGTCGGTACACTCCCCTGCGCTCTCGAGGAAGTCACGCACCTGGTCAAGAGACAACCCCTTGTCGAGGACGTGCGTGATCCCGCGCTCGCGCGGCTTGGTCGTCCGCTCGGGCAGTCTGAGGAAGTCGAGCATGCCGGTCCTCCCGCAAGACAGGCGGTCGCCGCCGATTCCATCGTCATCGTAGCAGACGTCCCGCAGGGGCAAGGCGTCGCTCCCACCCTTGTGCGGCTGGCAGACGTCTCGCAGGGGCAAGGCGTCGCTCCCACCCTTGTCGGGCAGGGCGGTCGACGCGCGGGCGACGGCAGTCGTGGCCGACGAGCAGGTCCAAGGCCTCCCGTGGCGGGCTCAGAGGCGCGCGACAAGCTCGGCGAGCTTGTCGCGCGCCTTCGCCGTCACCGCTTCGTACAGGCTCGTGCCGTGGCTGTCCATGGCGACGACCAGGGGTCCGAAGTCACGCACGCGGAACTTCCACAGGCATTCGGGCATCAGTTCCTCGAACTCGACCTCCTCGATGGCCTCGATCTGGGTCGTCTCGAGGGCCGCGGCCCCGCCCGTGACGGCGAGGTACACGCCGCCGAACTCCTGCAGGACCGGCAACGAGTCGGCGAGCAGGCCGCCCTTGCCGATGATCGCGCGTACCCCGTACTGCTCCATGAGCCCGCGCGTGAAACGGTCCATGCGGGCGCTGGTCGTGGTCCCGATGCAGAGCTTCTCGTAGCGCCCTTCGCCGAGGGCGCGCACGTTCGGGGCGGTGTGGAGCACGGCGGCGCCGGTGAGGTCCATGCGCGGCATCTCGCCGCGATCGAAGATGGCGATCTGCGTCGCGTCGCGGATGCCGATCACGTGTCCCTCGAGGCGCAACCGGTCGCCGGCGTGCAAGGTGCGCAGGGCGTCGAGGTCGGTGACGGGGAAGGTGAGGCGCCGCTCGTTCGCGCCGGTCTCGTGCGCCGTCGTCTCGTCGTAGCGCTCAGAAGCCATAGGTGACCTCCCCGGCAGGCGTGACGACGGCGCTCGCCCGGCGCGCCGCCCAGCACTGGAGGTTCACCGAGACGGGGTTCTGGGTGATGTGCGTGTGCGCCCATTCGATGTTGACGGCCAGGGCGGTGGTGCGGCCGCCGAGGCCCATGGGGCCGATCCCGAGTTCGTTCGCCGCCGCGAGAAGCTCGTCCTCGAGGGCGGCGACGGCCGGGTCGTCGCTGCGAGTGCCGAGCGGCCGCAGGACCGCCTTCTTGGCGAGGGCGGCGCACAGGTCGGCGGTGCCGCCGAGGCCGACGCCGACGACTGTCGGCGGGCAGGGCTTGGGTCCTGCCTCGACGATGCACTCGAGGACGAAGCGCTTGACCGCCCTTACGCCGTCGGCGGGGACGAACATCCTGAGGAAGCTCATGTTCTCGCTTCCCGAGCCCTTGGGCAGGCAGTGCAGCTTGAGGGCGTCGACGGGCAGGCTGGCGTGGCCGGCGACGGACTCGTAGTGCATCGCCGGCAGGTACCGGCCCGTGTTCGTCCCCGTGTTCTTGCGTGTGACCGGGTGGACGGCGTTGGGGCGCAGCGGGTGTTCGAGGGTGGCACGCTCGACGCCCTTCTTCACCGCGGCGCTCACGCGCGCGAGGTTCAGCGGACAGTCCTCGCCGACCTCGAGCCAGAAGACGACCGTGCCGGTGTCCTGACAGACGAGGTTGTCGTCGCGTTCGGCGACGGCGACGTTCTCCAGCATGATGTCGAGGAAGCTCCGGGCGCCGGGATCGGTCTCGTTCGCGCGCGCCCGGACCAGCGCCTCCTTGAGGTCCGGCGGCAGCACCTTCAGGGCGCGCAGGTAGGTCTGCTTGGCGGCCTCTTCCACGGCCACGTAGGCGGCGGTGCAGGCGACGTCGCGGGCCGAGGGCGGGCGTGTGTCGGACGACGGTGGCATGGGGACTCCGGGTCGCATGATGGGCAGCGCCTTCAGTGTACGGAGCGAAAGCCGGCGCGTCACTCGCCCGCAGCAGTCCCGCTACCCCCTGAAGAGCATCATCAGCCCGCTCAGCAGGAGGACGGCGGCGAGGAGGCCGCGCACGCCCGGGTCGGCGCGCGGACGGTCAGATGTGAGCCGACGCTGACGCCCGGCACAGAGCCGATCAGCAGGGAGTCGACCATCCGGAGGTCGACGTTCCCGTAGCCGAGCTGGGCGAGGCCGGTGACGCCGAGCAGGATCGTGGCATGGAAGACGTCTGTGCCGACGACGCGGCTGGCGGCGGAGGGACCCGCGTGCGGGTGTGAGGTAGGTGACGACCACAACCACGGCCCACAGGGCGAGTGTCGGCCACCAGATGCCGCGCCGCGCCGCGAGCGCCCGGCTCCGTCAGTGGGGCGTCGACGACCGTCCCGTCCGGGTCGACCTCCTCCGCTGCGACGTACTCAGCCGCGGCGTCCATGGCCGCGCGCCGGCGCCGCCCTGCCCCCGTCAACGACGGAGCCCTCGGTCACTCCAGGGCGCTCGGGTCGCGATGCTGGGCAGGTCAGGCGTTCGCCCCGACCTTCAGCGGGCGCGTGTGGATGCCGCACTCGCCGCCACACTTGCTGGTCCCGATCCAGCGGCCGTCGCGCTCGTTCGCGCCCGTCGTGATGCGCGTACAAGGTTCGCAACCGAGGGAGCGGTACCCCTCGGCGTAGAGGGGGTTCACCGGGATGCCGTTGACGGCGATGTACTGCCACACCTCGCGTTCGTGCCAGGGCAGGATCGGGTTCAGCTTCAACAAGCCCTCGTCACGCTCTTCGACCTCGAGGTAGTCGGTACGGGTCCGACCCTCGGTGCAGCGCAGGCCGGTGACCCAGCAGGTCACGCCCATCTCCTCGATCGCCCAGCGCACGGGCTGGACCTTGAGCAGGTCGCAGCACCTGTCCGGATCGGTCTTGTAGAGGCCGTCGGGGATGTCGGCCGTGTTCTCGAAGACGCGCGTCTCGGGATATCGGGCGACCAGCTCGCGCATGAACTTCTTGGTCGCGGCCGGCTTGTAGCGCGTGGTGACGACGAAACCGCGGATCTTCGGGCTCACGCGCTTGGCGAGATCCCAGACCACGACGGAGTCCTTGCCCAGGCTGTTGGCGACGACGAGACCGTCGCCGTGCTGCGCGTAGTAGTGGTCGATGAGCTCGAGCGAACGGTCGACCTTTTGTTTGAAGTTCAGGTTGTCGACCAGCTCATGGATCTCGGCGGGTGTCGTCGCGTGCTGCATGTCTCCTCCTTGCGGGCCGCGGAAGCAGCATGGCATAAGATGCAGAACTCTTATGGTAGCTATCTATCCTGATAATCAGAGCACCGTATCCCGGAGTGCGGAGTGCGTCAAGCCCGGGTGACGGGTCTTGCAGCGGCTCAGGAAGAGGCGCCGTACTGCTCGCGGAAGAAGGCGAGCAGGGCCTCGGCCGCCCGCGACAGGACACGGGTCCGCGAGCGCACCGTGTGGAAGTCGCGGCGGATCTCGAAGTCCCTCACGGGGACGACGACGAGCAGCCCGTGCTCGAGTTCGGGGCCGACGGCCCAACGGCTGACGAAGGTGACGCCCCCGCCGGCGATCGCCGCCTGCTTGGCCGACTCCATGAGGCCCATCTCGGCGGCGATGTTGAGCTGCTCGGGACGCACGCCGGCGGCCTTGAGGTGGTCCTCGACGACGGCGCGGATGCCGGCGCCCTGTTGCTGCACGATCTGTGGTTCGGCGACGAGCTCGGCGAGGGTGACGTCGTCGCGCGACGCCCAGGGGTGCGTAGGGCTGCAGACGAGGACGACCTCGTCGCGCACAAGCGGCTCGACGGTCAGATCGGGACGGTGGGTAGGTGCGCCGACGGCGCCGATCTCGAACTCGCGCGCGACGACACGCTCGATCACCTCGTGGGTGTCGTCGACGTGGAGCGAGACGCGCACGCCCGGGTAGAGCTTGCGGAAGCGCGTCAGCAGGCCGGGCAGGACATGTTCGCCCGGCCCCGTCGACGCGCCCATCACGACGTGCCCGGCGACGAGCTCGCCGAGGTCGAGGATCTCGGTGCAGGCGCGCTCGTGGAGGGCGAGGATCTCGCGTGCGTAGCGGTAGAGCACCTGGCCGGCGTCCGTCGGGGTGATGCGCCGGTTCGAGCGGTCGAGAAGGGTGGTCTTGAGCTCGCGCTCAAGGGTGTGGACCTGCTGGCTTGCGGCCGGCTGCGTGATGCCCACGTCCTCAGCGGCGAGCGAGAAGCTGTGCCGTTCGACGATACGGCAGAAGAGCCGCAGTTGACGGATGTCCATGCGTCAAGCTTATCGCAGCCATGCCAACGACGGGCGGGCGGCAGAGGCGTCGATCTCGTGCGGCGGGCGGTCTCGGGCACAGCTCGCTCGTGACAGGAGGTCGGAGATGGCGGGTTCGACGGGAGAAGGCGGGGCGACTGCCGGCCGGGCGGCTGTGCCCGCCGCCATCCTGACGCTGGGGCAGGCGTGCGGGTGACTCGCTCCCGGGCTCGCGGGACCCCTCGCGGGCAAGGCGCTCGCGGAGATGATGATGGTCGACGGTGGGGACCAGTGCACCGCCGCGTCGATCGTCGGCCGCGTCATGACGCAGGCGGCGATCGCCCTCGACAGCGCGGGTCCCCCACGACCGTCTCGGACGATGACGGTGTGCCGCGTGCCGTGGGCGGACCGTCTCAATCACGGCGAAGGCTCACGGTGCAGGATACGTCCGAGGCGCGTCGGTCTCGGTTGCCGGTGCGCGAGAGCGAGGATCTCGTCGACGAACACCTGTGGGTCGCGACGTTCGACGGCGAGGACGCGCGGGTCCTTCTTGTGCGGGGCGATGTCGGCGACGTTTCGAACGCGCTTCAGACGGCCGTCGGCGAGCAGTGTCGCGTCGACGGCGGTCGGCGTCCGTCGCGACAGCGTGTAGGCGGGCGTCCCCAGGGCGACGGCCTCACGTTCCATCACGCCGCCGGAGCCGAGGACGAAGTCCGCGGCAGCGACCAGGCTGACGCCGTCGACGGGGCCGTCGGGCAAGACCAGACCGGGCGATCCAAGGGCGGCGAAGCGGCGGCGCTGGTCGTCTGAGCGGGCCAGGACGACAAGGGTGAGGTCGGGTCGCGCCGCGAGCTTGGCGACGAGGGTCTCGAACTCTGCCGCCGTCGCATCTCCGCCAGACACAGGGTGCGAGGCAGCGGCGTCTGCCGCGGCTGTTGCGAGGGGCTCGGTGCCCGTTTGGGCCTTGTGGTCGTCCCCGGGCGGCAGGGCGGGCGGAGTCCCGGGATACGCACCGTGGTCGGGGTCGTGCGCGTCGCGAGGCGGGCGCACGACCCCGACCACGGTGCGTTCGTCGACGCCGAGCTTGCCGAGGACGTCCGCATCGGGGCGAAAGTCGTGCAGGTAGTACTCCTCCCTGAAGCCGGGAAAGCGAAACAGCTTGTCGCGCGCGGCGCCGAGGGCGTGAAGCTTGTGCAACGGCACAGCGTCCGGCACGGCGACCCGGTCTACCAGGCGGACGTTGACGGCGTCGGTGCCTCGAGGGCGCTCGTCGTCGAGCACGGTGAGTCGTGGCACGCCGAGCGCCCAGGCGGTCAAGACGAAGTCGCCTGCATGGCTGCCCACGGCGACGTCGAAGCGTCCGCTCGAGGCCGACGCGAGCAATTGCGCCGTGCGGTTGACGAACCCGACCGCGCGCGTCCCGGCGCCGCCGCCGTGATGCTGCCCCGTCAGCACGGCGACGGGGCCCAGACGGCGCATCATGAGGTCGGCGCTGGCGAAGCGCCGTGCCGTCAGCGTGACGACGTGCCCCTGCTCTTCGAGACGCCGGACAAGCGGCGCGAAGAAGAGGACGTGGGACGAGTCGGTGATGTCGACCCAGACTCTCACGTGGTCTTCATTAGCCGGGGCCGGAGGGGCCTGCCGCGCGGGGCGCGGCAGGCCCCTCCGGCCCCGGCCCCTGTCTCAGCCCAGCCCCGCGGCCACAGCGGCTGCGACCTCCCCGACCTGCCTCTCGGTGAGGTTCGGGTGCATCGGCAGGGCGAGGTTCTGGGCGGCGGCGGCGTCGGTGACGGGGAAGTCGCCCACCTTGTGACCCATATCGGCGAACACGGGCTGCAGATGGCAGGGCGT
This sequence comes from Actinomycetes bacterium, assembly GCA_029547745.1. GTDB lineage: Bacteria > Actinomycetota > Thermoleophilia > UBA2241 > UBA2241 > UBA2241. The sequence continues at coordinate 33,260 of JAKPOQ010000145.1, forward strand.
CACATAGTACGCGGCGCAGTCGACCTGACGCTCCTTGCACGCGGCCGCGATCGCGTCGCGCCGCGGGTGGCGGATGACGTAGAGATGGTAGACGTGCGTCGAGCCTTCGGGAACGCAGGGGCGCAGCACCTCGCGCGGCAGGTACGCGTCGTACCAGGCGGCGACCTGGGCGCGACGCGCGTTCCAGGCGTCGACGACCTCGAGTTCGACGCGCAGGATCGCCGCCTGCACCTCGTCGAGCCGCGAATTGAAGCCGATGGCCGTGAACGTCTTCTTGTCTCTGCTCCCGTGGAAGCGCAACTCGCGCACGGTCTGCAGCAGCTCGGGCTCGTGTCCGGTCACGAGGCCTCCGTCGCCGAAGGCGCCGAGATTCTTGGTCGGGAAGAAGCTGAACACCCCGAGGTCGCCGAGGCTGCCGGTGCGGCGCCCCCCGTACGTCGCGCCCCACGCCTGGCAGGCGTCTTCGACGACGGCGATGCCGTGCCGGTCGGCGACGGCGTTGACGGCGTCGGCGTCGGCCGGCAGGCCGAAGAGGTCGACCGGCATGACGGCCTTCGTCCTCGCCGTGATCGCCGCCTCGAGCTGTTCCGGATCCATGGTAAGCGTGTCGGGGCGGATGTCGACGAACACAGGCGTCGCGCCGGTCTGGGCGATCGCCTCGACGCTGGCATAGAAGGTGAACGGCACGGTGACGACCTCATCCCCCGGTCCGACCCCAAGGGCGCGGAGGGCGATCGTCAGGCCGTCGGTGCCGTTGCCGACGCCGACGGCCCCGGCCGTGCCGAGGTACGCCGCCGCCTCCTCTTCGAACGCCTTCACGTTCGGTCCCAGGATCGCCCTGCCGCTGCGCAGGACCGCGAGCACGGCGCTCTCGATGCGCTCTTGCAGCTCGGCGTACTGTCCCTTGATGTCCATCAGGCCGACGGCCATGGGCGTGCCTCCTTGGTCCGGGTCGGCCGGTCACGCTACCACGGCAGGGGAGGAGCGGCCACCAGAGTCTTCGCGGCGGTGCGATTCGTCGTCGACAAGCACGCGCCGCAGAGTGAGGGCCGCTCAGTGATCGCGGATCACAGGCCCTGGCTGATCTGGGCGACCAATCTGTCGTCGTTGTGTGTGGCATGAACACCGTTCGTCGTACCTTCCGGTCCGCGTACTACGTTGCTCCCCGTCCACGGAGCATCGCCAGGGAAGGGTGCCGCGCGGTTCTGGTGTGGAGGGATTCGAGCGGGAATCGCGAGCTCGATGACGCTGCCGTTCCCGTCGCTGCTGTAAGCTTCATTGAAGCTAGCGGAAGGAGCAGGGTGCCCAAGCGCCGAGCCAGGACGCACTCGTCATCGATCACGAGTCACGACATCGCGAGGATGACCGGGGTGTCGCAGTCAACGGTGTCACGCGCCCTGCGCGGGGACCCACATGTTGCCGCAGCCACGCGCGAGCGCGTCCTCCAGGCAGCTCGGGAACTGAGATACGTGCCCAGCGATATCGGGCGCAGTCTCTCCACTCGTCTGACGCGTCGCATCGGCATGGTCGTGACCGACGTCGCGAACCCCTTCTACCCGTACCTCGTCGGACCACTTCACGATGTGCTGGACGAACTTGGCTATCGCATGGTCCTGTTTGCAGAGCGCGGCGAGGCCGGAGCGCTGGCCGACCGGCTCGCGGGCCAGTCGATCGACGGAGTCGTGCTCACGACTGCGATGCTGGAGTCGGAACTTGCTCGAGACCTGCATGCCCGGGGACTGCCGTTCGTGTTCCTGAATCGTGTTGCGGAGGGTGTGCCTGGGGATGTCGTGACGGTGGACAATGCGCTTGGTGCGTCACTCGTGGGTCATGAGGTCGTGCGTCGTGGCCACACCGATGTCGCTGCCATCTTCGGACCGCTAGAGACGAGCACGGGGCGAGACCGTGAGCGGGGCTTCCGGGTGGCTCTCGCGTCTGCGGGTGTCCAACTTCCCGAGGCTGCGGTTCGTCACGGGGACTACCACTATGACACCGGCTATGAAGGCATGCTCTCGATCATGTCCGGCACCGGCATGCGGCCGACCGCTGTGTTCTGCGGCAACGATGCCATCGCCATCGGCGCACTGAACGCCGCGCGGAAGGCCGGGGTGGCCGTTCCCGACGAGGTGTCCATCATCGGCTTCGACGACATCCCCATCGCAGACTGGGAACTCATACAGTTGACGACTGTCCACACGCCTGCGAGCGAGATGGCTGCGTCGGCCGGGCGCCTCCTTGTGGAGCGCATCGAGGCACGTCCCCGGGTTCTCGAACCCCGCATACGTATCTACGAACCGCATCTCGTCATGCGCCGGACCCTTGCCGACGTCAGTTAGGGCGTTTCTTCTCGCTTGACTACGTATGCAAACCGTGTCAAGATTCGGGGCGCCAGCGACGCCCTTGCTCATGTGCCGGAGGCGTCGACGTCGAAGGTGACAGGGGGCGTCATGAGTGGAGGTCGGAGATGCCGCAACTGGGTGGCGGGCTGCGCCATCGCTGCCGTATCACTCGGGGTTTGTCTCTTTGCGCCGGCGGCGGTGCGGGCGAGCGGGTACGAGCACTATTTCGGCGATGTTCATGCGCACACTGCAGTGTCCGATGGATCGGGCACACCAGCGGGGGCGTTCTGGTCGGCGCGCGCGTCGGGGCTTGACTTCTTCGTGGTCACCGACCATGCAACGATGATCTCGGCTAAGGAATGGCGTGAGACAGCGGCGGCGGCTGCTGCTGCGACGGAGGCCGGTGGCTTCGCCGCGCTGACGGGCTTCGAATTGAATTGGTACTACGATCACGTGAATGTGCTCGCGGTGCCATCCCACCTGACGCCAGGCGCGGTGCCGCACGCACGTATGGCGAGCGCAGCCGACTACGAGGATGTGGTCGCGTCCATTCCGGGTGCCATCGGCCAGTTCAACCATCCCAGATGGGGTGAGTGGAGCACTCCGGCGTGGACCATGGGTGGTGACGACTTCGAGGACTTCGACTATTGCACGCCCGCGCGCGACGCGGCAATGGAGTTGATCGAAGTCTATAACCACGACTGCCTGCTCGACTACCACTCGTCGTACGAGTCCAGCTACGTCAAGTGTCTGGACAAGGGATGGCATGTCATGCCGTCTGCTGGTGGCGACACTCACTCGATCGTTTGGGACAACGCTCTGCTTCCATACGAGTACCGGACCGTTCTGCTTGCCGGTGAGCTCACTCCAGTCGCGCTGTCCGAGGCAATGAAGGCGCACAGGGGATACGCGACGGTCGACCGGGACCTAAGGATCTCCTTCTCTGTCGACGGAGCGATCATGGGCTCCGTCGTTAGGGCGGGCACGACTCACAGCGTCTCCGTCCACGTGGATGATCCGGACATATTGGCTGTCAACGATGAGCTACGGGCGCTCGAGCTTGTGGGCTCGGGAGGCGTCGTGCTCGCGAGTGTGGACGTCTGCGGGCATGCCGCATCTTGGGCCGGACAGGTGTCCGAGCAGGACTCATCTTGGGCGTACTTGCGTGTGACGGCTGCCGACGGGGTCGCAGCTTGGACGGCCCCGGTCTGGTTCGAGGGTTGAGACGAGTAGGTCCAAGGACCGTTCCGGGCCGCTTGGCGTCGTGTCTTCTTGGTCGTCTTCATGCGCGCTGCAGGTGACTGTGTACGACGGAGTCGCGCGGCGGCCGAGCGCCGGACGAGTCTGGGACGGTCGATGGGTTCGATCGGGAACACTGTGCTGCGCTTCGCGATCATCGCTTGCGAAGCGCTCTGGGACGTCACCGTGCGCCAGCGCTGGGGCATCTTCGGCGCTGCGAGGGTCGGTCACCGGGAAGCGCAGCAGGCGGCTCCGATGAGCGTGGCCGCGCCTCGGACGACCGTAGATTCGATCGGTGCGTCGGTACTCTCAGGAGGGAGGTGGCGCGGGTGACGCCGGATACGTGTGATAGGCGACCGATCACGCGCGCGGCCGACGGGTGCGGCAGCGAGCGGAGAAGCGACAGGGGTGCAGGTAAGTGACGATTCGTTTTAGGCAGCGGCTTGTGGCTGGTGAGCCGCTCACCGGCCTCATCGTCAAAATGCCGGCGGCGGCGCAACTGGACATGTCTGCCGCCGCCGGCTTCGACTTCGCGATCATCGACCTAGAGCACGGCGTGCGGGACCTCGCGCTGTTGGAGGGCGACATGCGCGCCGCCGTGGCGTGCGGGCTGCCGACCCTGGTTCGTGTGCCTACCGGCGATGCTCCCACCGTCCTCGCCGTGCTGGATGCTGGTGCGGCCGGCGTCGTGGTGCCGCACGTGTCGAGCGTCACCGGCGCCGCTGACGCTGTGAAGGCCGCGTCATACCCGCCACGAGGACGTCGGAGCTTCGCTCTGACCACTCCCGCGGGTCGGTGGGGTGCGACCACGAACGACGAACACCTCCGGGTAGCTGCCGAGTCGGTTTGCGTGGTCGTGCAGCTCGAGGATCGGGAGGCGGTCGCTGCGGCCCAGGACATCGCTGGCGTCGAAGGCGTGGATGCGCTGTTCATCGGGCTCAACGACCTGGCTCTCGATGTCGTAGGCCGTGTCGCCGGTGACGCGCCCGCGGTAGTCGCAGCCCGCGACGCCGTGCTCGAGGCCGCGGCAACGGCTGGGAAGCCGGTGATGACGGTAGTCAGTACTCCGACCGAAGCCGAGCGCTGGAGGGGATTAGGGGCAGAGGTAGCCATCTATGTCGCCCCCTCACTCACGCTCGCAGCGTTTCGGGCGGCGGCACGATCGCTTCCGGACGACCACGCTCCCGATCCTACGCTGCCGGTGGTCCTTGTGCCGGGCATGCTTGAGGACGGCCGTGTTTGGGATGGCATCGTCGAGCGGCTCGGTGTGCGGCTGAGCTTGGTTCCCGCACGTTTAGATCTTGACGACAGTATCGAAGAGATGGCTGACAGCCTTCTTGCCTGTGCGCCACCCCGCTTCGTGCTGGTCGGGCATTCATTGGGCGCCGTCGTGAGCCTGGAAGCCGCTCTGCGTGCGCCGCAGCGCGTTCAGGCTCTTGCCGTGCTCAACGCTGACAGCCGGCCGCCGATGGACGAGCTGTCGACGTCGTGGGCTCGCCTCCGTGAACGCTTCTCGCAAGGCCCTGGCGCGATTGGGGAGTGGGTGGCGTCGGTCCTGCCCGGTGCCGGGGATCCGGTTGCCGGACTGGCGAGGCGTATGGCCGAAGATGTAGGTCGCGAGGCAGCACTGCGGCAGCTCGAGGCCCAAAGGTCCCGGACCGACATGCGCGGTCGCCTCGCGGGGGTGCGGTGCCCGGTTCTCGTGGTGTGTGGCGAGTGCGATGTCGTTTCACCGCCCGACCGACAGCAAGAGCTCGCCGCAGTCATCCCTAACGCACGGCTGCATACGCTCGCTGGCTGTGGGCATCTCGGCCTACTCGAACAGCCCGATCAAACCGCAGCGGCGCTTGGCGCGTGGCTTGGCCTCGAGCCCGATGCGTCTGGCGTCGCATCTGCCGAAAGGACGTGAGACCGTGGCTCGATACGTGAAGAGGGCTGCTCCGCGGCAGTCTGTCGACAGCGAGGTCGTGCGCGAGACCGTCGCCGGCATCATCGCGGACGTCGCCGTGCGTGGTGAGGACGCCGTGCGGGAGTACTCGCGCAAGTTCGACCACTGGGATCCCCCCACGTTCAAGGTAGACACTGGGGAGATCGAGCGCGCCAGAGCTGCCATCGACCCCGACGTGCTGAGGTCCATGGAGTTTGCTCACGCTCAGATCGAAAGGTTCGCGCATCTGCAACGCGAGAGTATGCATGAGTTCGAAGCTGAGACGCTGCCCGGGGTCTTCCTCGGGCAGAAGCACATCCCGGTCCAGAGTGCCGGTGCGTACGTGCCCGGCGGCAAGTACCCGATGCTGATGTCCGCGCAGATGAGCATCCTGACGGCGAAGGTGGCCGGCGTGCCGCGTGTGGTGGGCTGTGCTCCTCCCTACGAAGGTAGCGGTATGTATCCGGAGATGCTGTGGTCGATGGCCCTGGCGGGTGCAGACGAGATCTGGTGCGTTGGCGGCGTGCAGGCTCTCGCGCTGATGGCTCACGGCAGTCCTGGCTACGACCCGGTCGACCTTATCGCCGGTCCCGGAAACATGTATGTGGCCGAGGCCAAGCGGCAACTCTTCGGCAAGACGGGCATCGACTTGCTCGCCGGTCCTACCGAGATCCTCGTCGTCGTCGATGACAGCGCCGACCCAGTCATTGCGGCTGCCGACCTGCTCGGGCAAGCCGAGCATGGCCCGACCTCGCCGGCAGTCCTGGTGTCTCTATCCGAGAGGATGGCGCGACGCGTCATGGAGGAGGTGGATCGCCAGTTGACTCAACTGGCGACGTCGGAAGTGGCGCGGGTGTCGTGGCGCGATTATGGCGAGGTCGTGATCGTGAGCGACCGAAGCGAGGCGGTCGACCTGTGTGACGAGTATGCGCCAGAGCATCTCGAGGTACAGACGGCAGACGCCGAGTGGTACCTCGACAACCTCAACGCATACGGCACGCTGTGCGTGGGCGAAGAGGCGACCATCACCTTTTCGGACAAGGCCATCGGCACCAATCACACACTGCCGACGGGCAAGGCCGCACGGTACACGGGTGGCCTCTGGGTGGGCAAGTTCCTCAAGACTGTGACCTATCAACGCTGCACCAGGAAGGGCGCTCTGACCGTCGCGCCACATGCTGCCGTGCTCTCTGACGCGGAGCACTTTGCAGGACACGCTGCCACCGCGCGGCGCCGTATCGACAAGTACACCACGGCTGGGGAGATGTGACATGAAGCGGTCGCTTCTCACACCGCCCATAGTGGCCGACCGGTCCAACCCGTCCGACTTCAGCATCTCTGTGCGCTCGTACGGACCGGTGGCCGCTGGCGGTAAGGGCCGCAGACGACAACCGATGCGTGGCTTCGAGGACACCTATACGGACATCGTTGACTACATTGTGCGTATCACGGCACGGATCTGGGATGAACAGGACGTGGGCTATCTGCACCGTTGCTATGCCGAAGACATCCGTGTGGTCACGGAGGATGGCGTGCGTGTGGGTCGGGCCGCAATCATCGAGGGTGTACTGGAGCACCTGGCTGCGTTCCCCGACACACGTGTCCTTGCGGACGAGATCATCTGGGCGGGGGACGAGGACGTAGGCTTCGCCACCTCGCATCGCAACATCACTATCGGCCATCACAGCGGACTCGCAGAGCTCGGTGTGCCGACCGGGAAGAAGAGCGTGGTTTGGGGTATCGCCAACTGTGTCTCCATCGAGAACTACATCTTCGCTGAACACGAACTCACAGACCTCGTCACGTTCTATCGTCAGCTCGGTCTCGACCCGGTCGAGACCGCCCGCCAGGGTGCCGCCGATCTGTCGCCCAATGACTTTGAGGGACGCGTCGCTGCGGCCTCCGACTGGTTCACTGGTAACGCTGAACCTCTAGCCATGGGGCCAGTGCCTGACGGCTTCGACATCACCGACTTCGTCACTCGAGTCGCGCACCATGCCTGGAACTGGCGGAATCTCAGCGTGGTGGACAAGGCGTATTCACCCACGGTCCGCTGGCATGGACCCTCGGGCCGGGATTTCTACGGGCGCCGCGAACTCAAGGGATTCATGCTCTCGATGCTCGGGTCGTTCCCCGACCTCAATTACCACATCGATGATTTGTACTTCATCGGTAACGAGCGCGAAGGCTTTCGGGTCGCGGTCCGGTGGACGATGTTGGGCACGCACCGAGGCGGGGGCCCGTTCGGTCAGGCGACAGGTCGCCGGGTGCATCTTTGGGGCATCACTCAACAGACAGTCGAGCGAGGACTGATCGTCGAGGAATGGACACTGTTCAACGAGTTCGAGGTGCTCGAGCAGCTCTGTTGCGACGAGCCGCTCATACGGGAATGAAGCCCAGGGAGCGACTGCGAGCGGTGCTGGAACACCGCGAGCCCGACCGTGTGCCGGTCGACTTCGGCAAGCACATCGGTTCGTTCCATCGCGATGCCTACGTTACATTGCGTGCCGCCCTGCCGGAACTCAATCTGCCCCTCGAACCCGCGATCCTTGATCGCATGGCGCAGAACGTGCGCTTGGATGAGGTCCTCTGCCGGCGTCTGGGGATCGACTTTCGGTGGGTGGTGCCCAATTGGATCGGAGTCTGCGAAACGCTGACCGGAGATGTGCCTGGCTATCGGGACATGTGGGGCGTGCCGTACGTTTTCGTGGCGACCGGGTCGCACTATGTGCCTGTTGGCTCGCCGCTTGGCGCCGAGGACCTCGATCTAGCTGACATCGACTCTTACCCGTGGCCGGACCCAGACGACCCGGGCATCGTCGCCGGTCTTGCCGGACGCGCCCGGCGTTGGCATGAGGACGCCGAAGTCGTCGTTGGCGCGGATGGAATCAAGACCGGCGTGTTGCAGACAGCAGCCCAACTGCGAGGCTACGATAAGCTCTTTCTCGATCTTGCCCTGCAACCAGCACTGGCGCGTGGGCTGTTCGAGCGGGTGACGGAGATCTCCCAGCGGATGTACCGACGGTACCTTCGCGAAGTCGGCCGGTTCGTCGATATCGTGGTCGTCACTGACGATCTCGGCACGCAGACGTCCCTCATGGTGTCGCCAGCCATGTTTCGCACCTTCATCAAGCCGAACCTCGCGGCCCTGATCGCGACGATCAAAAGCGAGACAGATGCCGCTGTGCTTCTGCATTCCGACGGCGCTATCGAGCCCATCATCCCGGACTTGATCGAGATCGGCGTGGACATCCTGAATCCCGTGCAGACGACGGCGAGAGGCATGGATGATACGCGCGGGCTGAAAGAGCGCTACGGACGGGATCTCTGCTTCCATGGTGGTATCGATGTGCAGCATGTGCTGCGCGACCTCAGCCCCGACGAGATCGAAGTGGAGGTGGCCCGGCGCATCGCCGACCTCGGGACTGACGGCGGTTACATCCTCGCGCCATGCCACAACATCGACGGTGGTATCTCGCCGGCCCAGACGCTGGCAATGTTCGATGCCGCGCGCGAGCACGGTGTCTACCCGCTCGGGTCGGCGAAGGAGAGTGAAGCGTCGTGACGGACAGTGCGATGGTGTCAGTCGACCATGACGAACTGCGGGGATACGTGGCGGCGCTGCTGGCTGGCGCTGGCATGACTCCCCCTGACGCGAAGCAGATGGCAGATTGTCTCGTTGAGTCCAACCTGTGGGGCGTGGATTCACACGGCGTGCTGCGGGTCCCGATCTACGTCGAGCGCCTGCGTAGCGGTGCCATGAACCCGCGGCCGCGTCTCGACATCGTAGCGGAGCATGGCGCCGTGGCCGTCCTCGAAGGGGATGGCGGCCCGGGCTTTCTGGCGGGGCTGGCCGGCATGCGTCACGCGGTGACGCATGCCGGCGAGCATGGTGTCGGCGTTTGTGCGGTGCGTGACAGCAATCACTTCGGGGCAGCCGGCCTCTACGCCCGCGCCGCTTTGGACGAGGGCATGATCGGCATAGCGATGACCAACGTGATGCCGAACATGGTCGCTCCCGGTGGTTCACGACCGGTGGTCGGAAACAACCCGCTCGCCGTGGCTGTTCCTGCGCCCACACCCTTCCCGATCGTTCTCGACATCTCGCTCTCGGCGGCCGCGGGCGGCAAGCTTCTACTGGCCAGCAAGAGGGGCGAGAAGATCCCGCTTGACTGGGCCACGGATGCGGAAGGCCACCCGACGGACGACCCGGACGCGGCGTTCGCCGGATTCCTGCTCCCCATCGCGGGAGTGAAGGGTCTGGGCCTTGCCTACATCGTCGACATCCTGTGTGGCGTTCTCGCGGGCGGAGCCTTCGGCTGGGACGTCAAGAGCATGTACGCGTACCCGAAGGAGCGGAGCGAGACGGGACACTTCCTCGTGGCGCTCGACATCGGGGCCTTCATGGACCGCGCCGAGTTCGATGCGCGCATGGCCCGTTACTGCGCGAGCGTCAAGGGTTCACCGTTGTGGGACGACACGGCGGAGATGCTGCTCCCTGGCGAGCTCGAGCATCGCACCGAGGTGCGACGGCGTGCGGAAGGTATCCCACTGCCCCGGGGACTCTATGACGAGCTGCTCGAACTCGGTCACGGCTTTGCGGGGCTCCCATCGCTCCATCGGTTGCGTGTCGTATCCACCCCGTCGAGCCGATGATCGTCCGGCTGGTCTAGCCGGGCCACAGGGTGTTCGCAGGGGAGATGCGGCATGCGGCCTGCTTGAGCCACGCGGCGGTCACCAGGCGGTCCAACCGCCGTCGACATGCAACACGGCGCCCGTGATGAGACCCGCGGCCGGGGAAGCCAGAAAGAGCACTGCGTCGGCGACGTCCTGTGGTTCTCCCAGGCGGGCGACGGGGATGCGTCGTAGCACGTCGTCCAGGAACGCCGTGTCCTCGAACATGGGCTTCGTCAGCGGCGTGTCGATGAACGTGGGCGCTACGGCGTTGACGCGGATCCCGCGTGACGCCCACTCCACACCCAAGGCTTTGGTATAGCCGTTCACAGCGTGCTTGCTACAGCAGTATGCGGATCTCCCGGGGTAGCCGACCGAACCCATCTGCGACGAGACGTTCACGATGCTCCCCTCACGAGCAGCCGCAAGCGCATGTCTTCCGAACGCGCGGCAGCACAGTGCCGTTCCGAAGACGTTGACCTCCATGACCAGGCGGAAGTCATCAGGCGCCTGCGCTTCGGCCGGTCCTGTGCGGTTCAGCCCGGCGGCATTGACGAGGATGTCGATGGGACGCCAGGACCACGCGCGCCGAACGGCTTGGTCGACTTGGTCGTCGTCGCGGACGTCGGCCACAGCCGCCGTAGCCTCGGCGCCTGCGGCTTGTGCTTCGGCCACGGTCTGTGCAGCCGCTTCGGCCGACACGTCGAGAACCGTGACGGCAGCACCGGACCGAGCAAACGTCAGAGCGCAAGCGCGACCGATGCCGCCTCCGCCGCCGGTGACGAGCGCGTGGCTCCCGTGCAGATCGACCTCAAGGCGGGGCTGCTCGTGTTCCATGGCGTCCCTCCGGGGAGAATGTTGGCTGAGGAAGAGTGAAGCGTCTAGAGAAGCGTCTGGATGGGGATGTCGCACAGCTGAGCTACGTAGGTGAGCGTCTCGGTCACGTCGCCTGCCACGCCGCTGATGTGGTTGGCCGAGAGCTGTTGGACGAGCTCCTCCGGGTCTCCACGCAGGCGTACGAAAGCCGTCGGCAGCGGCAGGCGGCTTCGGGCGCGGTCGAAGAGATCAGTGGTCTCAGGGGCTGGGGTGACGATCTCGCCTGGGGCGACGAGCAGATGGTACCGGCCGTCCTTGCGTGCCAGGCGAGCGAGCGTCACCGGACCAGCGGCGGCGCGAAAGTAGGTGGTCGCGCCGCCGCCCTTGCGATTGGCGGGACGCAACTCGATGGCTCCCATGTTCCTCGCGGCGTCATCCGAGCGCGCCGCGTACCAACCGCAGAAGGCGCCGCAGTTGGGTAGGCATAACAAGTCGCCACTGTCGATGATGTAGCTCACGTCGGCGAAGAAGGCCGGCGTGCCCTGTGAGGCCAGCTTGAGCATCTGCATCGTGAGAGCGCCGTCAGCGTCGGCCTCGCAGGCGAGCATGAACGGCTCACGCGCTTCCCCCGCTACCGCCGGAGTCCCCATGGGAAGGAGGCAAGCCGAAAGACACTGTGGAACGAAGTCCGTGCTCAGTTCAGGCATGCACTTGACGGCGGCGAAGTCGAGCCCTTGCTCGTCGACGAGGTCAAGGGTCGCCAGGTAGCAGCGAACCTGCAACTCGAGGCGCTCGGGGGTGAGGGAAGAACAGTCGTAGGCGATCGAAGCAGCGGTCTCTTCGAGCCAGTCGACAATGGCAGCGACGCGATCCCCCTCGACCCCGTCAGCGCGGCGCACGATCTCCAGCTGGTCGAACGTCTGGACGTCGACGCCAAAGAGGCGTCGCCATTGCATCGGATCGACACTGCCGGTATCGATGCCCAGGGATCGGCCGCCGAACAGGCCGCATGAGCTGCCGCGGAGGCGACGGACGACGGCGGCCGCGCGCGCGAACGGCAGCAGCCGTTCGCGCGCGCGGCCGCCGAGCTCTTCACGCACTCGGATGTGCGGCCAGCCGAGTTGGTCGAGCGCCCCGCCTGCGCCCAGAAGACCGACCATGCCGTGCGTGGAGGGGTCTCGATTGGACACGAGCGCTGTGGGCAACCCCGCACGCTGGACGCCACGCACGACAAGATTGGGCGGCGCCCAGCAGGGGGTGTGCGCCAGGAAGGCTTCCGCTCCATCCGCCACGAGTCGGTCGACCTGCTGGTCGACCTCGGTTCGTGTTCGGGCCACGTTGTCGGAGGCGACGACCTCGAGGGGCCACTGGCGCAGCTCCCGCAAGAGGTCCTCGTGGCGTGGAACGGTCATCGCTGCGAAGACCCGCTCCCACTCGAAGGGACGGTCGTCCCCGAAGGTCATCACGCCGACTTTGGGCGGTGCGACACTCACGGCAGCTCCTCTAGTCGTGGCGGAAAGCCCTGGATCATGCGTCCGCCATCGGGATAGATGGCCTGCCCGGTGATGAAGCTGGCGTCGTCACTTGCGAGGAATGCCGCGACGGCGGCGACTTCCTCGCAAGTGCCTACGCGGCCGAGCGGTAAGCGTTCCAAAAGCTCGCGCTTTTTGGCCTCGTTGTGGACCACGACCTCCATCAGCTCGGTCCTTATTGGTCCTGGCCCGATGCAGTTCACACGGATGCCGTGTCGCCCGAGCGCGATGGCCATCGACTTGGTCAGTTGCGTCACGCCTCCTTTGGCTGCGCAATACGGGACTTGGTCGCCGAGAGCGAGGACCGCCATCACTGACGACAGGTTGATGATGCTGCCTCCTTGGCCCTGCCGGACAAGGGTCCGGGCTGCGGCCTGGCTGAGCAGGAAGGTGCCCTTGAGGTCGACTCCTATGACGCGGTCCCAATCCTCTTCGGTCGTTGCGAGAAAGCTCGCGGCGTGGTTGAGCCCGGCGTTGTTGACGACGATGTCCAGTCGACCGAACTCCTCCACGGTGCGGCAGACGAGGTGCTCTACCTCGGGCTTGCGACTGACGTCGCAGCCCGTGAACGCGATGCCGGCCTCGCGTCCACCAAGGTCGGCGACGACCTGCGCACCTCTGCGCGGATCCCGCGCAGCCGCCATCACCTGCGCACCTTCATGCAAGAAACGCTCGGTGATCGCCCGTCCGATGCCGCGGGTGGCACCAGTGACGATCGCGACCTTTGCTTGAAGTCCCATGGCCGTCACGCGACGGGCGGCTTCGTACCGACGGGGTAGCGGCTCATGATGTCTCCGATCAGGGCACTGATCTGGTCCACCACTGTCATGACCAGCTGCTCGCCCTTCTCTCTGGTGGCTCTGGTCGGGTCGCCGATCACGCCGTTCTCGAGCTCTTTGTATTCGGGCCGGGCGAAAGTGCCTTCGAAGTGGTACATCATCCCAGGCTGGGGGACTTGGCCGGGGGCGATGACGAAGCGGTGATCCACGAGCGGCTGGCCGCCGCCCTTGGTCGCCTTGCCCATGTCGATGTATTCGGGGTACAGGTAGAGTCCCATCGAGGTCTCGGCTTCATCGGCGTGCCACATGTAGTCCTCGAGGACATGCCTGTCGTCACGCAAGAAGTCGTACCAGTGCAACGACAGTGTGAAGTAGCCTTCGAGTCCGAGCTTGTGGACGGCGACAGTCGTCGTCGATACCTGCCCGTGTGCCGACAGCAGGATGAACTTGTTGTAACCGGCGACCGCGGCGCCCCGGACGATGTCGGTGATGAGAGCGATATGAGTTTCATAGGAGAGAGGGATGGTGCCCGGCATGTGCCAGTGGTGATAAGGATGCGAGCCGTACATGGGGCAGGGGAGGACCATGGCGCGGGTGCGCTCCGCGACGCGAGTGGCCAGCCCGATTGCGTTGAAGTCGTCGACCCCGGCAGGGCTATGTGGACCGTGTTGCTCGATTGAGCCGAGCGGCAGGATGGCAAGATCACATTCCTCGCGCGCGTGACGGCGGATCTCGTCGGCGGGCAGGGTCGCCCAAGACGGGTGGGGCGTGTTGTTCATGACTTCCTCCGCAGTGACGATGGGTCTGGGCGGTCAGTAAGGGTGGTGCGGGCGACGAGCTTCCGGGCAAGCCGTGCGCCTGTCGCCGCATCTGCCGCGTAGCCGTCGGCGCCGATGCATGCCGCAAAGGCCGGTGTGAGCGGCGCACCGCCGACCAGAACGACGAGGTCTTGCCTCATCCCGGCCTCGGCCAGCGAGTCGATGACCTCGGCCATCGCCGGCATTGTCGTGGTGAGCAGCGCCGAGAGAGCGACTACAGTCGCGCTCGTCGCATTCACGGCTTCTACGAAGCGGGTCGCGGGCACGTCGACACCGAGGTCGTAGACCACGAAGCCCGCGCCGCGCAGGCTTGCTGCGACGATGTTCTTGCCGATGTCGTGGATGTCTCCGGCGACGGTGCCGAGCACTACGCTTTCAGCGTCGGCGGTCGGAGCGCTCGTCATGAGGGGTTCCAAGAGATAGACGGCCGACTGCATGGCGTGCGCCGCGGCGAGCATCTCGGGAAGGAAGTACTCGCCGCGACTGAAACGCTCGCCGACCTTGTCCATGGCAGGCACCAGATCCGCCGCCAGTATGTCGCCCGCGGTGACGCCCTTCGTCAGGAGTTCACGCGTGGCCGCGACTACGTTCTCCACGTCCCCGGTCAGCAAGCTGGACCCCAGACGCTCCCTGGCGCTGCGCACATCGTCACTTCGCGCTTGGCTGAGACTCACTTCAGGTCCTCGCAGTTCACCCGGCGAAGAGGTTGCAGGGAACGCCTCTTACGCCGGCGTCCACGGCGAACACATCGCCCGCATGCGGTTGGCCCACACGGCTCTTCGCCGGGAGACCGCGTCGCGCCGTGGTGATGTAGAGCACGTCGAGACCTGAACCGCCGAAGGCGCAACTGGTCACTTGAGTGACCGGGAGATGCACTTCCAGGTCCAGGATGCCGGATGACGTGAACCGCCTCACACAGCCGCCCCCGAAGAACGCGACCCAGATACAGCCCTCTTCATCGACGGCTAACCCGTCGGGAACGCCGGCCATCCCGGTGGTCTCGATGAGGACGCGGCGTTGACTCACGTGTCCGGCGTCTGGTTCCCACGCGAACACGTCCACCCTGCGCTCGGCGCTGTCGATGTAGTACATCCGGTCGTCCTCCGGGTTCCATCCGATGCCGTTCGACACGCTGGTTCCCCGGAGCACCTCAGTCACATGCCCATCAGCCGAGAGGCGGTACAGTGCGCCTGCATGGGGAGCTGAGTCGTCTGCCATGGTCCCCGCCCAGAACCTGCCCCTGGTGTCACATGCACCGTCGTTCATGCGGTTGTCGGGTCGGTCTGCCTCCACGAGAGCTACGGTCCTGAGAGGGGAGCGGAAAGCGTCGAGCGTGGCGAAGCCGTCGTGGACGGCAAGCACGTATCCTTCGCGCTCGCGCGGCATGACCGCGCCGAGGGCCTGTCCTACGTCCCTCCAGTCGGCTTGACCGGACACCGGGTCATAACGATGGAACCTGCCTTTGTGGAGGTCGACCCACAGGAGCAGCGAGTCTCTTGCATCCCATACTGGGCCCTCACCGAGTTCGGCACCAGTCTGCAGCACGGAAGCGACTTCGCCCGCGAACTGTCGCGGCAACCGTCTTGACGCTCGCTTGCACACGTCGGCATCATCTCAGCCAACACATACGTAGTCAAGACCACTGGGATGAGTTCCAGCGTGGCCGGCCGTTGAGACCGGCCGGTCTTGACTGCGTATGCACCATCTGCAATAGTCTGCTCTGTGATTCCAGGATGGCGCGGTCGCTGCGCGCCTCGACCACCGGGTCGGCGCTCCATGGTGCGGGCGTTGCGTGGCGGCGACCAGTCAGGTGAGCTGGCACGGCTTGCCGAATGCGAGAGCGAAACCGACAGGGGGAGGTCATCGTGAAGCAGTCGAGTGGAACATCAGAGCCATCGGGCGCAGGGCGGCGAGCGCGCGTATTCAGCGTGCGGGTCGTTAGCGTGGTGACAGCGTTGATCGTGGCATGCGTGGTCGTGCTGAGCGGCGCGGGTATCGCCGGCGCGTCAAGCCCGTCGCCCTCCGCGTCCAACGGCAAGGTCGTACTCCGCATCGGATCGCTCGAGGAGCCGGACGGCTTGAACTGGTTCACCGCGTATTCGAACGCCAGCTACTACGTGTGGCCGCTCACTTACGACTTTCTGCTCGGGTACGGGGAGGAATCGAAAGCTGTGCCAGGGCTCGCCACCGAGCTTCCCAGTCAGGAGAACGGCGGCATCTCGGCGGACGGCAAGGTCTGGACGTACCGTCTGCGTGACAACGCGAGGTGGGACGATGGTCAGCCTGTGACGGCTGACGACGTCGCATTCACATTCAACTTGACTCTGGATCAGGCGCCGAGCCGTCTTACCTTCGTGGAAGATGTTGAGGCGGTTGACGCTCACACGGTGCGGATCACCTGCTCGCGACCCAAAGCCGACCTGCCGCGGCTGTACGTCCCCATCCTGCCCAAGCATGTCTGGGAGAAGCTGACACCCGCGGAGGCCGCGACAAGGTTCGCCAATGAGCCGCCGATCGTGGGAAGCGGTCCCTTCAAGATTGTGGAGTGGAAGCACGGCAGCTACCTGCGTTTCAAACGGAACCCCTACTATTGGGGTAAGAAGCCGACGATTAGCGAGATCGTGTGGTCCTTCTACAAGAACGCCAATACGCTCGTGGAAGACCTCAAACTCGGCTCGGTTGACGTGGCTGTCGGTGTCGAGGCGAATGAGTTCCATCGCTTGAGTGAGACACCCGGTGTTCAGACATGGCCTTTCGTCTATTACAACTGGGACTATGTGTGTTTCAACTGTTCCGACAGCAAACTCTCTACGGGTCACCCCGCCCTCCGAGACTGGCGCTTCCGCAACGCTCTGAACTACGCGATAGACCGAGAGAAACTGTGCGACATCGCTTATCGCGGCCTTGCAGAGCCCGGGTACACTATCGTGCCGCCGAAGCAGTGGAACGACCCCGACTTCCACTGGGAGCCGACGGCAGAGCAGGCCTACCGGCTCGATTTCTCCCGCGCCGACCAGCTGCTGACGCAAGCAGGCTATCGCAAGGATGTTACCGGGAAGCGGCTTGACAAGCAGCACAAGCCCATCAAGTTGCGAGTCTTTGCACAGACGGACCAACCGGCGGCGCAAACTGAGGCGCGACTACTGTGTGGCTGGCTCGAGGAACTCGGCATCGACACCGACCTTCAAGTGCTTGGCGCGGCCGCGCTATCAGGGGCCGTATGGAACTTCAAGGGCGACCAGTACGCGCCCGATTTCGATCTCGAACTCAACAATTGGATGGGCTCGGTCGACCCCACGATTACGATGAGCTTCTTCACGACGTCCGGCATCGGTGTCTTCAACGAGCCGGGTTGGTCGCACGCCGAGTACGACAAGGTCGTCAGCCAGATGCTCACGACCATCGATCCTCACGCTCGTAAACCGCTCATCGACAAGCTGCAACAGATCATGTATCAGCAGTCTCCCTGGATCGTGCTGACGCATCCGTACTATCTTGAGGCGTTCAGTACCGACCGCTGGACGGGCTGGCCCGAAGCCAACAACGGTCATGATGCTCCAATCGCCACTTACAGCATCAACCGCTATCTGGACTTGCGGCCGCTGGAGACGAGCACAACGCAGAGCGAATCGAACATGAGTCTCATCGCTCTCATCATCCTGGTGGTGGCCGTGCTCGTCGTGGTCGCCATCGTGGTCTTCCTTCGTCGCAGGAAGCTCGGCATTGAGGAGTGAGTCCTCGGGCGTGCGCCCGGGTCGGCATTCCGTCGACTTGGTCTGTCGACTCAGGCGCACGCCCTGCGGCCCATCAGCCGCCGGAGACCGCGGGTTGGCGCGCCGGAGCAAGCTCGGGTGACTGTCTGACGTCGCGTCGCGCTTGGCGGGCAGCGCGTTATCGCTCGCACCGGAGTCAGGCTGGAGCGGCCACCGACGGTCGTCGCGGTGTGGCCCGGCTGCGCCCGTGCGGTACGCTTAGCGCTCATGCAGAGCGTGATCGACATCGTGGTGCAGTGGGCGACCGGCCTGATCGGCGCCTGGGGGCTGCCGGGCGTGTTCGTCCTCATGCTGCTGGAAAGCGCCTGCATCCCGGTGCCGAGCGAGGCGATCATGCCGTTCGCGGGGTTCGCCGTGAGCGACGGTCGCATGACGTTCTGGGGCGCCGTCGTGGTCGGCGTGGCCGGCAACGTCGCGGGCTCGTGCCTGGCCTACTGGGCCGGATTGTACGGCGGCCGTCCGTTCATCGACCGCTGGGGCAGGTACGTGCTCCTGCGGCACCACCACCTCGAGATGGCGGAAGAGTGGTTCGCCAAGTGGGGCACGGCGACGGTCTTCTTCAGCCGCGTGCTCCCCATCGTACGCACCTTCATATCGCTGCCCGCCGGCATGGGGCGCATGCCGTTCTGGAGGTTCATCCTGTACACCGTGCTGGGATGTGTCCCCTGGGTGGCGTTCCTCACCTGGATCGGAGTCCAGCTCGGGGACAACTGGGAGGACATCCGCGGCTGGCTGCACTATGCCGACTACGCCGTGGCGGCGGCGATCGTCGTGACCGTCGTGTGGCTCTTGGTGCGACGGGTGCGGCGTCGCCCGAATGCCGGAGACCTTGGCGGCGGACCGGATCGCCCCGAGGCGGAGAGGGGCGAAGAGGCATGAGCTCTGCGTCCGGTCACGGCCGCGGCCTCGACGTGAGCGCGGCGGTGGAGGAGCGACCATGAACGAAGGTCTGCAGAGCTGCGCGGTGCGTGTGCCGGCGACGACGGGCAACCTGGGTCCCGGGTTCGACTGCCTGGGCCTCGCACTCGACCTGTGGAACGAGGCCCGCTTCGTGCTCGGCGGGGAAGGCGTCGTCGTCGACGTGCACGGCGAGGGCGCCGACCGGCTGCCGCGAGACGCCGAGAACCTGACGGCGCAGGCCGCGTTGCGCGTGTTCGCGGAGGCCGGCAAGGCTCCGCCGGCCGGCCTCCGCATCGACTGCCGGGTGAGCGTGCCGCTCGCCTCCGGTCTCGGCTCGAGCTCGACCGCCGTCGTCGCCGGCCTGCTTGGCGCCAACGAGCTGCTCGGGCGCCCGTTCGGGCGCGACAAGCTGCTCGAGATGGCCGCCGACTTCGAGGGCCACCCCGACAACGTCGCCGCGGCCCTGTTCGGCGGCCTGACGATCGTCGTGCGCAAGGGCGACCGCCTGCTGACGAAGAAGATCCTCGTCCCGGACGTGCACGTCGCGCTCGCCGTGCCCGACCTGTCCTTCTCGACGCGGACGGCACGGGCCGGGTTGCCGACCGAGGTGGCGATGACGGACGCCGTGTTCAACCTGGGGCGGACACCGCTCGTCGTCGAGGCGCTCCGCACCGGCGACTTCGAACTCCTCGGGCAGGTCATGGACGACCGTCTGCATCAGGCCAACCGCCTTGCCCTGATCCCCGGGGGTCGCGCCGCGTGGCTGGCGGCGCAGAGGGCCGGTGCGGCGGCGGTGGCGATCTCGGGTTCGGGTCCGAGCCTGATCGCCTTCGTCAGCCTGGCGAGCGACGCCGGTTCGGTGGCGCGGGCGATGTCCGATGCCTTCGCCGCCGAGGGCGTCGCGGCGCGGCCCCTCGGCCTCACGGCGTCGGCGGCCGGAGCCACGGTCGTCCGCGGTTGAGCATCGCTGCGGCGGGTACAGTCCCGCCATGCCCGCGAAGCAGGGATACGAGCTCGTCGACCATACCGCGGACGTCGGTCTGCGGGTCTGGGCGCCGACGTGCGAGGGCGTCTTCGCCGAGGCCGGGAAGGCCCTCTTCTCCCTGATCTGCGACCCGCGCACCATCGAGCAGGTCGAGACCGTCGAGATCCGTGTCGAGGCCGACGACCGTGAGCTGCTCCTCGCGGCATGGATCGACGAGCTCATCTACCAGTTCGAGGCCACGGGCGCCCTGTTCACGGATTTCACTTTCAGCGAGCTGGACGAGACGCACCTGGTGGCGCGCGCCTCGGGTGAGCATCTCGACCCCGCGCGCCACGCGGTGTGCGGCGGCGTGAAAGCGGCCACCTTGTGCGACCTGTCGGTTCGCGAGGGGCCCGACGGCTGGGAGGGGTTCGTCATCCTCGACGTGTGAGGCCCTTGCGGCGCAGCGTGCGGCAGGTCGGGCACCCCGGGAGGAGGCGAAGCGGATGGTCCGGGTCGAGCGTGCGGCAGAGCACACCTACGTGATCGAACCCGAGGGCGCGATGCGCGTGCCCGGCCGGATCTACGCTGCCGAGAGCCTGTTCAAGCAGGCCGGGCACGAGGAGGCGCTGCAGCAGGTCGCCGACGTCGCCACGCTGCCCGGCATCGTCGGCGCGAGCCTGGCGATGCCCGACATCCACTGGGGCTACGGGTTCCCAATCGGCGGCGTGGCCGCCCTGCGCGCCGACGACGGCGTCGTCTCGCCGGGCGGCGTCGGTTTCGACATCAACTGCGGCGTGCGGCTGGCGCTCACCGGGCTCGACGCCGGTGACGTGCGACCGCGCGCCGAGGAGCTCGTGCACGAGCTGATGCGGCGCATCCCGCAGGGGCTGAACGATCGCGGCACCCTCAAGTTGCAGCCGCGCGAGCTGACGAAGCTCGTCGAGCGCGGCGTGCCGTGGCTCCTGGAGCGCGGTCTGGCGACGGAGCGCGACGTCGAGCGCACGGAGCAGGGCGGGGCGATGTCCGGCGCCAGTGCGGCGGCGGTGACGCAGAAAGCGGTCGAGCGCGGGCGCACGCAGGTCGGGAGCCTGGGCGCCGGCAACCACTTCATCGAGCTGCAGGTCGTCGCCGACGTGCTCGATGAAGCGGCGGCCGGCGCCTGGGGCGTCCATCCTGGCCAGGTCGCGGTGATGATCCACTCGGGGTCACGCGGGTTTGGCCATCAGACCTGCACCGACCACCTGCAGCGCATGGCGGCCGCGGCGCGCCGCTACGGGATCGAAGTGCCCGACCGTCAGCTTGCCTGCGCACCGGCGAGCTCGCCGGAGGGTCAGGACTACCTGGCGGCGATGGCCGCCGCCGCCAACTTCGCCTTCGCCAACCGGCAGACGATGATGCATGAGGTCCGTCTGGCCTTCGAGCAGGTCTTCCGGCGCCCGTGGGAACGTCTCGGCGTCGAGCTCCTGTACGACGTGGCGCACAACATCGCCAAGCTCGAGACGCACGAGGTCGACGGTGTGCCCACGCGAGTATGGGTGCATCGCAAGGGGGCGACGCGGGCCTTCGGCCCCGGGCACCCCGAACTGCCGCCCCTCTTCCGCGAGACGGGACAGCCGGTGATCGTGCCCGGCGACATGGGCAGCGAGAGCTGGCTGCTCGTGGGCACGCAGAAGGCGATGCGCGAGAGCTTCGGCTCGGCCGCCCACGGCGCCGGCCGCCGGCTCTCGCGCGGCGCCGCCAAGCGTGTCATGAGCGGCGCCGACGTCCGCCGCGATCTTGAGGCCAGGGGCATCGTCGTGGGCTCGCAGTCGACCTCGCTGCTGGCCGAGGAGGCGCCGTACGCCTACAAGGACATCGGCGAGATCGTCGCTGTGATGGATGCCATCGGTCTCGCCCGCAAGGTCGCGCGACTTGAACCACTCGGCGTCCTCAAAGGCTGACGCGTCGGTGCAGAGGTGCTCCCAGATCAAGGCGGCGCCGCGCCGCCGTGCTTGAGCCGAGACGCCCGGACGAGTGCGACCGCAGCGCTACTTGCGCGTATCGAGCTCCCGTTTCGTCACCGCGAGGACCTCGGCGAAGAGCTCGCGCAGCCCGTCGTTCGAGAGCGGACCCTTGTTGGCGCGCGACAGGTAGGTGAACATCCATTCCTCGCGCGCCGGGTCGTAGAAGTCGACCCCGTGCACTTCCTTGTACTGCTTGAGCTGGGCGACCAGTTGAAGGCGCTTGTTCATCGCCGCGACGATCTTGAGGTCGTTGTCGGAGATCTGGTCGCGGAACTGAGTGATGACGGGGTCGGTGGGTCCGGAAGCCACAGGTCGCTCACGCTCGCTTTCTCGACCGCCCGCGGGCGCGCGACGGTCCATGATGTCGGTCGTCACTTGCTGTCGATCGTTGCAGCCGCGCCTCGCCTCGCGTCAGGCACGGCTCTCGTCGTCGAGGCCCTCGTGCTCGTCGTCGTCTTCTTCATCCTCTTCGTCTTCCTCGCCCTCTTCATCTTCCTCATCGTCGGCCGTCATGTCGCGCTCGGCGTACAGCGCCTCGTCGGACATCACCTCGGCGGTGTTGAAGTCTTCGGGGCTGACCTTCTCGAGGAAGTCGCGAAAGCCTTCGATGATCTCTTCGGTGTCGTCGACCTCGTGCTCGAACTCGATGGCGTTCTCGAGGATCAGCTCGGTCGACGCGTAGATGGGTGCGTGCGTGCGCACGGCCAGGGCGAGGGCGTCGCTGGGGCGCGAGTCGATGTCGATCTCGGCGCCGTCCTTGAGCAGGGTGAGCGTGGCGTAGAACGTGCTGTCCTTGAGCTCGGTGACGGTGATGCGGGCGAGTTGGGCGTCGAACCGGCCGATGAGGTTGGTGAGCAGGTCGTGAGTCATCGGCCGCGGCAGCTTCGTCCCCTGCAGTTTGATGAGGATGGCTGCCGCCTCGGGGTGGCCGATCCAGATGGGCAGGAACTTGTTGCCCTCCACCGTCTTGAGGAGGACGATCGGCTGCTTGCCGATGACGTCGAAGCTGACGCCGTAGATGACCATTTGCTGCACGTCCATAGCAGTTTCATTATAGAGCGTCCGGTGGCGAGGGAAACGTGGGGCCGGCATCCTGCGCGGCAGGCATGGGCGTGCTCCGCGGTGGGCGGCGGCGCGTCGCTCGGCGCCTGACGGTTGACGCGCCGCCGCCCACCGCCCTAGACTCCAAGGCCCCCGTGGGCGCATAGCTCAGTCGGTTAGAGCGCTTCTCTGATAAGGAAGAGGTCCCTGGTTCGAATCCAGGTGCGCCCACCAGGCGCCTCAGCCGCGATCCGTTCGGCGCCGCGTCAGTCAGGCGCCCTCGACGGCCACCCGGTCTGAAGGCTCGACTTCGGCATGCGGGGCGCTTCTTCGCCGCAGGACCTCGCGTTCATCCCTGACCCTCTGACCTTGCTGGTCGCCGACGAGAACAACCATCGGGTCCAGGAGTGGTCCGTCGGTACGACCGGCGACCTTCCGGTCGTCACGTACCGGCGGTCGTTCGGTGCCTACGAAAGCGGACACGGGCAGATTCAGAACCCGCGGGGGGTCGCCGTCGACAAGGGTCAGGTGGGCGACATGTACGTCGCCGACACCTACAACCGCCGCGTACAACCATGGCGTCGCGACACCGTCGGCCCGCGCACCTATGCCTACAGCAAGGTGACGGTACGACGGGGGCGCACGGCGCGCCTCACCTACAAGATCAGCGACAGTCTGAGCGACGGGTGCACCGTCGAGATCCGCATCTACCGCAGCGGGGTGAAGAAGAAGACGCTCAGCCTGGGCTGGCGCGCTCCGGGCTCGTGGCGCACAGCCACGTTCACCTGCACGCTGGTTCCCGGGAGCTACACGTGGAAGGTCTAAGCCAGGGACCGCGTCGGCAACGTGCAGCGCAGCTCGATCGGCGTCAAGACGCTGGTGGTCAGCCGCTGAAGGCTCGCAGTCGCAGGGCGTCGCGCCAACCGAGGCACGCCCCGCCGCGCACGATCGCGCCCGCGTAGATGCGCGCCGCGAGGCGCGCCGCGCCGTACACCGACGCGAGCATGATCGCCACGGCCAGTGGCATCTCCCACGCCGCCAGGTGTCCCAGGGCGAGACGCGTCGGCATGAGGATCGGGGCGAAGGGCGGCACGAAAGAGAGCACCCGGTTCCACCACACGTCGGGTGAATCCATGGCCACGAAATCGAGCATGAACGCGGCCAAGAGGGGCATGGTGATCGGCAAGGTCACGGAACTGAGCTCCTCTTGGCGGGCGACCATCGCTCCCGCGGCGGCGAAGCCGAAGGCGTACAGGGCGAACCCCAACACGAACCAGACGAGGATCGTGGGCAGGAGCGTCCACACAGTGGCCGGGACCCGGGCGCTCCCGGCGAACGCGTTGGCGATCAGACCGGCGGCCACCGTGATGCCCATCTGTCCCAGGCCGCAGGCGCCGATGCCCAGGACCTTGCCATTGAGGAGCTGCGTCGGCCGTGCGGCGGCGAGCAGGACCTCGGCGGTACGCGACGTCTTCTCCTGGGCGACGCCGCTGGACACGGCGGTGGCATACAGAGAGAGCGTGACATAGAGGAGGATGCCGGCGGCGACCGCGGCGACGCTGCGCGCTGCACGGTCGGACGGCGGCGGCTCGAGGGCGACCGTTCTCAGCGTGACCGGCGCCAGGACGCGCGCAACGGTCGCCGGCGGCACGCCAGCCTCCTCGAGGGCCCGCCGCCGGTAGGCGTCGTCCAGCACCATGCGCACGAGGGCGGCGACTTCCGGGGCAAGGCTCTCCTTGACCTCGGCGACGGCCGCCCCTTCGCCGTCTCTCTCCAGGGACAGCGCCACGTCCAGGTCGCCGGCCCTCACCTGCGCGCGGGCGGTCCGGACGTCTGGCGCGTCCACGACCTTGACCTGCACCCCGGCGGCCTCGGCGACGGTGCGCAGTGAGGGTCCGAGGGACTGGGCCGGAGCGCCCGCCAGCCCGATGACGGGCGGGCGCTCCGGCCGATCGACCAGCCCGGGGACGACGATGAGGGCGACGACCGACAGCGCCGTGATCGCCGTCATGATCCAGAACGTACGGCTGCGGAGGCTTTCGCCGATCTCCCGCCCGGCGATGATGCGGGTGCTGGGCACCGACTCCGAGGGCCTCATGAGGCGACCAGGCTCCGGTAGAGGTCGATCAGGCGCCCCGACTCGACGGCGAAGTGCTCGACCGGTCCCGCGGCCAACGCCGCTCTCAGGATCGCCTGGGTGTCGGCCTCGGGCTCGAGAGCGAGGACCACGCCGTCGGCGTCCCGACGCGCGACCCTCACGGCGGAAAGGCCTGCGGTCCAGTCCGTCGCAGTGTCGACCTTGACGCGCAGGCGCCGCGGCGCCTGCGCGCGAAGGTCGGCGAGCGTCCCTTCCGCGAGGACCTTGCCCTGCTCGAGGATGACGATGCGGTCGCAGAGGCGCTCGACGACGTCGAGCTGGTGGCTCGAGAAGAGGGTGGCGGCGCCGCGCCGCGCCTCGCCGCGGAGGACGTCCGACAGGACGTCGACCGCGGCGGGGTCCAGGCCGGCGAAGGCTTCGTCGAGCACGAGCAGATCCGGACGGTGCACGAGCGCCACGGCGAACTGGACGCGCTGCTGGTTCCCGTGCGACAGGGCCACGAGCTTGTTGAGCTCGCGTCCCCGGAGCCCCAGCCTGTCCAGCCAGTCCCGGGCCTCTGCGCGCGCGACTCGTGTGTCAAGGCCGTGCAGCCGCGCGAAGTAGACGAGCTGGTCGAAGACGCGCATTTGGGGATAGAGGCCGCGTTCCTCCGGCATGTACCCGAACCGCAGGCGATCTGCAGGACCGACAGTGTGGCCGCACCATCGGATCGCGCCGTGCTGCGGGTCGAGGATGCCCATGACGGCGCGCATCGTCGTCGTCTTGCCGGCGCCGTTGCGACCGACGAGACCGACGATCTCGCCGGCGCAGACCTGGAGGGTGAGCCCGTCGACAGCGACCAGGTCGCCGAAGCGATGGCGAAGGCCGCTGACGTCGAGCGCGGAACCGTCCGCCGGCGACGCGGCGACAGCATCTTCCACGGCAGAGGCGGTCGGACCCATGCCGTCAGTATCTCACGGCGGAGCCGGACCGGCCGCCGCCGGCTGTCATCGACGCCACCGCGCGTCGCCGGGTGTCGCCGCCGGCCCGTTTGGGCACTCTTGAGCCATGGTCGACGTCCTGTGGCTCATCGTCCTCATCGCGGTCGCCATCATCGCGCTCACGCCGCTCGTGCAGCGCCGCAGACTGCTGCGTCGGCGGCGCTCGCTCATCCGTGAGCTCGAAGCGGCCCGCGGCTCGCGCGTCATCGGCATGATCCACCGTCAGGAGACAATCAGCCTCCTTGGGCTCCCGCTGACGCGCTTCATCGACATCGAGGACTCCGAGCAGATCCTGCGCGCCATCCGCCTGACGCCGGCCGACATGCCGATCGACCTCGTCCTGCACACGCCCGGCGGTCTCGTCCTCGCCTCCGACCAGATCGCCCACGCCTTGCGCCGGCATCCCGGCAAGGTCACGGTGATCGTGCCGCACTACGCGATGTCCGGCGGCAGCCTGCTCGCCCTGGCCGCCGACGAGGTCCTCATGGACCGCGACGCTGTGCTGGGGCCCGTCGACCCGCAACTCGGGGTGTTCCCGCGCGGCTCGTGGCCGGCGGCGTCGATCCTCAGGGCCCTGGAGGTCGAGAACCCAAACCGGGACGACGAGACGCTCATCCTCGGCGACATGGCGCGCAAGGCGATCACCCAGGTCCACGACACCGTGCTCGAACTGGTGTCGCCGGGCCGCGCCCCCGACGAGGCCGAGCGTCTCGCGACGTCGCTCAGCGACGGTCGTTGGACCCACGACTACCCCATCCGTTTCGAGCGCGCCCAGGAGCTCGGCTTGCCCGTCAGCGTGGAAGTGCCCGAGAAGGTCTACGAGCTCATGCGGCTCTTCCCGCAGCGGGCGCGGCGGCCGTCCGTCGAGTTCGTCCCAGTGCGCTATCCGGAGGAGGAGCACGGGGAAGGGCCATGCGACGGAGCCGCGCCGCCCGGCGGCGCCAGGCATCGCTGCTGACGTCCGTCGTCGTCCTTGGACAACGGTGGTCGCGCGTGTAGGGTTAGACGCGGAGTGATGGAGGCGAGAGGCAAAGGTCGCATGTGGACCTTGGCGCGTCGGTGGCATGTCGCCCTTGTCGGCGGTCACGCCCGTCGCTGGTCGCGCCCGTCGCTCTTCGGGTCCGCCCAAGTGAAGACCGGTCATCTGGCCGGTCTTTCTCGTTCCAGGGCGTTTCGGGGACCGGACAGCGTCTCCGGCGACTTGACGTCTTGAGTCAGGCATCGGGGAGAGGAGGTCGAGCGAGGCGCGATCGAAGGAGATGGTCGGTCAACGTGTGCCTCGCCGCGAAGCGGAGGCACCACGAGGAGGGAGAGACGTGAGACGGAGACGGTGGCTTCTCCTGGCGCTGATGCTTGCGGTCGTCGTGACGGCGAGCGTGACGTTCGCCGCGACGAGGTCCGACGCCGACGTGACCAAGCAGGTGAGCTCCATCAGCATGTTCAAGGGCGAGAAATGGACCGAGCATTACCGGGTGCCGAACGAGGCCCAGGTCGAGCTGATCCTCGCCGACGAGGGGATCCCGCTCAAGGGCGCGGATGCGAGGGAGAAGGCCCTCGCCGCGTTCCGCGAGGAATGGGCGGAGCGTAACCCCACGACACCGAACCCGAAGAAGCTCGAGCAGCTCCTCGCCAACGAGCGCAAGGGTGAGCCCGGCCTCAAGGGCGCGGGCCAGTTCAAGAGCCTGGCGGTGCCCGTCGAGTTCTCGACCACGCCGGAGGAGGTCAGCGGCTACGACGAGGAAGGGGATCCCGTCACGGACACCTTCTCCGGTCCGGCGCACAACGAGATCCCGGCTCCCGGGCCGCGGGACAACAACACGGTCTGGTACGACGACGCGACTCCAGGACTGTACGAGGAGCTCTTCTTCGGCGTCGGGCCCAAAGCCGGCGTCATCGTCCATCACCCGAACCTGGGCAACGTGGACCTTCGCGGTAACACGATGGTCAACTACTACCTGGAGCAGTCGGAGGGCAAGTTCAAGCCGGAGGGCAGCGTCTATCCCAAGTGGCTCGAAGCCGCGCACTCCGAGGCGTACTACGGCGCCGACGACCAGACTGGCGGTAACAGCAACGTCCGCGCCGACGAGCTCGTGAAGGAAGTGGTCGACGCGGTCAACGCCGACGATCCGGACTTCCCGTGGCAGGACTACGACGGCGACGGCGACGGCGTGGTCGACAACTTCACGGTCATCCACGCGGGCATGGGCCAGGAGGCCGGCGGCGGCCAGCACGGCGTCTGGTCTATCTGGTCGCATGCCTCCGCCATCGACTACCCGACCGGCTACCTCGCCTGCGCCGCCGGCACGCACGGGGCGACGCGCGACATCTACGTGCGCGAGTACAGCATGGACCCCGAGAACATCGACGTGGGCGTCATCTCGGAAGAGTATGGCCACGCGGCGTTCGGACTCCCCGACATCTACACGACGGACCTCCAGGCCTCGCCGTCCAACTGGGCGATCATGGAGTCGGGGTCGTGGAACGGCATTCTCGGCGGTATGCAGCCCGCGCCATTCCCGCTGTACTTCCGCTACCTGGTCGGCTGGGCCGATCCGGTCGAGATCGACTCAAGTACGACGACCCCGACCATCCGGACGGTCGGCCAGTTGTCGAAGCGTCCGGCTGGGCCCGGACAAGGCCTGAAGATCGACTTGCCCGACCAGGTCATCGAGACGCCGAACCCGCTGGACACCGGGAAGGCCCTGTGGTCGGACAGAGGCGACCTCAGAGAAGCGGTGGTGACGACCGCCCAGGCCTTCGACCTGACCAGCGCCGCGGCGCCCGTCTTCTCCTTCGCGAGCTACTGGAGCATCGAGGAGGGCTGGGACTACGGCTACGTCGAGGTGTCAGTCGATGACGGCGGCACCTGGACGATGCTCCAGGACATGGACGGCGTCTTCACCGACTCGGACCCGAACGGCAACAACCAGGGTTGGGGCCTGACCGGCGAAAACACCGGCACCCTCCGCTTCGACTTGTCGCCCTGGATCGACCAGCAGGTCTTGGTCCGCCTGCGCTACAGCACCGACATGGCGGCCCAGTGGAGCGGCTGGTGGGCGGACGACTTTCTGCTCACGGATGGCGACACACAGTTGTTCTCGGACGACCTCGAGGACGGCATGGCTGCCTGGACCACGCCGGAGGGCGACTGGGCCCTCGTCCCGCTCACCAAGGTGTACCCGCTGTACTACCTGGCCGAGTGGCGCAACGACAGCGGCTTCGACCGCGGCCTCAAGTACGCGTATCAGACCGTGTACAGCAACGACGCGACCACCGAGTGGGAGGTCGACCGCTCGCCGTACACGGTCCCGGGCATGGTGCTCTGGCTGCGCAACGGGGCCTACGACTTCGACTACACGCTGAGCGATGCACTGTTCGATCCACCCTCTTACGGTCCGAAGCACGCCCTGTCCGTCGTCGACAGCCACTACTGGCCGCTCACCTGGAGCAACATCGACGACAGGACCGGGGTGCGGTTGCGCATCAGTGCCCGTTGCCAGCCGTCGAACGCGGCGTTCACACT
>JAKPOQ010000191.1 GCA_029547745.1 Actinomycetes bacterium
GCCTCGTCGCGAAAGTCACGGAAACGACGGATGAGTTCGTTTCCCTCCTCCGTGACATCCGAGCCACCGCCCTCCGGCCCGCCCTTGTGACGATGCAGGAGCTCGATGCCGAGACGGTCCTCGGCACGACCCACGGCACTCCACGCCTTGCTGTACGACATGCCCATCTCGCGCGCGGCCTGACGCAGCGACCCGGTCGTCTGGACGAGGACCAGCAACTGCCAGACGCCGGGCCCGAACACGGGCTCGCCGTACTCGTGCAGAAAGACGCGATGGGCTGCACGGATGCGCGGCTCGTCCTCACGCGACACCGACGGCCGCAAGTCGTACCACCGCCGTTGTCGGGCCCAGACGCCACGCGAAGAGCTTGGACCGGCACCGCCCGATGCTGTCGTACGCGACACCTCGCCCTCCTGCCGCCCGTGTCTCGCTGTAGGCTACCCCATGTACCGCCGTGACGCATGTGGTTCCCGGCGACACGCGGCGCCGCCCGTCGTCGACGCGCCGCTGTGGTGACGCTCAGGAGGGTCCGTTGAGGCGCCGCGCGAGGGCCACACGGACGAGCATCTCGGGCACACGCTCGGCCGGGACCTCGAGGTCGGCGGCCCCCCGCGCCGCCGTCGTGCCGGCCGACATGGCGATGCCCAGGCCGGCCCAGCGCAACGCGCCGGCATCGTCGTCGGCGTCGCCGAGGTAGACCGTCCGCCCCTCGTCTACTCCCAGTGCCTTCGTCAGAGCGGCCAGGGCGGCGTGCTTCGTCGCTCCCGCAGCCTGCACGGCGAGCGCCTCCGGGGTGGGGCGCAGCATGACGACCTGGCGCCTGACCACGCAGGCCAGGCTCTCGGCGGCGCGGTCGATGGCAGCCGGCGCGCCGGTCAGGAGAAGCCGCACAGGATCGCCGCAGAGAGGAATGGGATCGACCGCGAGCCCAAGCTCTCGGGCGAGTCGTACGATCTGGGACGCGAGCTGGCCGGTCAATCGCGTACGCGAGATCACGTTGCCCGTGCTCAGGTCGACTGTCATCGCACCGCCATAAGACAACCCGTAGCCACTCCTCGCGCCGAACGCCCGTGCGCCCTCGAGGGCGTACTCCGTGGACCGTCCCGTACACAGGACAAGCGTGATCCCACTAGCGGCGAGATGACGGACCGCCGTCGGCAACTCGGGCGCGAGAAGATCGCCCCCAGGGCCCAGCACCGTTCCGTCCAGGTCGGTAGCGAGCAGGTCCGCAGGCACGCCGCTCAACAGCGCCTGGCCCATGACCGTGCTCCAGCCGGCCGCGGCCGCCAGGTGCTCAGGTATCACTCCACGACTGCTCGTGTCCACCTCTATCACCGTGGCTCCATCCACATCGAGACGGCGCCGCAGCTCGTCGATGACGAGGGGATTGACGACGACGAGTGAGAGACCGGCCCGAGCCTCCCCGAGAACGGCCAGGGCGTTCGTCCAGCCTGAGCCTGCGACCACCTCGAGCGGCCCGATCTGGTCGATGACCAGGAGGTCGACTTCACGCCCGATGCAACGCTCGAGTTCGTGACGACCCCAGCGCACCGAGTCACTGACGAACTGCCACGAAAAGCGACCGGCCACCCCGCTCCCGACGGGCTCGCCCTCGTCCTCGCCGACATACTCCGCGAGACGTCGGCGTTCGCCCGTCCGAAGGTTGACGACAGTCTGGACGACGCGCCCCGAGGCAAGCGTGCGCGACTCGGTGAGCAGTCCGGCGACTCGCAGCCGCCGCCGCCGTGCCATCTCCACCACCGTCCGGCACAACGTCGTCTTGCCCGCGCCGGGAGGCCCGGTCACCAGTACGACGCGCGGTCGCCAGCCGGACGGCCGGCGACCGCGCTGCGCGTCCACATGCATCGCATCTCTCATCGTGCGACGTGCGCCACGGGGACCGACGACTACGACATCGTCGATCGTGCCGTGAGCAGCGACGACCCCCCGGAGCCGGCCGCCTCGCGTCCCGTGACCACGCACACATCGTGGCCGCCATTCGCAGCGTGACTCGTCGGTCGCACGATGGCAGGCCCCCTATCCCCGGGTTCCCTCCCACGCTCAGGCGCAGAAGGCGCTATCTCGAAAGAGTATAACGACCCCCCTTCAGAGCCGGCAACACGCCTCTTACCGTGACTCTTGCAGGATGCGCCCCGAGGTTCGATCAAGCTGGGCCAGACTCACCGCGCGATCAAGTTGGGCCAGACTCACCGCGATGAGTCGCCCGACGAGGCGGCGCGATGCTCGTCGGGACCGAACGGCGCGTCGCCGAAGTACTTTTGGCGCAGTCTTTCGAGTTCGACGTCGGCCTCTTCCCGAAGAGCGCGAAAGCGCGTCACAAGCTCGCGACCGTCTTCAGTGAGTACTGAGCCGCCACCGGCGGTTCCCCCGATGCGCCGGTTCATGAGTCGTACGCCGAGCAGGCCCTCGGCCTCCTGAACGACCCGCCAAGCCTTGCTGTACGCCATGCCCATCGACTGCGCCGCCTTGTGCAGGGACCCCATCACTTCGACGCGCACGAGGAGTTCGTGCGTGCCCGGCCCGATGATCGGCTCACCGTTGACGTGCAGAAAGATGCGATGGCCGACCTGGATACGCGGCTTCCCGCACGCCGACGGCAAGTCCGATCCGTGTTCACGAAGATGCCGTACACGCCGCTCGTGGCGGCTGTGCAGCCCCGACCCAGCTTCAGCGTCACCGTCGTTCATGCGGATCACCTCGCAGGCAGTGGCGGCCAAGAGGCAGCCACCCGTTTCCCCCTGAACGTCAGAGGCCGTGGATCAGCATAGCGTCGCCGACGGTCCTCCGCGGCGACGGACTGACCGCTGAGGGCTTCAGCCGGGATGGACGTCCGCTCGCCTTGCAGGGCCGACACGTTTCCCCAGGAGGTCTTCGATGCGACAACGGACTTCGACTGCCGCCTCCATCCGCCGACGAGCGGCGTCGAGCGCGACCGGGTCGCCCGCCAGGTCTCGCAGGCGAGAAACAAGACGGTCCTCGAGAGCGACCACCTGGTCGCCGGCCACCATCTTGTCGGCGAGATAGACGATCCCCGCTTCATCGACATCGCGAGTATCGTCGCCCCCGTCACCAAGATCCATGTGCCGGCGCACGACCGCCGCGACACGCGGGAATCCCATGGCCTCAAGCTCGACCGCGCCGGTATCGGCATGCATCGGCTCGCCACGCGCCACGTCGTGCAGCAGGGCAGCCGCGACCACGAGGGGCAGGCACACGTGCCGCCCCTGCTCGTTCAGCGCCGTCGCCAAGGCGGTGCCCACCGCCGCGACGGCGCGCGAGTGCGCGACGAGCTCCGGCGAGGCGCCCCGAGCACGCAGGATCTCAAAGCACCGCGCCTCGCCCGGCAGAGCCGTGGCTGCCGCGAACTCCCTGGCGCGGGCAAGATCGGACTCGGTGTCGGCATCGAACCTCACCGCGGGGTCAGCCACGGTGACGCACGCTGTATGCGCGGCGTGCGACTCGAGCAACTCACGCAATCCCTCCCGCGGTCGCTCGGCAAGGATCTCCTCCTTCAGCGCCGCGCGTAACATCGGAGGATGACCCGTCGCTCCGCGATACACGGGCAGCACGACCTCGACGTCGAGATCCCGACCTGCACGCGCCAAACGGCCGACCGTCTCGGGTCGAACGAACGCACAGTCACCGGGAAGGACGAAGAACCATCGCGCCGTCGGCTGCAGCGCCGCGGTACCCGCCTGGATGGACGAGTACATCCCCTCGTCGTAAGCCAGATTCCAGACCGGACGTGCCCCCGACTCTTCGGCCGCTGTTCGCACCTCGTCGCCGCGGTGGCCGACGACCACGATCACGTCGTCGACACCGATGTCGCGGAACATGTGCACCGCACGTTCGAGGAGCGTGCGTCCCTCGACCTCGAGCAGGGGCTTGAGCGAGCCCATCCGCGACGAGTACCCGGCAGCGAGCACGATGGCGGCGATCTCGCTCAAAGCTCAGGCCGACTCCCCGGCGCGCACCTTGATCATCTCGGCGACGATGCTGATGGCGAGCTCTGCCGGGGCCTCGGCGCCGATCTCCAGGCCGATCGGAGAGTGCACCCGGCCCAGATCCGCCTCACTGAACCCGGCGTCGCGCAAGGCCGAGAAGATCCGCGCCCGCTTACTGCGGCTGGCCATGAGACCGATGTAGCGCGCCGGCGTGCGCAACGCCTGCTCCAACACGTTCATGTCATGCACGTGACCGCGCGTGACGATCACGACGTAGGCGTCCTCCCCCACTCCGGCGTTCTCGAGAGCCCCGTCGAACGGCGAGAGCAGGACCCTGCAGCTGGGGAAACGCGCCGGATTCGCGAACTCCTCACGATCGTCGATGACGACGACGTCGAAGCCGACCCCCATGGCGACAGGCGCCAAGGCAGTACCGACATGACCTGCGCCACAGATGAAGACGGTCGCGGGGACGTCGATCGGTTCCACCAGCACCTCCCGGCCGTCGGCAAGGGACGTGGAGCCATGGACAGCGATCTTCCCGACGGCGCTGCGCAACTCTCCCGGGTCGCAGGGCCGTGCGCCGATGATGGTGTCGTCCTCGCGTAACAGGCTGTGCTCCACTGTCCCGTCCTGACCTGCCGGCAGGACAGTGAAGAGCCAGGCGCGCTTCCCCGCGGCGGTGGCCTCCCGGACGGCGCGACACACCTCGAGAAGCACCGGGTCGCCGGGCGGCACATACGTGATCGCAACGTCGGCATGCCCTCCGCAGACCATCTTCTCCTCGCTCGTCAGGTCCTTTCCCGAAAGGGCGAGACTGGTGACCCGCGAGCTTCGCGCCTCGAGCGCTTCGGCCGCCGCTTTCATCATCGTCAACTCGAGCAGGCCCCCGCCGATCGTGCCGGCGATCGTGCCGTCACGGCGCACGAGCATCTCGGCGCCCGCGGCGCGGGGCGTCGACCCGCTCTCTGACCCAAGCCTCACGAGAGCGAAGTCCTGGCCGTCCTCGAGCAGCTCCAGCACCTCGTTCAGGATCTCCTTCATCCAGGTTCCTCCGTATGTTCTGATGTCTTCAACATCCTTTTCGCGGTACCGTCACTCCCCGGCCACGCGGCGGTCCCCGCCGTGGCCCGCAGGTCGAGATGTCCCACCCGGACCGCGGAGCCGATGGCGGGGACCGCCTCGAGCGCCGCCACCGCCCCGCGAGAGAGTGCGTCCAGTCCGTCACGCTGGGCGACACCACGGTCTCGAAATGAGGCGGCCAGGACCTCGACCGACAGTGTGCCGCGGTCCTCGCTGAGCCGCACGTGGCAGTCAGCGACGTCCGGAAGGGCGAACAGGGCCTCGTCGATCGCCGCCAGGTCCAGCATCTCGCCGTTCTTCAGCCTCACCCGCCCGGCCACCCTGGTGCGCACTGTATCGAGCACGCGCAACCAGGAGCCGCAGGGACATGGACGAGGTACGAAGCGGCTGTAGTCGCCGGTGCGATAACGGATGAGCGGCATGGCCTCGCGCGTGAGGGTCGTGAACACGACCTCGCCACAGTGGCCATCGGGCACCGGTGCTCCGGTCTCGATGTCGACCACCTCGAACAGCAGGTCGGCCTCACGCAGATGGTAGCCCATGTGCGCCTCGCACTCCACGCCACCGCCGAGGCCCATCTCGGTCGTGCCGTAGTGGTCGAAGACGCGGCAGCCCCAGGCGTCCTCGATAGCGGCGACGAGGGACCGCGGCGCATGGTCGGTGCTCAGGAGCACGCTCTTGAGTCGCACCGCCGGACCTTCGGCGACGCTACGCCGAGCGAGGCCCAAGACCTGCACGGGGATGCCGACGACGGCGTCGAACCTCCCCGCCTGGAGCACCGCGAGTGCTCGGCAGACATCGCGTACAGGGCCGTGGACGACGCCTTCGACCTGCATGCGGGCAAGACCGCGACGCAGGAGGTCGCCCACGCTTCCCGGTCGTTCGCCTGGGAGCAGGATCAAGACCCGGTCCCCTGGCTCGACGAGCACTGACATGCCGTGCTCGAAGAAGTCGATGGTCAGCTCCTGGTCGGCCGCGGTGAAGAAGATGCGCTTGGGGTCCCCGGTCGTCCCGGATGTAGGAAGCGTCACGATGCGCTCGACCTCTCCCTGGCGCACACCGAGCATGTCCATGCCCGACGAACGGACGTCGTCGGCCGTCGTGAACGGCAGACCTGCGACGCCGGCGAGATCGGCGAGGCCGTCAGGGTCCACGTCGTGCAGCCGCCGCGCATAGAACCTGCTGCTCTCCTTGGCGCGGCGCACGGTCGCGCGCAGAGCGCGCAGTTGATGCCGCCGCAGACCCGCCTCGTCGCGCGCACCCGCGCGCCGCAACACCCACGGCTCCAGGCGCGTCCGTTCGGGGCGAACGATGGGGGCACTCATCGCTGGGGCGAGCCGTTGCCGGACGTCGCGACGGACAGCGCGCCGGTCTGGCGCTCCACGTTCGGCGACCAGAGAGGACATGATCCGTGGATGCACTCGCGGTTCTGCGCGCTCTGCGTGCAGCGGATGCGTGATACGGCCAACGACCCGCCCGTCGCCTCGCGGACGAACCTCGAAGCCGCCATGAGAGCCAGCCAGGACTCCCTTTGGCAACAGCGCGGCGCGCTCATGGCGGCGATCTCGCCCAACGCTGTCCACGTCGCTTGCTGGGCGATCATCCT
>JAKPOQ010000001.1 GCA_029547745.1 Actinomycetes bacterium
TTGATGTCGAGGAGCGGAGTGCCGTCGAGCACGTCGACGTCGTCGAGGATGAGTCGCCGCCCGCGACGCTCCACGAGCCGCACCACGCTCAGGCCCAGCGGGTTGGGGCGGACCGGCGAGCGTGTCGCGAAGACGCCGCGCGGGACGTCGTCGAGAAAAGGGACGACCTTGAGGGAGCGCACGCCGGAGCGGGCGTTGGTCGCCTCGCTCGCGCGGTGCAGCCAGTAGATGAGGTGCAGGTGAGAGAAGCCCTCGATGTCGTCGAGCGCCTCCTCGTACTCGGGGAAGACCTCGACGACGCCGCGACTGCCGTGGGCGCACACCGGCTGGATGGGCGTGCGTCCGGGCTCATTGTGCTCACTGTGGATGACGCCGACCGGCGTCAGCGTCAGTGTGTCCATACCGCCTCCTGCATCTCCTCGCCATCAGGCATACTATGCGCTCAGAACGACGAGCGCACGGAGCGGCCATGAGCGGATTCGACGTCGACGCCTGCATCACACGGATCAAGGCGGGGCCGGGGGCCGATCGCATCGGTATGATCCTCGCCCATCAGGGGGTCGTCCGGGGCTCGTCGCGGGCCGGCGAACCGGTGCACGGCATGCGCCTGACGGTCGATCGGCGGCGGTTCGCCGACGTGTTGGCCGAGGCCCTCACGTGGCCCGGGGTCGTGGCCGTGGACGGGTGGGTCAACGAGGGTGACCTGAAAGTGGGCGACGACATCATGAAGGTCGTGGTGGCCGGCGACATCCGTGAGAACGTCTTCGAGGCCCTGCAGCGTCTTGTCGGGCTCATCAAGCGCGAGGTCGTGACGGAGTCCGAGTTCCGCTGAGGCGGAGGGCCCGCGACCGCACGTCTGACGTGATCGCGGGCCCTCGCTCACACTCGGCCGGCTTCCGGCTCCCGCCGGACCTCCGGAGCCGCTCAGATGAACAGGTTGACGTTGGCCTCGTCCGCCTCGCCGAGGTAGGCGGCGACTCCGGCGTAGTCGAGGCCGTCGATCATCTCCTCCTTGGTGAAGCCGAGGATGTCCATGCTGAGCGTACAGGCGACGAACTTGACGTCGTTCTCGCGGGCCGAGGCGAAGAGCTCCTCCAGCGACATGCCGCCGGCGGCCTTGCAGGCCTTGCGCATCATCGGGGCGCCGATGCCGGCCATGTTCATCTTCGACAGGCCCAGCTTCCGGGTGCCCTTCGGCATCATGCCGCCGAACATCTTCTGGAGCGTGCTCTTCCCGTTCGACTGGACCTTCTCGGGCTTGCGCAGGATGTTGAGGCCCCAGAACGTGCAGAAGATCGTGACGTCGTCGCCCATGGCCGCGGCGCCGTTGGCGATGATCAGCGCCGCCATGACGCGGTCGAAGTCGCCGCTGAACAGGATGATGGTCTTCTTGGTGGTGTCCACTCCAACTCCTCCCGTGCCGTCAGATCATGCCGTCCGAGGTCGCCCGTCAGGACGCGAACGCCTCGCGCAGGTACTCGGAGATGTCTCTGAAGCGCATCGTCGACCCTGCCGCGCTGCTCAGGTTGACGAAGCACATCGGACACATCGTGACCGCCTCGTCGCCGGCCGCGCGCAGCTGCGCGACGCGCTTCTCGGCGTTGGCTGCCGCCTTGGCCGGGTAGAGCGACTCGACGGGGCCGCCGCAGCACCACGTCTGGCGGCCGGCGTTCTCCGGGTCCCTCAGCGTGAGCCCGGCGGCCGCCAGCAGGACCCTGGGCTCGTCGACGACGCCTTCGTAGCGGGCGAAGACGCACGAGTCGTGCACCACGACCTCGCCGTCGATCGGCCGGACGCGATGACCGTTGCTGCCGACGCCCTTCTCGGCGAGGACCTCGAGGTAGCTCGAGACCCCTATGTCGTACCCCTCGAGGATCCGGGGGTAGACGCTGCGCAGCATGGTCGTCGTATGGGGGTCGATGGTGATCACGTGCTTGACGCCGTGCTTCCTGAACGCCGCGAGCACCTTCGCGGCGTGCTCGGCCACGATCTCAGCCAGGCCCAGGTCGTAGGCCAGGGCGCCCGAGTAGAGGTCGTCCTCGTAGAGGGCGCCGAAGCGGACGCCGGCCCTGCGCAGCAGGTGCACGACGTCGATCGGCACCCGGTCGTAGACGGCACGCTCCGCGGCCGAGGGCC
>JAKPOQ010000015.1 GCA_029547745.1 Actinomycetes bacterium
CGGCGCGTCGCCGAACCCCTCCCCTCACTCGTCTCACGCTGCCTCCTTCCCTCCGTTTGCCACCCAGGCTCGCGGGACGATACCTCCAGACGACGCCGCCCCGTACGCTTCATCATAGCCCACGCACGTCGCGGACCAAGCCCACTCTTGGCCCACGCACGTCGCGGACCAAGCACGGTCTTCGGTCGACAAGGGAGATCGGCGGCGAGTGTGAGCAAGGCGGATGCTATACTCCGGCGCGTGATCATCGACGCCGGCAGAGAACCGCGCCTGCAGCTCGACGACGGCGAGCCGTTCGCGATCGACAGCGCCGAGGTGGTGCGCGACGTCGAACGCTCGACGCTGACCAACATCGTGCGCGACGGCGCCGCACTCGCCCTGCCCGTCGGCGCTCGCGTCACACTCTGGGCGGGGCCGAACGTGGTCTTCGTCGGCAGGGCCACCGATGAGCACGGCGTCCTCGACCTGCTCTCGACCGAGAGCGACGACGAGCTTCCCGGTCGCGAGACGATCTGAGCTGGGCCGGCGACAGTGAAGGGCCTGGTCCTCAGCGGTGGAGCGGGTACCCGTCTGCGGCCCATCACCCACACCTCGGCCAAACAGCTCGTCCCGGTGGCCAACAAGCCCGTCCTCTTCTACGGTCTTGAAGCCCTGCGCGAGGCCGGCATCGAGGACGTCGGCATCGTCGTCGGCGACACGCGCGCCGAGATCGAGGCCGCGGTCGGCGACGGCGCGCGCTTCGGGCTGCGCGTCACGTACATCCCTCAGGAGGCGCCGCTGGGCCTGGCGCACGCCGTCCTGATCGCCGAGGACTTCCTCGGCGACAGTCCGTTCGTCATGTACCTCGGCGACAACCTCCTCAAGGAAGGCGTGACGCGCTTCGTGCGGCGCTTCGACGAGAGCCGTCCCGACGCCCTCATCCTCCTGCAGAGCGTCGCCGACCCGAGCGCGTACGGGATCGCCGAACTGGACGGCGCCGGTCGCGTGGCGCGGCTCGTGGAGAAGCCGAGCGAGCCGCGCAGCGACCTTGCCCTCGTCGGCGTCTACCTGTTCACGCCCGCCGTCTTCGCGAGCGTCAAGACGATAACGCCGTCAGCGCGCCACGAGCTCGAGATCACCGACGCCATCCAGGACATGGTCGACCGCGGGTTGCGCGTGGAGGCGCATCGCGTCACCGGCTGGTGGAAAGACACGGGCAAGCTCGAGGACATGCTCGAGGCGAACCGCCTCGTCCTGAGCACGCTGACGGCCGACCTGCGCGGCACCCTCGTCGACACGACGGTCGAGGGGCCGGTCCAGGTCGGCGCCGGCAGCGTGCTCACGCGCTGCACCGTGCGCGGGCCGGCGGTCGTCGGCGCCGACTGCCGCATCAGCGACGCCTATCTCGGGCCGTACACGTCGCTCAGCGACGGCGTGGTCGTCGAGCACGCCGAGATCGAGCACTCGATCGTGCTCGACCGCAGCCGCATCTGCCATCTTGGCGCGCGCATGACCGACAGCCTTGTCGGCAAGGACGTCGTCATCGCCCACAGCGAGGCCAAGCCCGTCGCCTACCGGTTCATGGTCGGCGATGCGAGCCAGATCGGCATCCTCTAAGCCGGGTGACGGCGAGGACATCGGGGACGGAGGAGGCGCGACGTGATCGAAGGAGTGGCGACGAAGAGGCTCGCGGTCATCCCGGACGAGCGCGGCCGCCTCATGGAATGCCTGCGCAGCGACGACGACCTGTTCCTCAAGTTCGGCCAGCTCTACATGACGACCACCCTGCCGGGGGTCGTCAAGGGCTGGCACCTCCATCGCGTGCAGTGGGACAACATCGTCTGCGTCAAGGGCATGCTCAAGCTCGTGCTCTGCGACGACCGCGACGACTCGCCCACCAAAGGAGAGATCGACGAGTTCTTCCTCGGCGAGCACGCCCCACTGCTCGTGCGCGTGCCGCCCGGCGTCTGGCATGGATGGAAGTGCGTGAGTGTGGACGAGGCCTACGTCATCAACGCCCCGACCGAGGTGTACGTGTACGACGCGCCGGACCAGGAGGAGTTGCCTCACGACACGGCGCGC
This sequence comes from Actinomycetes bacterium, assembly GCA_029547745.1. Taxonomy (GTDB): domain Bacteria; phylum Actinomycetota; class Thermoleophilia; order UBA2241; family UBA2241; genus UBA2241. Next base: position 2,062 of record JAKPOQ010000015.1, read on the forward strand.
ATCGCGTACGACTGGGGCGTAAGGCTGCGCTGAGGTCCGTCCTGTGCCGCGCTGGTTCGTGACGGGAGCCGGTGGCCAGCTCGCCACCGCGTTCGAGCAGGTCCTCGAGGGCGAAGTCTTCATGGCGCGCGAGGCCGCGCTCGACATCCGCGACGCGGATGCCCTGAGCGCGGCGGTGCGCGCCTTCTCGCCCGACGTCGTCCTGCATACCGCCGCCTACACCGACGTCGACGGCGCGGAGGCTGATGCGACGACCGCCTTCGCCGTCAACGTCGGGGGCACGCGCAACGTCGTCCAGGCCGTGCGCGGCACGCACACCCTGGTCGTCCTCTTCTCGACGGACTACGTCTTCGACGGCACGAAGGGCAGCCCGTACGTCGAGAGCGACGCGCCCGCGCCCCTCAACGTCTACGGGCGCAGCAAGCTCGCCGCCGAGAACATCGTCCTCGGCTGGGCGCGAGGCATGGTCGTTCGCACCTCGTGGCTCTTCTCGGAGACCGGGCGCAACTTCGTGAAGTCGATCCTCACCGCGGGCCGGGAGAAGGCGGGCACGGGCGAGCCGCTGCGGGTCGTGGACGACCAGGTCGGTTCACCGACGTACGCCGGGCACCTGGCCGCGGCCGTCGACGAGACACTGCGCCAGGGCGTGGAGCCCGGCCTCTACCACATGGCCGGCAGTGGGTACTGCTCGTGGCACGAGCTGGCCTGCGAGGTCGTCGCCGCCGCCGGCCTGCCGGTCGAGGTCCGGGCGATCACGACGGCCGAGCTGGGCCGACCGGCGCAGCGCCCGGCCTTCTCGGCCCTCGCCAGCGAGCGCCCGGTCCCGCGCCTGCCGCACTGGGCCGACGGCGTCCGCGCGGCGGTCGACCGGCTGACAGCGCTGGGGCAGGCTCCGGCCGGGTGACGGAGCGAGGAGGGAGCAGCATGCGCATCGTCGTCACCGGCGGCGCCGGGTTCATCGGCTCGAACTTCGTCCGTCACCTGCTGCGCGCCCATGAGGACGTCGAGGTCGTCAACCTCGACAAACTCACCTACGCCGGCAACCTCGAGAACCTGCGCGACGTCGAGAGCGACCCGCGCTACACGTTCGTGCGCGGGGACATCTGCGACGCCGGTGTCGTGCGCTCGGCCCTCGCCGGCGCCGACGCCGTCGTCAACTTCGCGGCCGAGACTCACGTCGACCGTTCCATCAGCGACCCGCAGGACTTCATCCGCACCGACGTGCTCGGCACGCACACGCTCCTCGAGGCCGTACGCGAGCTGGGCGTCGGCCGCTACCTGCAGGTCTCCACGGACGAGGTCTACGGCTCGATCGAGCGGGGCTCGTTCCGCGAGGACTCCGTCCTCGCGCCCTCGAGCCCCTACTCGGCCAGCAAGGCGGGCGCCGATCTGCTCGTCCTCGCCTATCACGGCACGTTCGCGACGCCCGTCCTGATCACGCGCAGCTCGAACAACTACGGCCCGTACCAGTACCCCGAGAAGATCGTGCCGCTGTTCGTCACCAACGCTCTCGACGACGAGCCGCTGCCCGTCTACGGCGATGGGCGCAACGTCCGCGACTGGCTGTACGTCGAAGACAACTGCGCGGCGATCGACCTCGTCCTGCACAAGGGTGAGCCCGGCCACGTCTACAACGTCGGGGGCGGGAACGAGGTCGAGAACCTCGACCTCACCCGCCGCATCCTCGACCTGCTCGGCAAGGACCACAGCCTCGTCCGCTACGTCCCCGACCGGCCGGGCCACGACCGCCGCTACTCTGTCGACTGCGCCAAGCTGCAAGCCCTCGGCTGGGCGCCGCGGACGCCGTTCGCCGACGGGCTCGCGACGACGGTCGCCTGGTACCGCGACCACCGCACCTGGTGGGAGCCGATCAAGTCAGGCGAGTTCCGCCGCTACTACGAGCAGCAGTACCGGGGCCTCGCGTAGAGCGGCAGGCGAAGGCCGCGACCGGCGCTCGCCGTGCGGGACGCGCGCCGGAACGGCCATCACGGCCTGCCGCAGCCGTCCCGACCGTCACCGCTCACTGCAGCGCCAGTTCCGCCTTCGTCAGCACGCGACGGCCCCAGGCGAAGTGCGTGCGCCAGTAGTCCGACGCGTTCAGCGAGGCGACCGTCACGCCGTCACTCGAGCCGGTCGAGTGGATGAACCAGCCACGGCCCATGTAGATGGCGGCGTGGTAGATCGAGCCCGCCGTCGAACGGGGGCCGTTGGGACCGAAGAACATGATGTCGCCCGGCTTGAGGCCGCTGCGGGAGACCCGCGGCTTGGCCTTGCGCGCCATGTCGCTCGCGCCGCGCTCGTTGACGCTGATCGGGTACTTGAAGTGGATCTTGAGTACCCACCAGACGAAGCCGGAGCAGTCGAACCCGCCGCACTCCTGGTAGCCATACGGCGAGTCCCTCGTCGGATACTCGCCGCAGTAGACGTATGGATACCCCACATACTTGAGGGCGAAGCCGAGCACTTGGCGCTGGCGCTTGCTCAGCGCAGGCAGGCTGATGCTCTTGTACGCTACGAGACCGTCGACCTCCCACTCGCTCAGGGTGAGCGCCTCGCGCAGCATGTAGGCGACCTCGGCGCGGTCGATCGCCTGACCGGGGAGCACCTCCTGCTCCTCGTTCCCGTACGGGTGGTTGAAGCGCAGGAGAAGGTGGCGCGAGGCGACGACGTACGGAAGCCGTGAGGGGACCGTCGGCCTCCAGCCCGCGGTGGGCTCCCATGTACCGGGGCGCAACGCCGTGAGAAGACCCCAGTCGTCGTCGGACTGCATCAGCTTGATCATGCGCACGATGGCTGACTCGGCCTTCGACGCTGTTACCGTCGCGTCAGGGTGAAAGCCGTCGCCCGAGGCCGCCATGAGGCCGAGCGAGACGGCGATCTGGATGTCCCAGTAGTAGGGGTCGATGTCGGGGACGACGTCCGGGATGGCGACCGGCGTGACGGTGTCGTCCTGGTGGCCGCTGGCGATGACCAATGCCCTGGCAAGCTGGCGCCGGGTGATGGCGCGCTCAGGCCGGAACTTGGCGCCGTAGTCGTCGAGCACTTTGCGCCCAAGAGGCCCGACGTCGGTGACCCAGTCGACAGCGGCGTGCGCCCAGTGAACCTTTGGGACGTCGGTGTAGGTCTGGGCGCTCGCCGGGCTCGCCGCGAAGGCGAGCCCGGCGAGCGCCGTCGCGACGAGCGCGAGCACGAGACCCCCGAGACGGCGAACGTCGGCCGGCCGCCGGACGTCCACCGGCCGCCCGATGCCGGCCGACCGCCGGATCCCGACCTGCCGACACGCATCCTCGCCTTGCATGACGCGTGCCTGCTTCATGACCCACTCCGCGTGATGGCTGTCTTCAGCATGGCCGCTTCCTCTGTATCGGCCGGGAGTCGCCGCCCTTGAGCCCGCTCCCCGACGCTCAAGCGCAGGACTCACCCGCCGATAGACGAAGTAAGCGCCGACACGGCAAGCAGGCTGACGACACGACGTTTGCCGCTCCGCAAGTCGCCGCGTAGTATCGGCGACAAGCCGGAGCGGCTACGTGATCCCACGATGACGGATCTCTCCCGACACGCCCCCCGCACAAGCCTCCCCCACAACGGGCGTCGCCGCCTGCGGTCCGCCGCCCTGATCGTGGCGGCGACAGCGGTCTTCTGCCTCGGCGTCGCCGGTCCTGCCCCGGCCGCGACCACGAACGTCACCATGGTCGGCCGCGGATGGGGCCACGGCATCGGCATGTGCCAATGGGGTGCGTACGGCTACGCCAAGCACGGCTGGACCTACGACCGGATCCTCAAGCACTACTACACCGGCATCAGCCTCGGAAAGGTCGAGAACAAGGTCATCCGCGTGCGCCTGCGTGGAGGTCTGTCCTCGGTCAAGCTCACCTGCGATGGAACGTTCCGCGCGTACACCTCCGCGGCGAAGCTCGACATCCCGGGCGGCGCCACCGCGGTCGTCACCTGGACCGACGGCAAGTACAGAGTGACGGCGGGCACCCGCACGCGGACCTTCACCGCGCCCGTCACCTTCAAGCCCGTCTCCGGCCTCCTCCGGACGGTGACCACCGACGACTGGGGCAAGACGGGGAAGTACCGCGGCCTCATCCGCGTCCTGCACACCTCGTCCGGCTTCACGATGATCAACAAGCTGCCCATGGAAAGCTACCTGCGCGGGGTCGTGCCTCACGAGATGTCGGCCTCGTGGCCGCTCGAGGCGCTCAAGGCGCAGGCGTGCGCAGCGCGCGCCTACGCCGAACGCTCGCGCGACCCCGGGGAAGCGTTCGACGTGTACTGCACGACCCGCGACCAGGCGTACAGCGGCGTACGCGTCGAGGCGGCGGCGACGGACGCCGCCGTCAAGGGCACCGCCGGTGTGGTGCCCAGGTACGGCGGCGCCGTCATCGCCGCCTTCTACTTCTCGACCTCCGGGGGCCA
>JAKPOQ010000024.1 GCA_029547745.1 Actinomycetes bacterium
GATCGGCGCGCCGCAACCCGCGCACAGGCGGTGGCCGCCGGCGAGCTTGCTGCCCTGGGCGACCAGTTCGAGCCACTGCGTCCGCGCTTCCTCGAAGTGACTGGTCTCTTTGAGGGCGTCGGCGGGGCAGACGTTCACGCACTCGCGGCACATGATGCAGCGTGATTCCTCGATGCGGAACGACTGCAGGGCGCGCTCGTTGAACGTGAGCGCGCCCGTGGGGCAGGCCGTCACGCAGCGCCCGCACGAGATGCAGTCGGCGAGCTGCAGGGCCTCGCCGTACGGCGTGTCGACGTTCATCATGAAGCCGCGGCCGGTGAAGTCGTAGCACGCCGGCCCGGCGACGTCGCGGCAGACGCGCACGCAGCGCCCGCAGGAGATGCAGCGCTCCATGTCGCGGCGGATGAACGGGTGCTCGTACTGCGGCTCGAGGGCGCGGATCCTGGCGCCGGGGGCGACGAGGCTGTTGCTCGTCATGCCGTGCTCGACGCCCAGGCGCTGGAGATCGCAGGCGCCGTTCGACGGGCAGACGCACTGCAGGCAGCGCATCGCCTCGGCGCGCGCCGAGGCGAGCGAGTAGCCCTTCTCGACCTCGTCGAAGCCCTTGGTGCGCCGAGCCTTGGCGATACGCGGCATCGTGGCGCGTTTGGCCGGCTCGGCGGCGATGCCCATCTTGAGCCAGACGGGGCTGCGTTCGGCGAGGCGCTCGCCGAGCTCGCCCAGTTTGGGAGCGTCGGCGAGCTGCTCGAGGTAGGGCTGGGCGGCGTAGACGGCCAGCCGTTCCTCGAGCTTGACGAGATCGGTACCCCGCAGCCAGGCGTCGATGGCGAGCGCCGAGCGTTTGCCGGCGGCGACGGCGTGGATGACCGAGCGGGCGCCGGTCACGGCGTCGCCGGCGGCGAACACGCCGTCGCTCGCCGTGCGTCCCGTGAAGCGGTTCGCCGCGAGCGTGTTCCAGGACGAGAGGGCGAGCTCCTCGGCGGCATCGCCGAGGTCGGGCACGTATGAGACGGCCGAGATGACGGTCGTCGCCGGGACCTCGAACGCGCTGCCCTTGATCTCGCGCGTACGCCCCTTGGAGCGCCCGAGACGGACGCACTCGACGGCGCTCGGCCGGCCGTGCTTGCCCGCCTTGACCTTCTTCGCCGCGACGTCGAACTCGAACGTGACGCCCTCCTCGAGGGCGGCGGCAAGGTCGCGCGCCCCGGCCTCGAGGTGCGCCGCGTCGCGCGGCGCCAGGACGGTGACCGACGTGGCGCCCAGGCGGCGCGCCGTGCGCGCGGCGTCGAGCGCGGGCGTGCCGCCGCCGATCACGGCGACCGTGTCGCTGATACGCACCTTCCTGCCCTCGCGCACCTTGCGCAGCAGGTCGAGGCCCTCGATGACGGCCTCGCTGCCGGGGATCTTCGAGGTCGCCGTCTGCCACGTGCCCACGGCGACGAGGACGGCGTCGAAGCCGGCGTCGCGCAGCCCTTCGACGGTGACCTCGTAGCCGAGCGCGGTGTCGTCGACGAAACGCACGCCGGCCTCCCAGAGCGGCTCGAGCTCGCGGTCGAGGACCCTCTCGGGCAGGCGGAACTCGGGGATGCTGTAGCGCAGCGACCCGCCGGGCTTCTCGTTGGTGTCGTACACGGTGACCCCGTGACCCTTCTCGGCGAGGTACCACGCGGCAGCGAGGCCGGCCGGGCCGGCGCCGATGACGGCGACCCGCCGGCCGCTGGGCATGCCGGCCGCGAGGACCGCGCGCCCATGGTCCGCGGCGGCCCGGTGCAGGGCGCAGATGGCGATCGGGTCGTCGACCTCGCCGCGACGGCAGACCGGTTCGCAGTAGCGCGGGCAGACGCGGCCGAGGATGCCGGGGAAGGGCAGGTCGCGGCGCACGATGGCGGCGGCGCCGGCGGCGTCGCCGTCGGCCAGCGCCGCGATGTAGGCGGGGACGTCGATGTGCGCCGGGCAGGCGTCGGCGCAGGGCGCCTCGCAGTAGCTGTCGTGGTCCGACAGGTACATCTCGAGGTAGCTCGCGCGCTTCTGGCGCACGCGCGGCGTGTCGGTCCTCACGACCATGCCGTCGCTCACCCACGTGGTGCAGGCCGCCTGGAGCTTGGCCTGGCCCTCGACCTCGACGAGGCAGAGGCGGCAGGCGCCCCACGGCGCCGTCCCCTCCATCTGACAGAGGGCGGGGATGTCGATGCCCTCGCGACGGGCGACCGTGAGCACGGTCTCGCCCGGCTGCGCGCTGAGCCTCT
>JAKPOQ010000056.1 GCA_029547745.1 Actinomycetes bacterium
CGTTGACAGACTGACGCGACGTGTTATGATATATCGCGTCACATCGATACAGCGGAGGCATCCATGGTTGGACAGACACCTGGTGATGGGCGGCGCCGCCAAGAGCAGCGGCGCCGCCCGCCGGCCGCCGGACAGTCAGCGCACGGGCACGGCGGCACGCCCGGCGGCGCAGCCGGCGGCCGTCACGGGCGCGGCACGCCCGGCGGCGCAGCCGGCGAAAGACCGTCACGCGGCCCCGGACATCCGAAGCGCTCGTCCCACGGCTTCGGACCGTTCGGCCGCGCCCGCAGAGGCACGATAAGAGCAGCAGTCCTCGCCGCCCTCGCCGAGGGCCCCATGCACGGGTACGAGGTCATGCAGCGTATCCAGGAGATGAGTGGCGGAGCATGGCGGCCGAGCCCGGGATCGGTGTATCCCACGTTGCAGGAACTCGAGAACGCCGAGCTCGTCCGCGGCGAGCAGGTCGAGGGAAGGCGTGTCTATGCCCTCACCGAGCCCGGCATCGCCGAGGCGCGCAAGTCGCGCGACGCCGAAGGCGGCCTGTCCTGGATCACGGCTCAGGGAGCTGCCGCCGGCCGCATGGAACTGCGCCAGGCGCTCGACGCCCTCGGCGCCGCGACGCGACAGGTCGCCACGAGCGGCTCGGACGAGACCGTCGCCAGGACGCTCGAGATCCTCGCCGATGCCCGCCGCCACATCTACGGTCTGCTGGCGGAGGGATGATGAGCATCGCCAGGACACGAGCGGCGTTTGCGACCGCAGACGTTGGCGTCGTCTGCCCGGCGATCGACCTTCGGCTGGAGCGGCGCAGGGCGGCGATGCGGGCGGCGGCGGGCTTCGTCGAGCGCACCGCCGCCCGCATCGCCCAGTCCCTGCGCGCTCTGCATGCAACGCTCGCGGACACGCTGCGAAGCCGCCCGCGGTATTGACCGCAGGCGCGGCCACGCCGTCAGCGATCGCCCCGCCGTCAGCGCATGCTGTCTTGCCCGCGGACAGCGTTTACGCGACGGCGCCGCGTCGATAGACTCATGCCGTTGCGGGCCGGCCTTGACGGAGCGATGGGCGGGCCCATCGTGATGGGCCCGCCCATCGACGACTCTCGCGCATCGGCGCGGACGCGCCGCGCGAACGGCTTGGGGAATGAGGAGGCTGCATGCGGGTGCTCGTGGTCGGCGGCGGCGGCAGAGAGCACGCCCTCGTCCATTCGTTCGTGGAGTCCGGCCTCGGACCGCAGGTGTTCTGCGCCCCGGGCAACGCCGGCATCGCCGCCGAGGCGGACTGCGTGCCCATCGGCGCCGACGACGTCGCGGCGCTGCTCGACTTCGCCGCCAAGGAGCGTCCCGACCTGACCGTGGTCGGACCGGAGGCGCCGCTCGTCGCCGGCCTGGCCGATCTGTTCCGCGAGCGCGGCCTCCGCGTGTTCGGACCGGACGCCGACGCCGCCCGCATCGAGGGCAGCAAGCTTTTCGCCAAAGAGGTCATGGGCGAGGCTGGGGCGCCGACGGGCGGCTACAGCAGGCACACCACCCTCGAGTCGGCGCTTGCAGCGCTCGCCCGTCACGAGCGCTATCCCGTGGTCATCAAGGCGGACGGCCTCGCCGCCGGCAAGGGCGTGATCATCGCCCAGGACGAGGCGGAAGCACGAGCCGCCGTCGAGGACATGCTCGTGCGCAAGACGTTCGGCGAGGCCGGAAACGTCGTCCTCATCGAGGAGTACCTCACCGGGAGCGAGGTCTCGCTGCTCGTCCTCTGCGACGGCGAGGTCGCGGTCCCACTCGCCCCGGCCCAGGACTACAAGCGCATCTTCGCCGGCGACCAGGGCCCGAACACGGGCGGCATGGGCAGTTACTGTCCCGTCCCCGGCTTCGAGCAGAAGGCGATCGACGGCGCCATGGACCGGGTCGTCGAGCCGGTGCTCGCGGTCCTGAGGCGGCGCGGCATCGCCTACCGAGGCGTCCTCTACGCCGGCCTCATCGTCAGCGCCGACGGCGCCAGGGTGCTCGAGTTCAACTGCCGCTTCGGCGACCCCGAGACGCAGGCTGTCCTGCCGCGCCTGCGCAGCGACCTTCTTGAACTCTGCGACGCCGCGGCGCGCGGCGAGCTGGCCGGCGCGACGCCGGCCTGGACGCCGCAGGCCTGCGTGACGGTGGTGCTCGCCTCGGCCGGCTACCCGGCCTCCAGCCACAAGGGCGACGTGATCGAAGGCCTCGACGAGGCGGCGGCGATGGACGGCGTCACCGTCTACCATGCGGGGACGGCGTTCGCCGGCCACGTGGCGGACGGCGGGGCGACCGCCGGCGGCGCGGCCGCAGGCTCCGGCGACAGGGCCGCAGGCCCCGGCGGCGCGGCCGCAGGCCCGGGCGCCGCCGGTCGCGACATCGTCACCGCCGGGGGCCGCGTCCTCGCCGTGAGCGCCTTGGGCGACGGCTTCGCCCGGGCGCGCGAGCGCGCCTACGAAGCCGTCGCCCGCATCCGCTTCGACGGCATGCAGTACCGTCCCGACATCGCCGCGCGCGCCGTCCGCGCCGAAGCCGGCGAGATCAGCCTGTTCCCCGCTTCTTAGGCCGTCCGAGAGGAGCCCATCTTGGAGAAGACCAGCACCGAGGTCGAGGCCCTGCTGCAGAGCATCGACCTGACACCGCCGCTCGTCGGCATAGTGATGGGCAGCGAGAGCGACCGTGAGGTCATGCAGCAGGCGTGCGACGAGCTGGACCAGCGCCAGATACGCTACGAAATGAACGTCCTCTCGGCTCACCGCACGCCCGACAAGGTCGCGGACTACGCGAGGGGCGCGCAGGCACGGGGTCTCAAGGTCCTGATCGCCGGCGCCGGCAAGGCGGCGGCGCTCCCCGGCATCCTCGCCGCCTACTCCAACCTGCCGGTCATCGGCGTGCCGATCAAGACCAGCGACCTGGGCGGATTGGACTCGCTCCTGAGCATCGTGCAGATGCCCTCGGGCGTCCCCGTCGCCTGCGTCGCCATCAACGGCGCCCGCAACGCCGCCATCCTGGCGGCCAAGATCCTCGACGTGTGAGCGGAAAGGGGTGACGGTGGACCCCCGCTCGACGGCGCGCCTCATCTACCTCGCGGTGGCGATCATCGGACTCTTGCTCCTCTACGTCGCCGTGCGGGCGTTGTTCGCTTGACCCCGTCGTTCCAGCAGAGGAGGCACCTGTGGACAAACAGGCCATCGCGTCGGCCGCCGCGGCGCCGGCGGTCGGACCGTACTCACCGGCCCTCGCCGTCGGCGACTTCGTCTTCGTCTCGGGCCAGATCCCCCTCGACAGCGAGGGCAGGATCGTCGCCGTCATCGCCCCCGACCAGGCGCGCAAGGCGCTCGAGAACGTCAAGGCGCAGCTCGCCGCCGTCGGCCTCGGCATGGACGCGGTCGTCAAGACGACGATCTTCGTCACCGACATGGACGACTTCGCCGCCGTGAACGAGGTCTACGGCGAGTTCTTCGCCCCGCCCTACCCGGCGCGCTCCACGGTCGAGGTCGCGCGCCTGCCCAAGGACGTCAAGGTCGAGATCGAGGCCATCGCCGTCCGCGGCTGAGGGGGCCGAAGGCCCCGATGGCCGTCCCTGTGAGACAATCGCCGGGTCACCGCCGACCCGCGGCCGCCGGCGCGGCCGCTCGCGAGCCAGGGAGGGCACCATGATCGAGCGCTACACCCTGCCCGAGATGGGCGCCGTCTGGACGGAGCAGGCGAAGATGCAGGCCTGGCTCGACGTCGAGATCGCCGCCGTCAGGGCCTGGAACAAGCTCGGCAAGGTACCCGACGAGGCGGTCGCCGAGATCGAGGCCAAGGCGGCGTTCGACGTCGCCCGCGTCGCCGAGATCGAGGCGACGACGAACCACGACGTCATCGCCTTCCTCACCAACGTCGCCGAGTATGTCGGCGGCGCCAGTAAGTACATCCACTACGGCATGACCTCGAGCGACATGCTCGACACCGGCCTCGCCCTGCAGATCAAGCGTGCCGGGGCGATCCTCGAGAAAGACCTGACTGCGCTCGGCACAGTCCTGAAGCGACGCGCCTTCGAGTTCCGCGACACGGTGCAGGTGGGGCGCACGCACGGTGTCCACGCCGAGCCCATCACGTTCGGGATGAAGCTCGGCATGTGGGCGTTCGAGGTGCAGCGCCATCGGGAGCGCCTGCGCCGCGCGACGGAGGGCGCCGCGGTCGGCAAGCTGAGCGGCGCGGTCGGCGCCTACAACAACATCGACCCTCGCGTCGAGGAGCTCGTCTGCGAGGAGCTCGGCATCGGCTACGAGCCGATCTCGAACCAGGTCGTGCAGCGCGACCGCCACGCCGCCTTCCTCGGTTGCCTGGCGATCATCGGCGCAAGCCTCGAGAAGTTCACCGTCGAGGTCCGCCACCTGCAGCGCACCGAGGTGCGCGAGGCCGAGGAGCCCTTCGGCAAGGGCCAGAAGGGCTCCTCGGCCATGCCGCACAAGCGCAACCCCATCCTCAGCGAGCGCATGGCGGGCTGCGCCCGGGTGCTGCGCGGCAACGCCCTCGTCGGCATGGAGAACGTCGCCCTCTGGCACGAGCGCGACATCAGCCACAGCTCGGCCGAGCGCATCGTCTTCCCCGACAGTTGCATCCTGCTCGACTACATGCTGCAGAAGACGACGAAGCTCATGGACGGCCTGGTCGTCGACGAGGCGCGCATGCTGGCCAACCTCGGCCAGTCGCAGCGCCTCGTCTTCAGCGGGGCCGTCCTTCTCGCCCTCGTCGACAAGGGCATGCTGCGCGACGACGCCTACCGCATCGTCCAGGACACAGCCATGCAGGCGTGGCGCGAGGGCGTCGACTTCGGTGAGCTCATCAAGCGGAACCCGGAGGCGATGGCCGTGCTTAGCCCCGGCGACGTCGACACCGCCATGGACCCCGACCAGTACAAGGCGGGACGCGAGGTCATCTTCGCGCGGCTCGAGAAGCTCGAGTTCTGAGCCTCGCCCAATAGGGGCAGCGATGGCTACCGTCCACCCACGCGCGATCCGACCAGCCCGACCCGGGCTCGACGTCACCGTGCGCGTGCCGGGCTCCAAGAGCATCACGAACCGCGCCCTGCTCTTGGCAGCGCTGGCCGACGGAGAGTCGCTACTCGACGGCGCCCTCATGGCCGACGACACGCTCGCGTTCGCTGACGGGCTGCGCAGCCTCGGGATCGAGGTCGCGGGGATGACGTCCGGGCATGCGGCCGGCCGCGTCCGCGTGCGCGGCGCGGCCGGCCGCATGCCCGCCCGCGAAGCGCGCGTCTGGTGCGCCGAGGCCGGTACCGCGGCGCGCTTTCTGACGGCGGCCTGCGCCGCCGGTCAGGGCCGATATGCGTTCGACGGGGCAGAGCAGTTGCGGCGCCGGCCGATGGGGCCGCTCCTGGACGCGCTGCGCGCGCAGGGAGCGGCCTTCACGCCGGCCGGCGCCGCGTCGCTGCCCTTCACGCTGCGCGCCTCCGGCCTCGCCGGCGGCACGCTGCGCCTCGCCGCCGACGTCTCCAGCCAGTTCGTCTCCGCCCTGCTCCTCGCGGCGCCCCTCGCGCGAGCGCCGCTAACGATCGTCGTCGACGGTCTCGTCAGCCGTCCCTACGTCGACATGACACTGGCGATGATGGCCCAGTTCGGGGTCGTCGCCGACCGGGACGGTTACAGCTCGTTCCACGTCATCCCGGCGGCGTACCGCGGGCACGCCTACCGCATCGAGCCGGACGCCTCCACGGCGACGTACTTCTTCGCCGCCGCGGCGGTCGTGCCGGGGCGAGTCACCGTCGCCGGCTTGCAGCGCCGCGGCAGCCTGCAGGGCGACGTCCGCTTCCTCGACGTCCTCGAAGCCATGGGCTGCACGGTCGACGAGGGCGACGGGGGCGTCAGCGTCGAGGGCCCCGACGCTCTCTCGGGACTCACCGTCGACATGGCCGACATCCCCGACGCGTTCATGACCCTCGCCGCGATCGCCCCCTTCGCTACGTCGCCCGTCACCGTCACCGGCATCGGCAATGTGCGCCTCAAGGAATCGGACCGCCTCGCCGCCGTCGTCGAGGGCCTCGGTCGCCTCGGTGTGCGCACCGAGGCCGGCAGCGACCGCCTCACCATCTTTCCCGGACGGCCCCACGGCGCCCTCATCGACCCCCACGGAGACCACCGCATCGCGATGAGCTTCAGCGTCCTCGGTCTGCGCACGCCGGGGGTCGTCATCGACGACCCCGACTGCGTGCGCAAGACCTGCCCG
>JAKPOQ010000068.1 GCA_029547745.1 Actinomycetes bacterium
GCTCAGGCCGGTCACACATCCGGGGGCTATAACATGACCCGAGAGTCGACCTCCCCAAGTCCTCTCCCCCCAGCCGGGCCGGCATGTGCAGCACCCCCTTGCCAATGCCGGCCCGGCGCCCCCTTCGACGCCGGCCGGGCGGTTCCGTCTCGGCGCCGGGACGGTACGAGAAAGGTGAGTGAACCGAGATGAGTGTGCGGACCGCCGCTGCGACCATCGGGCTCGGCGTCGTCGCCGCGGTGGCGACGATGGCCGTGATGCTCGGGACCGGGCTCGTCCCGGTGAAGACCGAGACCAGGACCGTCATAGAAGGCGCCGGCGCCGGCGGCACCGTGGCGATGACGTCGACAGGATTGACGCCGACCCAGATCTACGACAAGTACGCCCGCGGCGTCGTCGAGGTCGTCACCACGTTCGCCGGCCCGGCACTGGGTCCGTGGGGTCTCTCCGAGAGCAGCCAGCAAGCCCTCGGTACTGGCTTCGTGGTTTCGAAGGACGGCTACATCCTCACGAACGCCCACGTCGTCAGCCAGGAAGGTCTGAAGCGCGACGGCGTCACGGTGACGTTCAAGGACGAGGGGTCATCGACCACGGAGGTCGACGCCAAGGTCGTCGGCGTCGACGATTCGAGCGACGTCGCCCTTCTCAAGATCGACCCGAGCGACGTCGGCGACCTGACCGTGCTGCCGCTCGGCGACTCTGACACTGTCAAGGTGGGAGAGCAGGTGGTCGCCATCGGCAACCCGTTGGGGTACGACTTCTCGCTGACCACCGGCGTCGTGTCGGCCCTCGACCGCGAGCTCCAGTCGCCCAACGGCTCGATCATCCCTGACGGCATCCAGACGGACGCGGCCATCAACTCCGGCAACTCGGGCGGTCCGCTCATCAACACCCGCGGCCAGGTGATCGGGATCAACGAACAGATCGCCTCGCAGTCCGGCGGCAACCAGGGTCTCGGCTTTGCCGTGCCCATCAACACGGCGATCAAGGTCATGGAGCAACTGAAGAGCGACGGCGAGGTCAAGTACGCCTGGCTTGGGATCTCGGGGCAGACGCTCACGCAGGACGTCGCCTCAGCGCTGGGCATCGAGGGCGAGGGCGTCCTCGTCGCCGAGGTCGCCGACGGCAGCCCGGCCGACAAGGCCGGACTCCGCGGCGGAAGTAAGCAGACCTTCGTGCAGGGCCAGCCATATGTCGTCGGCGGCGACGTGATCACGGCCATCGACGGGCAAGAGGTGACCAGCATGGAAGAGCTCGCGGGGACGATCGCGACGCACGACCCTGGCGACAAGGTGAAGCTGACCGTCGTCCGCGACGGGAAGACCATGGAGATGACGGTGACGCTGAGCGAGAAGCCGTCGAGCTCCTGAGGCTCCGGTGATGTCGGCCGAAGGGCTGTCTGGCTCCTGAGGCGCGAAGAGAAGCGAGCGGCGCGGCGTCCGCACGGTGTGCGGACGCCGCGCCGCTCTGTCGTCACCGTTCGCGTGGCGTGCGCGGGCGCCGGAGCGACCTGTCAGGGATCGCGATGCGTCAGAACGCGGCGGGGTAGGTCGCGGGCCAGTTCGAGGGTCCCATCCCGCGGTCGATGGCGTAGGCCGTCGCCTGGATCTGCGCCCAGCCGTTGTAGATGCTCTCGTCTCCCCAGGGGTTCCAGCTCGCCCGCCAGGTGCCGGGGTAGTACTGGAAGAGGCCCTTGTACGTGGTCCCCGCGTACCTGCGCCCGCCGGACTCCGCCATCATCAGGCGGTACAGTCCGTCGGCGCTGATCCCGCGGCGTCTCGCCGCGATCTCGATGAGCGGGCGCCAGGCGCCTTTGCGGTTCCAGGCGGCGATGCGCGAACGGATGGCGATGCGGCGCGCGAGGCTCCGCTCCGCGCGCCGCAGACGCCGCACGAAGCGACGCCATCTGACGACGCGTCGCTCAAGTGCTGAGACCTCGTCGGCGGTGACGGCGCCATCCGCCAGCAAGCGTGTGGCCAGGGACGGCCGCAGGGCGGCGATCAGCGTGGGCAGGTCGGCGCCGCCGCTCACATACCCGGACACGTCGCCGGCCGCCGCGTCTCCCGCGGCGACTGTCGTCGGAGCAGGCGTGGGCTGCGGGGTGGCGTCGGGCGATGGGGTCGCTTCGGGCGAAGCGGTAGCGTCGGGGAATGGGGCCGGCGCCGGGTCCGCCGCAGCCTGCGCAGTCACGAAGGCCGGCAAGCCGCCGGCCGCGGCGACGAGGGCGCGGACCCCGTCGAGGTCGGTCCGCGCCTTTGACAACGTCGCCTGGGCATGGTGCCGCTGGGTGCGGACCTTGCGGAGTTGAGCGCGGAGGTGGGAGAGGGTAGGAGCCTCTGAATGGGCTGAGGCGGCGGGTACTGCGAGGACGATCAACGTGATGGTGGTGATGAGAAGTGCGATGCGACGGGGCCTCACGACTTCCTTTCGTCGCGTTTCCCCGGGGGCAGCGGCCGGGCCTGTGCCCGCGGGGCTTGCCGCGTCCCGGGCAGCCTCGATCCCGCACGCACGCGCGTCTCAGTGGGGGAGAAAAGGGGGACGGACCTGCAGCGGGGGGCGTCCGGGACGCCTCGTGGTTGTGGTTCCG
Source organism: Actinomycetes bacterium (assembly GCA_029547745.1). GTDB lineage: Bacteria > Actinomycetota > Thermoleophilia > UBA2241 > UBA2241 > UBA2241. The sequence goes on from JAKPOQ010000068.1 coordinate 2,588, forward strand.
GCGCGGCATTAGACCAGACGCCGGCGGCCCGGGTTGAGGGTCTGCGGCGGCGTCTTCCCGCCGTGTGCCGCCGAGATCGGCGGAGCTAGCGGGCGGCTTCCTGCAGCGCCGCCCAGAGCGCCTCGACGTGGCGCCGCTCGGTCGCTTCGGCGCCGACCGAGACGCGCAGGGCGCGCTTTCCCTTCACGTCCGACGACGTCAGGTAGAAGCGTCCGCCGGCGTTGACCCGCTCGGCGATGGCGAGGTTGTGGGCGGCGAGCCCTTCTTCGGTCAGGCTCGCCGCTTCCGCGTCGCCGCGCTCGCTCGCGCCGCCGCTCTCGCTCGCGTCGCCGCGCCTTCTCTCGCCGTCTTCTGCCGCCGCAGTCACGGCACCGCTGGGGACGTGGCGCAGGCACACGGTCTGCAACGGCGCGGGGGCCAGCCGTTGCCAACCGGCCGCCGCGTCGACCTGCTCCGCCAGCCAGCGAGCGTTGGCGATGTCGCGGCGGACGCGCTCACGGACGCCCTCGACGCCCTGGTCGCGGAGCACGAACCACAGCTTGAGGGCGCGAAAGCGGCGGCCCAGCGGGATGCCCCAGTCGCGCAGGTTGCGGACGAGGCCGTCCTGCGCGGTGCGCAGATAGCTTGGGTCGGTGCTCATCACGCGCACGAGGTGGTCTGGGTCGCGCACGTAGTACGCGCTGAGGTCGAAGCCGGCGCCCATCCACTTGTGCGGGTTGAAGACGAGTGAGTCGGCGCGTTCGATGCCGTCCCACATCCAGCGGAGCTCGGGGCACACCATCGCGGTTCCGGCGAGGGCGGCGTCGACGTGCAGCCACAGTGCGTGGCGCTCGGCGATCTCCGTCAAGCGGCGGAGCGGGTCGAGCGCCGTGGTCGCCGTGGTGCCGATCGACGCCACGAGGGCGCACGGCCGGCGCCCCGCGGCGAGGTCGGCGGCGATCGCCTCCTCGAGCGCGTCTGGGCGCAGGGCGTACTTGTCGTCCGTCTCGACCAGCCGCAGGTGCTCGGCGCCGAACCCCGCCAGCAGGGCGCCCTTCTGCACGGAAGAGTGCGCCTGGTCCGACGCGTACACGACGAGCGGCGCATCTTCCGCCTGGAGGCCGCCCCCGTTCTGGCTGAAGTCGGTGGTCCGCTCGCGGGCGCAGAGCAGGGCGCAGAACGTCGCTGAGCTGGCCGAGTCGTGGATGACGCCGGTGAAGGCTTGCGACAAGCCGACCGCCTGCCGCAACCAGTCCATGACCACGTCCTCCACCTCGGTGCACGCTGGACTCGTGATCCAATTCATGCCTTGGGGGCCGAGCCCCGACGACACCAGGTCGCCGAGCACGGACGAGAGGTCCGTGTTCGAGGGGAAGTAGGCGAACCAACCGGGGTGGTTCCAGTGGGTGATGCCCGGCAGGACGATCTGGTCAAGGTCCTCGACGATGCCCGCGAGGCCATCGCCGTGCTCGGGTGGTCGGGAGGGCATCATGGCGCGGATCTCGCCGGGTCGGACGCGGCTCATCACCGGCAGCTCCTCGAGACGCTCGCGGTAGTCGGCCACCCAGTCGATGAGTTCGTGTCCGAGCCGACGGAAGTCCTCGGGATCCATCGTCGCCGTCCTTATGTCGTTCGTGAGGGCGCGGCGCGGGCGGAGCCCGCGCCGCGCCCGATTCTACGTGATGACCGTCGCGCCCGCGTGGTCAGGCCAGGTGCGGCGGCGTATGCACGACGGCGGTGCTGGTGACTGACGCGCTCGCGTGGTCAAGCTGCCCGGCGCGGCGGGCGCATCATGGGCACGATGGACCGCTTCGTCACGCGGTGCTGCAGCTTGCCTTTCGTTGACGACGGCGCGCACGCATGTACCCAGGGGCAACGTGCCGCGCCGGCCAGGCGGCACGGTCTCTCATTGCGTGCGCAGGTGTGCAGCGGGCGACCGGTTCGGCGAGGCGCCGTCGCGGGCGTGCGAAAGCTGGAGTCGACGTCCGTGGCGCCACCACCATGGCGTCCGAGGCGGTATGCTCACGCGCGACCCGTCGGCGAAAGGAGCGAGATCATGGCTGTTGCGTTCGGCCCCAGGCGCGCGACCTGCGTGGACATCGGCGAGACGCTCAGGCCCGGTGAAGGGCCTCTGTCCGCCGGCGAGCTCGCCCACTTCGAGACCCTCGATCTCGTGTACCGTGCCCTGTGCGCCCTCCTCTACAACTACGTTCCCACGTCCGGGCATCCCGGCGGCTCCATCTCGTCGGGTCGCTTCGTCGAGGGGATCGTCTACGATGCCCTCGAGTACGATGTCGGCGACCCTGACCGTCCCGATGCCGACGTCATCTCGTACGCCGCCGGCCACAAGGCGATGGGTCTCTACGCCATGTGGGCCCTGCGCGACGAGATCGCCGCCGTCGGCGCGCCGGGTCTCCTTCCCGCCGACGAGAGCAGGCGCCTGCGCCTCGAGGACCTCCTCGGCTTCCGCCGCAACCCGATCACGGCGACGCCGCTGTTCCGACGCTTCCGGGCGAAGGCGCTCGACGGGCATCCGACGCCGGCGACGCCGTTCGTGAAGCTCTCGACCGGCGCCTCCGGCGTCGGTGTGGCGAGCTCCATCGGCCTCGCTGTGGGGGCGCGCGACCACTGGGGCAAGGACGCGCCTCGCGTGCACCTCGTCGAGGGCGAGGGCGGGCTGACGCCGGGTCGCGTCGCCGAGGCGCTCGCCGCGGCCGGCACGGCCTCCCTGGGCAACGTGGTCCTCCACCTCGACTGGAACCAGGCCTCGATCGACAGCGACCGCGTCTGTCGCGAGGACGGCGCCCCGGGAGACTACGTCCAGTGGGACCCGCGCGAGCTTTTCTACCTCCACGACTGGAACGTCGTCTTCGTGCCCGACGGGCGTGACTTCCAGCAGATCATCGCCGCGCAGCGCGCGGCGGCGGCGCTCGAGACCGGCCAGCCGACGGCGATCGTCTACCGGACGATGAAGGGCTGGCGGTACGGTGTCGAGGGCAAAGCCTCGCACGGCGCCGGTCACAAGCTGTGCGCGGACGGGTTCTATGCGGCCCTCGAAGAGTTGACCGGCGGCGAGGCAGCGCTGCCGACGTGCGAGGCGGGCGAGCAGCGCTGCGTGACCGCCGGCCGCGAGGACCGGCTGCGGGGCGATTCCGTCCGTGAGGAGTGTTTCTGGGCGGCGCTGCAGGTTGTCCGTGGACGGGTCGCGGCGGAGCGGCCCGCGGCGGAGGCGCTGGCCGCGCGGCTGCTGGCCGCGCGCGAGCGCCTCGACCGGCGGGCCCGCACGCCGCGGACCGGCGCCCCGAAGGTCGAGGCGGCCTATGCCCTCGCCGCGTCGTCGGCGGCGACTATCCCGGACGAGCTTCGCCTCACCCCGGGCTCGTCGACCACGCTGCGCGGCGAGCTGGGCCGCGCCCTCGGCTACCTCAATCACGCCTCTGGCGGCGCCTTTCTTACGGCGGCGGCCGACCTTCTCGGCTCGACAAGCGTCAACGCCATCGCCGCCGACTTCCCCGCCGGGTTCTGGAACGCCGGGAGTAACCCCGAGGCGCGTCTGCTCTCGATCGGGGGCATCTGCGAGGACGCTATCGCCGGCGTCCTCAGCGGCATCTCGAGCTACGGGCACGCTATCGGCGTCGGCTCCTCGTACGGGGCGTTCATGGCGCCTCTGGGGCACATCGCCGGCCGTCTGCATTGCATCGGCGCGCAGGCCCGTCAGGCGGTCTCGGGCGAACCGTACAAGCCGTTGTTCTTCGTCTGTGCCCACGCGGGACTCAAGACCGGCGAGGACGGCCCGACGCACGCCGACCCGCAGGCTCTGCAGCTCCTCGAGGAGGACTTCCCTCGCGGCACGGCGGTCTCGCTGACGCCCTGGGAGCCGCAGGAGATCTGGGTCCTCGTCGCGACCGCGCTGGCGAAGCGCCCGGCGCTCATCTCCGTCTTCGTCACGCGGCCCACCGAGCGCGTGCTCGATCGGCAGGGGCTCGGGCTGGCGCCGGCCGAGGCTGCCGCTTCAGGTGTGTACGTCCTGCGTGAACCGGCCGGGGAACCCGACGTCATCGTGGTGCTGCAGGAGAGCGCCGTGACCTACGCCTTCGTCGAGGAGGCCCTTCCGCTGCTCGAGAAGGAGGGCGTCGAGGCGCTGGTCTACTACGTCGCCAGCGCCGAGCTCTTCGACCTTCTGCCCGCCGACGAGCAGGAGGCGATCTTTCCCGAGGCGCGCCGCGCCGCCGCCATCGGCATCACCGGGTTCACCCTGCCGACGCTCTACCGCTGGGTGACGAGCGCCGCGGGCCGGGCGGCGAGCCTGCACCCCTATCGCAAGGGGCACTATCTAGGCAGTGGTCCGGGCGAGATGGTCCTGGCGGAGGCCGGGCTCGACGGAGCCAGTCAGGCGCGCGCGATCATGGACTACGTCGCTGCGAGCGCCCGGAAGTAACGAGCTCGGGTTTGGCCCGACCCGCGGCGCGGGGTACAGTGGTCTTGCGCCTGCGGTCGGAGGACCCGTCGCAGGTCGCTCATCGTTAACGAGCGCGCATCGTTGCTTTGCAGCCACGGACACGCTCAAGTCAAGGGGAGCGCGACAGTGGCTCAAGGTACAGTCAAGTGGTTCAACGGCCAGAAGGGCTACGGCTTCATCGAGCAGGCCGACGGCAGCAAGGACGTGTTCGTGCACGTCAACGAGCTCGCCCCCGGCGTGGAGACCCTGAGCGAGGGTCAGGCCGTGGAGTACGAGGTGACGCAGGGTCGTAAGGGCCCGCAGGCCAGCAACGTGAAGCCCGTCTGAGGCCGACCGTTCTGTGTGACGGCGGGCGGGCGGCGTGAGCCGCCCGCCCGCCCTTCTTTTGCACTCCGCTGCCGCGCGGCCCGGCTCGCCGCCGTCGAGGTCGACCCGCTGTGCGTGCTGCCCCGGGGCGGGGTCGGGCATGACTCGCGCGCCGTCCTTCGCCGAGACCGCGCTGCACGACAGGGCGTCCTGGAGTGCGACCTCACCGGCCTACCGTGACCAGCGAGATGCCGAGGCGCTCCTCGAGATCCGTGATCGTGCCGATCTGCGTGTCGTCGATGGAGGCCGGCTCGAGCGGCAGGCACAGGTAGGCGAGCAAGGTCACGCCCGACTCTTCCTCAAGGCCGCCGATCGCGTCGAGGTCACTGGGCTTCAGTCTCGTCGCCAAGCTACAGAGCATCTCCCCTTCCTTCCGCTGCAGAGGCCTGCTTGCCCGACGGCGTACGCACTCTGCCCGCAGAGCTGCCGGCGGGCAAAGGCGAGAGGGGGCGGCGCCGTGCGGCGCCGCCCCCTCTCGCCTTTGCCCGATCCGCCGGGCAGGCGCCCGACGCGGTCTCGTGGCCGGCCGGGCGACTTCTCTCAGTAGTTCTCGGCGAAGAGCTGGAAGTACGCCTGCGGGTGCGCGCAGCTCGGGCAGACCGCCGGTGCGCTCGGGCCCTCGTGGATGTAGCCGCACTTGCGGCACATCCACTTCACCTTGTCGGCCTTCTTGAAGACCTCGTCGTTCTCGACGTTGGCGAGAAGCTTGCGGTAGCGCGCCTCGTGCATCGACTCGGCCTTTGCGACCATGCGGAAGGTCGTCGCGACGTCCTTGAAGCCTTCCTTCTCGGCGACGTCGGCGAACGCCGGGTAAAGCTCGGTCCACTCCTCCTTCTCGCCGGCCGCGGCCGCGGCCAGGTGCTCCGCCGTGGTGCCTTCCAGCGGCCCGGCGGGATAAGAAGCGGTGATCTCGACCTTGCCGCCTTCCAGGTGCCTGAAGAAGCGCTTCGCATGCTGACGCTCGTGTTCCGCTGTCTGCAGGAAGATGGCGGCGATCTGCTCGAAGCCGTCCTTCTGCGCCGCCTTCGCGTAGAAGGTGTAGCGGTTGCGCGCCTGGCTCTCGCCGGCGAACGCTTTGAGAAGGTTCTGCTCGGTCTGTGTGCCCTTGATGCTCGACATTCGCTGGTCTCCTTTCGAAGCAGGTGCTGTGCCAGTCTATCAGACGTTTTCAGTCCTGTTAAGAGTGCGACAGCGTCTCGTGCTCCATGCGCGTGCCGGCTGGTCCACCTTCGCCTACCGACGCGCATGGTGGATTAGAAACATTCTAAACCGGACATCAAGTCCCTGCGGGCCGGGGGGGTCGGCGCCTCCCCGCTCCGTTGCCAATGTGCCGCGACATGGAGGAGGCGAAACGTGGACCGACGTCCCAAGCTGACGACCGAGGCGGGCGCGCCCGTCGCCGACAATCAGCACTCGCAGACCGCCGGGCCAAGCGGCCCGGTGCTCATCCAGGACCACCACCTGATCGAGAAGCTTGCCCACTTCAACCGGGAACGCATCCCCGAACGCGTCGTGCATGCGCGCGGATCGGGGGCCTACGGGGTGTTCGAGGTCACCGAGGACATGACCCCGTACACCAGGGCCCGCTTTCTGAGCGAGGTGGGAAAGAAGACGGAGGTCTTCGTCCGCTTCTCGACCGTCGCCGGCGGGCGCGGGTCGGCGGACGCCGTGCGCGACCCGCGTGGCTTCGCCGTCAAGTTCTACACGGAGGACGGAAACTACGACCTCGTGGGGAACGACACCCCCATCTTCTTCATCCGCGACCCACTCAAGTTCCCCGACTTCATCCACTCGCAGAAGCCCGACCCGTACACCAACCGCCAGGAGCCCGACAACGTCTGGGACTTCTTCAGCCTTTCGCCTGAGGCGACCCACATGTTCACGTGGCTGTTCGGTGACCGCGGCATCCCGGCGAGCTATCGGCACATGGACGGGTTCGGCTCGCACACCTTCCAGTGGACGAACGCGGCCGGGGAGCAGTTCTTCGTCAAGTACCACTTCAAGACCGACCAGGGGATCAGGTGCCTGACGGCGGAGGAGGCGGCGAAGCTCGCCGGCGAGAACCCCGACTCGCACCAGATGGACCTTCTTCAGGCGATCGAGCGCGGCGACTACCCGTCGTGGACGCTCAAGGTGCAGATCATGCCGGCGGCAGAGGCGAAGACCTACCGCCTCAACCCCTTCGATCTGACGAAGGTGTGGCCACACGGGGACTATCCCTTGCAGGTGGTCGGCAAGCTGACCCTCGACCGGAACCCCGAGAACTACTTCGCCGACGTGGAACAGGCGGCGTTCGACCCGGCGCACTTTGTGCCCGGCATCGGTCCGTCGCCGGACAAGATGCTGCAGGGAAGACTGTTCGCCTACGGCGACGCCCACCGGTACCGGCTGGGGGCGAACCACACCCAGTTGCCGGTGAACCGGCCGCGGGCGGCGACCGTGGCGAACTACCATCGCGACGGCTTCATGCGCGCCGACGGCAACTTCGGCCGCGCCAGGAACTACGAGCCGAACAGCTTCGGCGGACCGGCGGAGACGGGCGAGCCGCTGTATGCAGGGCTCGCCACGGACGGTCCCAGCGGCACGTACGAATGGGACAGCCGCGAGGGCGACGACTTCGTGCAGGCGGGCGCGCTGTACCGCGTCATGGACGAGGCGGCGCGCGCCCGCCTCGTGAACAACATCGCCGCGAGCCTGTCGCAAGTCTCGAGGGACGACATCATCGCGCGCTCGATCGCGCACTTCGAGAAGGCCGATCCCGAGTACGGCGCTCGCGTGCGCGAGGCGGTGGCGAAGCGGCGCCCGTAGCGCAGTCGGGACAGCGGCCGTGAAAGACGACGTCGACGCCGCGTACGTCGAAACCGTGCGCCTGCCGTGGCGGCAGGCGCACGTCCTTCGCGACAGCGGCGTCGACGTCGACCAGGCGTCCGCACGTGTCGCACACGAGATGGTGGTGCGGGAGGGTGTTGACGTCGAAGAGGACGGGGCCGCGGCCGCTGCGCACCTCGCGAAGCTCGCCCATCGCCGCCAGCGTCGTGAGCGTGTTGTAGACGGTCGCCAGTGAGACGCGCGCGCCGTGCCGGCGGAGGCTGTCGTGGACAGCCTCCGCCGGCACGTGGCCGCGCGTCTCATCCAGCACAGCGACGATCGCCGCGCGCTGGGGCGTCATGCGCCAACCGCGGAGGCGCAGACGCTCGGCGAGTGAGTCGTGGCCCACGATGGTCGCGGACGGCGTCAGCCGCTGCCCTGCGCGCGCACGGCGACCAGCGAGAGGTCGAGCGCGCTCTCGAGCTCGCGGATGCGAGCGAGCTGTTCCGCGCTCGGCTGCGCGGGCTCAGCCGTGAGGATCGGGCCCAACTCCGCCTGGATCGCCCTGAGGCGTTCCTCCCTCGCCGGGTCGAGCGAGCGGCAGGCGAAGGCGACCAGGGTCAGGCCTGTCTCGCTCTCGAGCGCCTTGATCTGCTCGAGCGTCTCAGGCTCCAGCCGGCGTGCGATCTCGGACACCATGCGGCACCTCCTGCGTCCACCTTCCCAGTTGCGCGTGCGAGGGCATGATACCCGTGCGCCCTGAGTCTCGATCGGGCGGGCGGCGCTCGCGCGCCACGCCGGACCGTGACGACGGATGCCTTCGGGTCTCAGCGCCGGACGACGCGCCGCCCTCCGGCGCGTACAATGGATCCGTCTCGCCCGGCCGGCGCAGCGCCGCCGGGCGTCCGCCGTCACCGACCCCGACCTGGGACCACTCCCGTGCACGCCGTCGACAAGATCCGCAACCTCGCCATCATCGCCCATATCGACCACGGCAAGACGACGCTCATCGACAGCATCTTCCGCGCCGCCCACGTCTTTCGCGCGAACGCCCGTGTCGAGGAGCGCGTCATGGACAACGACGCGCTCGAGCGCGAGCGCGGCATCACGATCCGGGCGAAGCACTGCACGGTCGAGTGGGACGGCTACCTCATCAACATCATCGACACGCCGGGCCACGCCGACTTCTCGGGCGAGGT
>JAKPOQ010000102.1 GCA_029547745.1 Actinomycetes bacterium
TGCCGGCGGCCGCCAGGGTGGTGGAGAGCTCGACGAGCAGTGCCGTGTCGCCGCAGGGCAGGACGCGCGCGGCGCTCGGCTCAGGGCCGGAAGCCACGAACCGCCACCTCGGCCCGCTCGAGGCTCGCGCGCACCGCGCGCGCGATGGCGACGGCCCCCGGCGTGTCGCCGTGGACGCACACCGAGTCGGCGCGGACGGCCACCTCAGTCCCCTCGACGGACGAGACGACACCGCGAGCGATGCCGACGACGCGGGCCGCGATCTGCTCGGGGTCGTGCAGGAGGTCGCCCGGTTCCCCACGAGGGACGAGGCCGCCGTCGGCCCGGTAGCCCCGGTCGGCGAAGGCCTCAGTCGCCGTGGGCAACTCGGCCTCGGAGGCGAGTGTGAGGAGTCGGCTGCCCGCCATCCCGAGGATGACCAAGGAGCCGTTGTATGCCGCGACCGCGGCGACGATCGCCCGCGCGTGCGGCTCGTGGCGAGCGGCAGCGTGGTAGAGCGCGCCGTGGGGCTTGAGGTAGGTGACGCTCCCACCGGCTGCACGGCATACCCCGTCGAGGGCCGCGAGCTGGACGAGGACGTCGGCGCGGAGTTCCTCCTCGCTGGCGTCGATGAAGCGGCGACCGAAGCCGACCAGGTCGCGATAGGACACGTGGGCGCCCACGGTGACACCCCGGTCGAGGGCCGCCCCGACGGTGCGAGTCATGGTGAGGGGGTCGCCGGCGTGGAAGCCGCAGGCGATGTTGGCACTGGTGACGACGTCCAACAGGGCCAGGTCCTCGCCCATCGTCCAGGCACCAAAGGACTCGCCCAGGTCGGCGTTGAGGTCGATGTGCACGACACGATTGTCCGACATGGACCGGTGTGGGGCAGCGGCCTCGCGACCGACCGGCCCTTGGCCGCAGGATTCGTTGCTCAGGTGCCTGTTGACCGGAGCTTATGCGGGCTAGCATTCCCCCAGCGGCTCGGGGCGCGCGCTGCATGCTTCTGCGCGTGGCCCCGGTGGGAGCGGACGCTCGACCCGGAC
>JAKPOQ010000142.1 GCA_029547745.1 Actinomycetes bacterium
CGCCTGTCGCTCCGCCATCGTCAGGGCCACCGCCACCCTCCTTGCCGCCTTCCTTCCTGGCGACAAGCTCGGCAGCGTTCGAGTACTTTCTTAGCTGACGCAACGAATCACTTTCGAGTACTTTCTTTGCGGCGCAATGCGTCTCGTTGACATCCGTTACCTTGCACGGTAACATTTCTGATGACGAAGGTCCGTCGCGGCGGGTACGTCTTGCTGACATGGTCGGGCGACCACCCGCCGCGTCATTTTCACGTGCTGCGGAACGGTCGCCTCGTCTTGAAATGGGATCTGGTGCGACGACGGCCCCTCCGGGGCGTCGCCGAAAGAAGGCTGGTGGACCTGATCGACCAGCTCGTCGAAGAAGGTCGACCGTGAAGATCACATCGGTCGAAGCCAACAACAGGAGGCGGTCCTTCCAGGTCAAGACCGGCCGTGGCGAATGGTCCTTCCCTTACGCCAAGACCAAGCCGACGCCCTCTTCTGAGGACCCCGTCGTCAACGTGTACGTCGACCCCGAACTCGCCCATGAGGGCTTCACCTACGTGTTGCAGTCGGGCGCCGAGGGGTCTCTGCACATCGACCACGTGCTCGAGTACAACAAGGATCCGGGATACATGCGCGACCTTCTCCTGTACGAGCTCACGGCCGACGCCCTGGAGCGCATCGAGGACAGTCCGCTCTCAAAACGGGAGATCATCCGCCGACTGGGCACTTCGCCGGCGCAGTTCTACCGCCTGACCGACCCCACGAACTACCGGAAGTCGGTCGACCAGATGCTGCGCCTGCTCCAGGTGCTCGACTGCGAGGTCGAGGTCGTCGTGCGCCCGAAGGGCGGCTGAAGGCCGTCAGCCGGCGCGGGCGCCGTTCGGGACGGGCTTCTCGGGGACGGCGAGAACGGGCGTGATGCCGTCCTCATGACCGATGTCGAAGAGCATGCCCTCAGAGACGAGGCCTGCCATCGTGCGGGGCGCCAGGTTGACTACGAAGAGCGCCTGGCGCCCCTCGACCTCCCACGGGTCCTCGCGCTCCTTCTTCATCCCAGCGAGGATCGTACGCCGGAAGTCGCCGAAGTCGACCTGCGGCTTGACCTGCGCCCCCATCAGGACCTCCCCGTCCCTCGCTCACCCGTCGCGGCATGCTACATCAGTTGGCTCGAGGAACGATCGTGCGAAGAGACCGGGCACGGCAGTGGCAGCTCGCCGCGGCGGGCGCCTCGCGAAGTCCTTCGCGCGCCGCGGAGGCGCGTCTTGCGAGATGACGGCGCGAGACGTATCGTCCGTCCTTCGCGCGAACGCGTGGGCGCAGGCGCCGGAGCGGCGTCCGTTTGCGTGCTAACGGTTGCTGTGCTAACCTTACTCGCCATGTGCGACATCACGGACGTCCCCTCACGATGAGCCAAGACCAACACCACTGCGCGATTCCCGAAGGACTTGCGCCCGAACTGGGCGACCTCGACGAGACCTCGGTCGCGCTGGTCCGCGCCTTCCGCAACGCCGCACAAGTCCATCGCCAGTTCATGATCAGGCGCCTGGGTAGGTCCGACGTGCGCCCTGGGCAGGGCATCTGCTTCAACGTGCTCCTGCACAGTGACGGGATGACCCAGCGCGACCTGGCCAAGGCGATGCACATCTCCGCCCCGACGCTCAGCCGCATGCTTCGCACGATGGAGAAGGCGGGGTTCGTCGAGCGGCGCGCCGACGAGGCCGACCAGCGCCTGACCCGCGTGTATCTCTCCGACGCGGGGCGGGCGCTGGCCGGCCAGGCGCGCGCCGCCCTCGCCGACCACGTCGCCACCGCCATGAGCGCCCTGACGCCGGCGGAGCGCCGGGAGCTCGCCCGCCTGCTCGACAAGTTGAGCGCCGGCATCGCATCCTCGTTCGCCGAGGGTGCCGAGGCGCCTGCGCGTGCGGCCGAGGGTTCCGAGGCTCCTGCGCGTGCGGCCGAGGGTGCCCTCGGCACGGAGGCCGAGGGCCGCAGCGAGGCCGCACGATGAAGCGCCTGCTCTCCGAGCGTCTGCGGCCGTACTGGCAGCGGATCGTCCTCATCGTCTTCCTGGTCCTGCTTCAGGCGATCGCCAGCTTGTACCTGCCGACCCTCAACGCCGACATCATCAACGAAGGCGTCGTCAAGGGCGACACGGGTTACATCCTTCGGACCGGCGCCCTCATGCTCGCTATCACGCTGCTCTTCGTCCTCGCCGCCGTCGTCAGTGTCTACAACGGCTCCAAGGTCGCGATGAGTCTGGGCCGCGACGTGCGCGCCATCCTCTTCCGCAAGGTGGAGACCTTTTCGCTCGCCGAGGTGAACCGCTTCGGCACGCCGTCCCTGATCACGCGCACGACGAACGACGTACAGCACGTCCAAATGGTCGTGCTGCTGTCGCTGAACGTCATCCTCCTCGCCCCCATGACGATGGTCGGCGGCATCATCATGTCACTGCGCCTGAACGTGTCGCTCTCCTCCGTCGTGTTCGTCGCCATCCCTGTCCTCCTCGTGTTCCTCGCCCTGATGGTCCGGACGGCGTTGCCGCTGTTCACCTCGATGCAGGCGAAGATCGACCGCGTGAACCAGGTCACGCGCGAGGTCCTGAGCGGCATCCGCGTGATCCGCGCTTTCGATCGTACGCGGCACGAAGAGGCGCGCTTCCGCGAGGCCAACAGAGACCTGACCGAGACCACGCTCAGGGTGAACCGCCTTTTCGCCCTGATGTTCCCGATGGTCACCATCGTCATGAACCTCTCGACCGTTGCCATCATGTGGTTCGGCGGCAAGCAGATCGCCGAGGGCGCCATGCCGATCGGCGATCTGACCGCCTTCCTCACCTACATCATCCAGATCCTCTTCGCGGTCATCATGGCGACCATCCTGTTCGTGATGGTGCCCCGCGCCGCCGCCTCGGCCGAGCGCATCCAGGAGGTGCTGGACACCGAGCCGACCATCGTCGACCCCCCGGACCCCGTGCGCGACGTGCCGCTCGTCGGCAGCGTCGAGTTCCGTGACGTCGAGTTCCGCTACCCGCACGCCGAGGAGCCGGTGCTCACCGGCATCGACTTCAGCGTCGAGCCGGGCGAGACGGTCGCCATCATCGGCAGTACCGGGTGCGGCAAGTCGACGCTCATCAGTCTCATCCCGCGCTTTTACGACGTGACTGGAGGGGCTGTGCTCGTCGACGGGGTCGACGTGCGCCGGTTCGCGCTCAAGGATCTGTGGCGCAGGATCGGCCTTGTGCCGCAAAAGTCCTTCCTGTTCAGCGGCACCGTGGCCGACAACCTGCGCCACGGAGACAAGAGCGCGAGCGACGAAGAACTCTGGCGGCTTCTCGAGACGGCCCAGGCCAGGGACTTCGTGGAAGAGATGCGCGAAGGCCTCGAGGCGGAGATCGCCCAGGGGGGCGCCAACGTCTCCGGGGGCCAGCGCCAACGTCTGGCGATCGCCAGGGCCCTGGCGAAGCGCGCCCCGATCAACATCTTCGACGACAGCTTTTCGGCCCTTGACTTCACGACCGACGCGCGTCTGCGCGCCGCGCTTGCACGGGAAATGGCGGGCACGACGCAGATCATCGTCGCGCAGCGCGTCGGCACGATCATGCACGCGGACAAGATCATCGTCCTCGAAGACGGCACGATCGCCGCCATGGGCACGCACGACGAGCTGCTCGCGACCAGCGACACCTACCGTGAGATCGTCGCCTCACAGCTCGGAGAGGAGACCGCGGCATGAGCGCCGCCGAGGCATCGGGACCGCCCGCCGAAAGGACCAGGCGGCGACGGCCCGCCGGCGGCGGCGGACCCGGCCACGGTCTCGCCAGGCCGACGGAGAAGGCGAAGGACCTGAAGGGCGCCCTCCGCCGCCTCGCCGGCGTGCTGGCCGAGGAACGCCGGGTGATCGCCATCGTCGTCCTCCTGGCGGTCTTCAGCGTCGCCCTCGCCGTGGTCGCGCCGAGGATCCTCGGTCACGCGACGAACATCCTCTTCGAGGGCGTCATCAGCAAGCAGTTGCCCCCCGGCGTCACGCAGGACCAGGCCGTCGCCGCTCTGCGCGCCAAGGGCCAGGACCGCGTCGCCGACATGCTTTCGGCCATGACGCTGCATCCCGGCAAGGGCGTCGACTTCCATGCCATGGGGCTGACGTTGCTGCTCGTCTTGGCCGTGTACGCGGTGAGCGCGCTCTTCGCCTGGTTGCAGCAGTACCTCATGGCTGGGGTGGCGCAGCGCTCCATGTTCAAGCTGCGGCAGGCGGTGGACGAGAAGCTCTCCCGCCTGCCGCTCAGGTACTTCGACGACCACCCCCGCGGCGATGTCCTGAGTCGCATGACGAACGACATCGACAACATCTCCCAGACCCTGCAGCAGACGCTCACGCAGCTCATCACGGCGGCTCTCACCATCGTCGGCGTGCTGCTCATGATGCTCTCGATCAGTTGGATCCTGGCCCTCATCTCCGTCCTCGTCGTGCCGCTCTCGGTGGTCGCGACGCTGTTCATCGCCCGCCGCTCACAGAAGCAGTTCGCGGCGCAGTGGGAGCGGATGGGCGACCTCGACGGCCATATCGAGGAGGTCTTCACCGGCCACAACGTGGTGAAGGTCTTCGGCCGCCAGGAGGAGGTCATCGAGCTCTTCGACAGGCAGAACGAGCAACTGTACGAGTCCAGCTTCAAGGCCCAGTTCATCTCGGGGACGATCCAGCCGGTCATGAACTTCATCGGCAACCTCAACTACGTGGCCGTGGCCGTCGTCGGCGGGATCATGGTCGCCAACGGGCGCATCTCCCTCGGCGATGTGCAGGCCTTCATCCAGTACTCCCGGCAGTTCACGATGCCGATCGCCCAGGTCGCCAGCGTCATGAACGTCCTGCAGTCAGCCGGGGCCTCGGCCGAGCGCGTCTTCGAGCTGCTGGACGAGGCTGAGGAAGAGCCGGACCCGGCCGAGCCCGTCCACCTCGAGCACACAGAGGGACACATCACGTTCGACCACGTCTCGTTCCGCTACCAGCCCGACACGCCGCTGATCGAGGACTTCAGCCTCGACGTCCCACCCGGCCAGACGGTCGCCATCGTCGGCCCGACCGGCGCCGGCAAGACGACGCTCGTCAACCTGCTGCTGCGCTTCTACGAGATCGACGCGGGCGCCATCCTCGTCGACGGCGTCGACACGCGGCGGATGACGCGCAGCGAGCTCCGCCGACTCTTCGGAATGGTGCTGCAGGACACTTGGCTGTTCACGGGGACCGTCCGCGAGAACATCGCCTACGGGCGCGAGGGCGCGAGCGAAGAAGAGATCCGCGCCGCCGCTCGCGCCGCTCGCGCCGACCACTTCATCCGCACGCTCGAGCACGGCTACGACACCGTTCTGGACGAGGACGCCACGAACATCTCGCAGGGTGAGCGCCAACTCCTGACGATCGCCAGAGCCTTCCTCGCCGATCCCGACGTCCTGATCCTCGACGAGGCGACGAGCTCGGTCGACACGCGTACCGAGGTCCTCATCCAGGAGGCGATGGCGAAGCTGATGAAGGATCGCACGAGCTTCGTCATCGCCCATCGCCTGTCGACGATCCGCGGCGCCGACACGATCCTCGTGATGGACCACGGCCGTGTCGTCGAGCAGGGCACGCACGAAGAGCTCATGGCGGCGTGCGGCTTCTACCACGACCTCTACACGAGCCAGTTCGAGGCGGCGCTGGACGAAGCGTGCTGAGCCGGCGTGACCGACGCGAAGGTCCAGGACATCAAGGCCACGAAGGACCGGGTCGGCACGCTGTCGTTCCTCTCTTCGAGTCAAGGCATGGCTCTCAGGGCCGATAGAATATCGGTGATGCGAAGGAACACGACAAGAAGCGACGCGGGCGGAGCGAAGGCGTGCGGGCCTCAGCCTCCGCGGCCGGTCGGCGCCGCCGAGGGGCCGTCCGGCCCGGACGGCGCGTCCGCACGCGCCGGACGAGGAGCGCGGCGCGCGGAGGCGCGCCGCGCGCCGCGCGCCGCGCTGCTCGTCGCGCTGCTTCTCGCCGCGGTTCTCGCTCTCTCCTTCGCGCGACCGGCGGCGGCGACCGAGGGCGTCTTGACCATCGAGAGCACCGAAGTGGCGCCGAGCATCACCGAGCTGCAGCGCGCGGCCCGCGAGGCGCGCGCCGAGATGAAGCACCTGCGCGCGCGCCTCGCGCGACTCTCGACCCAGTACGAGGCTGCGCGGGCGCGCCTCGACGCCCTCAATGCCGAACTGGTGCAGACCCGGCTGGAGTTAACGCGCGCGGAGACGGCCCTGGAGGCGCAACGGGCGCTTGTCGGCGAACGTCTCGCCGCCATGTACAAGAGCGGCACGCCCTCGGTCCTCGAGGTGGTGGCGGGCTTCAGGGAGTTCTCCGAGTTGGAATCCACCCTTAGTCTGCTGAAGCGCGTCGCCGAGAACGACGAGGCGGAAGAGGCGAAGCTCGAGCTGATGACGCGATCGGCCAAGAGACTCGCCGCCGAGATCGAACGCCAGCGCTCCCAGGCGCTCGACATCGAATCCGAGATCGACGACCGTCGCGCCGCGGTCGCCGCGACCCTCGAACAGCGGCGGGCGCTCCTCGAAGAGCTCACCGTTCAGCTCCAACAGGCTCTGGCCGCCGGTCTGCCGCCTTCCCTGCTCAAGGCGCCGCCCGGCGGTCACACGCCTGTCACCTGGGCCAAAGCCCTGCTCCGAGCCCTCGGCATGCCTCAGACCACCGACAACATGGCGGCGATCATCGCCTGGGAGATGGCCGAGGGCGGCCACTGGTACAACAGCGCCCACTACAACCCTCTCAACACCACATGGCGCATGCCCGGCGCGACCGCGATGAACTCCGTCGGCGTCAAGGCGTACGTCAGTTGGACGCAAGGCCTGACTGCGACCGTCGAGACCCTCCACAACGGGCTCTACGAAGGCATCCTCTCCGCCCTGCGCGCAGG
>JAKPOQ010000163.1 GCA_029547745.1 Actinomycetes bacterium
CGCCGGCGAACCCGTTGTACGGCGGGTTTCCCAGGATCACGAGGATCGGCGCGTGCTGCTTCACGGCCTGGGCCTTGTCGCGCTCCTCCTCCATCTCGGGGAAGAGCAGGTGCTGCTTGGGCTCCTGGGGCGGCTCCCAACCCGTGAGGGCGTTGGTGAGGAAGACGCCGGCGCGCTCGTCGGACTCGTCCGCGAAGGGCGCGCCGAGACGGTGCAGCAGCATGCCGATCTGCAGGTGACTGATGACGAACGGCGCCGGCAGGATCTCGAAGCCGAAGATGCGGCTCATGGCGGCCTGCTTGATCTCGTGCGCGACCAGGGCATCGCCGCCTTTCTCGGACAGGGTCGAGGCGATCCGGTTCAGGACCTCGACCAGATAGGCCCCCGTGCCGCAGCACGGATCGAGGACGACCACGCGCGGGTCGGCGAGCCCGTCGGGGATGTCGAGCTCCGAACGCAGGACCTGGTCGACGCGGGCGACCATGTACTGGACGATCTCGGGGGGCGTGTACCAGACCCCGAGCTCCTTGCGCAGCTCGGGGTCGAACGCCTCGAGGAAGGGCTCGTAGAAGTACTGCACGGCGTGACTCTGCTCGAAGGTGCTGAAGAAGGAGGCGCGGTCGGTGCGGTTGAGGGCCTCGGCCGCCCAGTCGAGGACCTCGTCGATGTGCACCATGCCCAGCGGACCCGGCTGCGAGAAGTCGTAGAAGAGCTTCTGGAGGATGGGGATGTGGAGGTAGCCGGCCGCCTCGCGCCAGCGGAAGCGGGCGCGCGCGTCGGCCGGCGGATGGTGTTCGGCCCAGAAGACCCACGCCGCGAAGAGACCGTAGAAGAGCGTCTGGACGAGGGTCGAGCGGAAGAAGTGCTCGCCCTTCTCGCCCGAGAAGGTCATGCCGAGCGCCTCTTCGAGCGCCGTGCGCGTCGTCGCCCAGTTGGGCAGGTCGCGCTGCTCGGCGCGGGCACGCGCCTCGCGGGCATAGGAAGCGAGGAACCAGGCGAGGTCCTTGGGCGCGGCGATCGGCGCCTGACGCAGCATCACGCGCTTGAGGAAGTCGGTGAGGCGCTCGCCGGCCAGCCGGGCAGCTTCGCTGCCCGGATGCGTGGCGAGCGCCCAGAACTCCTCCTCGGTCGCGCCCAGACTGAGCTGCTCGAGCAGTCGCGGCGCGCCATCGGCGTCGTAGCCGACGAGGACGAACTCGCGGTAGGTCGTCACGAGCACCTGACGGTATCTCTCGAGGTAGCGACGAAGCTGTTCGTCCGGGTCTTCCGACAGGGCGCGACTGGCGACTTCCGCCGCGTCCTCGGGAACCGGTTTCACCTCGATCACCCCGCGCTGAGGAAGCTGGCCCTCGAGCGGCTCGCGGCCGCCCTTCGGGAACTGGCTCGCCGTGAAGAGCCCGCCGTCGGGGATGCCGGCGCCACTGTTCTGCAGGTTGATCAGACAGCGGACCTTGGGCCTGAGCTTGCCGCCGACCTCGTTGACCAGGTTGGCCAGCGCGCCGTACCCGGACGTCTCGGGGACCGCCGCCCCCGACGCCCGGATGTCGCGCAGCTCCGCAAGGTACGCCTCGACCGGGTGCATCGCCCGCCTATTCGACCGGGTACATCGCTCGCCTATTCTAGTCGGAGGTGCGGACGCCTGCGGCGCACAGCCGGGTCAGCGGGCGCTAGGGCGAAGCCCCAGGATCTCCCGCGCCTCGGCCGGCGTCGCGACCTCGCGGCCCAGCTCATCGGCAAGGCGCACGGCCCGCGCGACGAGCTGGGCGTTGCTCGTCGCCAGCTCGCCCTTGCGATAGTAGATGTTGTCCTCGAGGCCGACGCGCGCGTGCCCGCCCATGGCGATCGCCAGCGCCGCCATGGGCGTCTGCGCGCGCCCGATGCCGATCACCGACCAGGTCGCGTCGCCCGGGATGAGGCCGGTCAGGTAGACGAGCGACGCGGCCGTCGCCGGCATGCCGT
>JAKPOQ010000164.1 GCA_029547745.1 Actinomycetes bacterium
GAGGATGCTTCTATGCTTGTCAAGTGCTCTGTGGCATGGCCTCCAGAAGCCGGAAGATGTGTCTGGCGAGGTAGCGCTTCAGGCAGCGTTTGATCTCGCGCGGGCTCCTGCCCTCGGCGGTACGCCTGGCTGCGTAGGCTCTTGTGTCGGGGTGGTGGGCCAGGCGTGAGAGCACGATCGTGTGCAGGGCGCGGTTCAGCTGCCGGTCGCCGCCGCGGTTGAGGCGGTAGCGCACCACCTGCCCCGAGGAGGCGGGGATCGGCGCGACCCCGGCCAGGGAGGCGAAGGCGGCCTCGGAGCGGATCCTGCCCTTGTGCGACCACGAGCAGAGGATGCGCGCGGCGGTGATCGCGCCGACGCCGGGCTCGGAGAGCAGCGTGGGCGCCAGCTGCGCGACCAGCAGCTCGATCTGCGTCTCGTGGTCGGCCGCCTCTGCCCCCAGGACCAAGGCCCGCCTCGCGATGGCGCGCAGGGCGCACACGGTGGCGCGGTGCTCGGCGCTCTGGCCCGGGGAGGTGCGCAGGCGAGCGGCGCGCGTGACCTGCGTCTCGGTGGCGCCGCCGCGCAGCTGGTCACGCAGGCCCTGCGGGGCGCTCACGATGGTCGCCTTCAGGAGACCCACGGCCTGCGTCCGGGCGCGCACGGCGCCCTCGCGCGCGGCGAGCAGCACACGCAGCGCCTCGCGCTCGCCGCGGCTGCGGGGTTGCGCCAGGTGGTCCCGCGCGAGCGCCTCCCGCGCGGCGCGCACGGCGTCGAGCTCGTCGCTTTTGGCGCCGTCGCGCCGGGCCGGCCGCTTGGGGCGGTCGATCTCGGCGACCCACTCGCCGCGCTCGAGCAGGAAGGTCGCCAGGTTGGCGCCGTAGCTGCCCGAGCCCTCGAGCGCCCAGAGGCGCCGGCCGCACGCATGCCGGTCGGCGAAGGCGAGCAGCCTGCGGCCGCCGAAGGCGTCCGAGGCCACGGTCAGGACCTCACACACAGTGCCGCCGGCGTCGACCGCGGCTGCGGTGTGCGAGTCGCGGTGCGTGTCGACGCCGATGACGTAGTCGACCAAGCCCTCCAGAACGCCCATCCCGCCTCCTCATTCGCGCTATGCTCGATCTCACCGGTCCCCTGCGCCCCGTGCGGCACGACTGTGATGGGTCACGCTCCGGAGAAGGAGCGGACGGGCTTCTATGAGGCCAACGTGCGGTGCGCAGCGGGACCGGCCGCGCGACGGTCGGGCAGACATATCCTTCGCCAAGGCAACGCAACGGCGCGCCACTGGCTCGTTCGGGTCATGCCCGCCGTCGCCGCGGCCACCCTAGCAGCCATCCACGCTCACGCTGCTCGGAAGAAGAACGCACGCCGTGCCAATGAGTCTTTCGGGTCATGCCCGCGGTCGCTGCGGCCGCTCCGCTCACGATCCCTCTTGTGGGGAACCGCAAGAGAGAGTCTCACAATGCGTCTTGCCGGTGCCCGGCGGCCCCAGGAAGATGACGTTCTTGTGCTCTTCGAGGAAGTCGAGCTGGGCGAGGTGCAGCACGGTCTCGCGCTTCAGGCCGCGAGCGAAGGCGAAGTCGAAGTCGTCGAGCGTCTTGACCGCCGGGAAGCGGGCGGCCTTGACGCGCGCCTCGCCGCCGTGGCTCTCGCGGGCGGCGACCTCCTCGCCGAGCACGGCGGCCAGGTAGTCCTCGTAGCTCCAGGAGCCCTCGCGGGCGCGCTCGGCCAGGACCGCGGCCCGCTCGCGGATGCGCGGCGCCTTCAGGGCGCGCGAGAGGAAGGCGACCTCGGAGGCCGTCTTGCCGCTCATAGCGGCGCTCCCACGAGGGCGTCGTAGCGGGCCAGGTCGACGGCGGGCAGCTCGGGCTCGCCGCTCCGCAGGCGCCGACGGGCGTCCTGGGCTGCTGCCAGCGCCGCCATGTGCTCGTCGTCGCGCACGACGTCGCAGGGCACGTAGCTGCGCTCATGGTATGCGATCTGCCGTCCCTCGCAGAAGATCGCGAGATCGCGCAGCGAGAGCCGCACCTGCAGGCGCCTGAGGGCGTAGCCCGGTGGCAGCGAGTAGTCGACGCCGGCGACGCGCACGAAGCCGTCCCGGGAGGCGCGCACCTCGAGGCGGCGGTCGACCGCAGGCAGGGGATCGGGCAGGGGAGCGAGCTCGGCGCGCTCCACGGCGAGCGCCTCACTCACGCGGCCGCCGAGGCGGCGCAGATGGCGCGGCCAGGCGACGCCCTCCGCCCAGTCGTCGTGCTGGCCCTGCAGGTCGGCGAGGCCTGAGAAGGAACGCAGCGGCAGGAACGAGGTCTCGAGGTAGCCGTTGGTGCGCTCCACCGATCCCTTGCTCTGCGGCGCGCGCGGCGGCAGGACGATGTGGCCCATCGAGAGCGCCCCGAGCAGGGCGGCGAGCTCGTCGAGCGGTCGCGGACGGCGGCCGCGGGTCACGAGCGAGGAGTCGCGATCGATGACGAGCTTGCCAGGCACACCGCCGAGGCGCGTAAGGCAGCCGAGCAGCGCCGGCACCGCGTCGGCCGTGGTCTGCGAGTGGGTGAAGACGACGGCGTGGGCGGCCGAGAAGGGCAGGGTCGTGACGAAGCCGTGAGCCCTGCGAGAAGCCCCCTTGCCGACCGGCACGTCGACGCCGGTGTCCCACCAGTCGGCCTGGAGGATCTCGCCGGGCACGTAGACCGTGCGCTGCCAGTCGCGGCTGCGGTAGAGCGGCCGCAGTTCGCGCAGGTAGTCTTTGAGGATGCTGATGCCGCCGGCGTAACCGCGCTTCTGCAGGCGCTCGCGGATCACCGTGGCCGGTGCCGCATCGTCTTCGGTGAGCATGTCGGCGATCGCGTCCCTGAACGGCTCGAGCTGCGAGCCTGCCGGACGGCGCTCGTAGCACGGCGGCTCGGCGAGGCCGGCCAGACGGTAGACGGTCGTGCGACTGCAGCCCAGCTGCTCGGCGATGCGCTTCTTGGGGACGACCGCACGGACGAGCTCCCTGACCTTGGCCCAATCGTGCACCTGATACACCCCTTCCTCCCCTCGCGCGTCTGTCCGCGCAAGGGTTCGACGTCGGTCGTCACTCTCAAGAGTGTCCAGTTTTCGACCGGCGCGGAGTGTTCAGTATTGGGGCGGCGTCGACAGCCGGGAAGACAGCTGTCTTCTATACGTATCCGAACACAGGCCATTGGTTCTTCGAACAGGATCGCGCCGATGCCTTCGAACCGGAGGCGGCGGCGCTTGCATGGGACCGGACGCTGGTATTCCTGAAGGAGCGGTTGGGCTAACCAGGAGATCGAGCGGACTCACTTCGTTCGCCGCTCATCTCCCACATGTTATGTGATGATGCCTTGCTTGACGGGACTAGTGACGCTAACTGGTGGCGCCTACGATTGGAGACGACTGAGGACAAATGAAAATAGTGGCACTCAACGGATCCCATAAGAAGATTGGCGGGAACACTCAA
>JAKPOQ010000169.1 GCA_029547745.1 Actinomycetes bacterium
GGCCTGCTCCTCGAGGAACGAGCCCGTACCGGCGCTGCAGACGCGGTTCATGTCGGACTCGAGGATGCGCCCGTCCTGGACGTTGATGAACTTGGCGTCCTGACCGCCGATCTCGACGATCGAGAGGCTGCGACCGCCGTCGGGATCGAGGCGCTTCGCCGCCGTCGCGTGGGCGACGATCTCGTTCTCGACCGTGAGCCGCGGGCCGAGGTCCGGGAAGGCGGCCCGCACCACCGTCGCCGCCGCGTCGCGTCCCGACCCGGTGAGACCGATGGCGACGACCGGGTTGGGCAGCATCTCGCGGATCTCGGCGACCAGCGCCTTCGCCGCTTCGACGGGGTTGCCGTCGGTGCGGCGGTAGACCCCGGCGGCGACGTCGCCGTCAAGGGTGACGAGCGCCGCCTTCGACCCGGTCGAGCCCAGGTCGAGACCGAGGACGAGCGGCGCGGACGGGTCGACGGGGCGCGCCCCGCCCTCGAGGTGGACGACCGAGCCGGGACCCTGCACCGCCGGCTCGAGGGCGCGCACCGTGCGGCGCGAGGGAAGCACGAGGGCGGCGGGGTCGGCGGGCCAGGCGGCGCGCGCCGCTTGCGCCGGCGCGCCGCCCGCCTCCGCCGCGCCGCCGGGTGCGCGCCCGTCCATCTGCGCGGCGACGTCGTACAGCGCCCCCAACGCCTCGAACACGCCGGCTTCCTCGGGCACCGTCACGGCGACGCCGGCAAGTTCCTCGAAGTGGCGAGCCAGAGGGCGGATGATGGCGCCGTGCCCGACCAGGAGCACCGGACCGTCGACCTTGACGCGGTCGTACAGGGCATGGACGTTGCGGGCGACGCCCTCGAAGAGGCCCCGGAAGAGGCGGCCGTGGTCCTCGCCCTCGTTGGCGTAGTGCGTGAGCTCGCTCTTGGCGAAGACCGCGCAGCGGCTGGTGACGACGAGGCCGTCGGAGCTGGCCTCGGCCAGCCGCACGGCCTCGTCCAGGTCCCGCCCCAGCCGATTGCAGAGGCCTTCCACCGTCTCACCGGTGCCGGCCGAGCAGCGCTCGTTGGCCTGGAACGAGACGACGCCGCGGGCATCGCGGGTGAGAACAGAGTATCCGCTGCCGCCGACGCGGACGACGTTGAAGGGCCCGTCGCCAAGCAGCGCCGTCGCGGCGCGCTCCTGGGCCACCTCGTCGGGCAGGCCGGCCCTGACCGGCGCGCCGAGACGGTCGCCGAAGGCGCCCGTGGCGGCGACGCCGGCCACGCGGCCGGCCCCGATCTCTCGATACAGTTCGAGGAACGGCCGCAGCGGGTCACCGCGATGCCGGACGCTGCGCGTCCGCGGCGCGCCGATACTGCCGTCGGCGCCGACGACAGCCCAGGCGAGCGACGTCGTCACTTTACCGAAGTCGGCACCGATGAGCGCCACGTCGTGGGGGCCGCGCGAAGCCATGCGGCGGAAAGCATACGCCACGCTCGTGGCGCGCGCCGACCGGACCTGCGCGCCGCGCGCCTCTCGTGCGCCGCGACCCGCGCCTCCCCTACGCCGCGACCCCCACCTCGTCCGCCGCGCGCCTCCCCTGCGCCGCGACCCCCGCCTCGTCCGCCGCACGCCTCCCCTACGCCGCGACGTCGCGGCGCGCGGCGAACTCGTCGACCTCAGCGATCAGGCGGCTGCGCTCGACGTCGTCGAGCAGCGCCGCCTCGAACGAGTTCTTCGCCAGGCGCACCAAGTCACGTCGCCGCAGACCAAGAGCGCGCCGTACGGCGACCAGGTTGTCGACGAGGTAGCCGCCGAAGTATGCGGGATCGTCCGAGTTGACGGTCACGAGCACCCCCGCGTGCAGCAACGTCTTGAGCGGATGGTCCTCGAGCCGGCGGACGACGCCGAGCTTGAGATTGGAGAGCGGGCACATGGTCAGCGGCACGCGCTCGCGACGCAGGCGCTCGACCAGTTCCGGGTCGTCGACGGCCGCTACGCCGTGGTCGATGCGCCGCACCCGCAGGGTGTCGAGCGCTTCGCGGACGTACGCCGCCGGACCCTCTTCGCCGGCGTGGGCCACGCCGACAAGGCCCTCGCCACGTGCCCGGGCGAAGACGTCCGCGAACGCGCCGGGAGGGTGGCCACGCTCGGCCGAATCCAGACCGACACCGTCGATCCAGTCACGATACGCGAGCGCCTCGTCCAACGTCCTCTCCGCCGCTTCACTGCCCAGGTCACGGAGGAAGCACATGATCGACCGCGTGCTGATGCCGTACAGCTCCTCGCCCTCGGCGAGGCCCTCCGCGATGCCCTCGATCACGACGCCGAACGGCACGCCCCGGGCCGTATGGCTCTGCGGGTCGAAGAACACCTCGGCGTGACGGACGCCGTCGGCGTGGGCACGCTCGAGGTAGCCGAGCGTCAGGCGACGGAAGTCGTCCTC
>JAKPOQ010000037.1 GCA_029547745.1 Actinomycetes bacterium
CGGCATACGCCTCATCGAGCAACCCCATCGCGACCGGATAGGCGCGCTGCAGGTCACGCAGGGCCTCACCCGCGGCACCTGAGCGCTGGCCGTACATCGCGGCGAGCACCGCGATCTTGGCGACTGACCGCTCGACCCGCAGTTTCGCCGCGACGGGCGCGTAGAGGTCGTCGGCGAGCGTCGCTTCGGCGAACGCGGCGTCGCCCGACACCGCCGCGAGCACGCGCGGCTCGATCTGACCCAGATCGGCTCGCACGAAGACGAAGCCAGGCTCCGCGGCGACAGCGGGCCGCAACGGCACCGGCAGGTTGTGTAGCCCGGCCGAGGCGGTCATCCGCCCCGCCGCGCCGTCGCTCGCCGTCCACGCGCCGCGCAGCCGGTCGTCAGGCCCCACCTGCTCGTCGAGCCAGCGATAGCCGTAGGTCGTGGCGATCCGCTCGTCCTTGCGCCATTCCAGGAGCGCGGCCACGATCGGATGGGTCGCGCGGTAGGGCTCCAGCACCCACTTGCGGGTGGTCGCGACCTCGACTCCGGCCGCGGCGAGGAGGTCCTTGACCTGGGCCGGGTTGCGCAGGTCGGCCCGGCGTCCCGGAGCGTGGCGGAGGACGAGCGCGTCGCGCTCGCCGCGGATTCGCGCGGCATCGGCCTCCGACGTCGGGCGTGCCCCGGCCGCAGCGGCGACCAGCGCCTCGGCCCGCAGCCGGTCGATCGGCAGGCCGTCGCGCTCCAACTCCAGACACAGCACGGCCGCCGCCGATTCGGAGTATGCCGTCGCCACCGCCCGCGCGCCGACCGCGCCGAGGCGCTCGCGTTGGATGCCGGCGAGGTCGCCCACGAAGGCGGCCAGCGCGAGCAGGCGCGCGTCGCGGTCGGCCCAGGCCGGGGTGAAGGCATCTGCCCGCAGGTAGCCGTCGGGGCCGATCGGATCGTCGGGGTGCTCATCGGCCAGCGGGTCGATCGCGAGATCGAACAGGTCCGCCTCGCGCGCCTGTGGGATGCCCTCGGGAGCCAGACCGCGCAGGACGGCGTGGACCAGCCCCGGGCCCGCTGCCCACCCACCGTGCAGGATGCGGTGCCCCTCCGCGAGGTCCCAGCTGCGAGCCGGGCCGACACCGGCATCCACCAGCGCGCGCAGACTCGTCGCGGCGCTCGCCACCGCCCATCGGGGGTGTTCGTCGGCCTCCAGCCGGGCGGCGTCCGCGAGCACGTCGCGCGCCGAGCCGACGCGCGGCATACCGGAGTGCAGGTATGCCGCCCGCTCGCCCACGACGACGAGCGGGACGAGCTCGTTTCC
>JAKPOQ010000073.1 GCA_029547745.1 Actinomycetes bacterium
CTCGTGTCAGATCTGGCGCCCATCACCCGTCATCGTCCTTCCGCCGACACTCTACGACAGTCTGACCTCGACCGCGGTCGCCTCCGGTCGGGTCCGCAGCTCGTGCTCGAGCAGAGCGCGCACCGTCTCGCTCGCGCAGACGTCCTCACCTTCGCGGATGAAGGCCTGCACGGCTTCGACGTCCGCCCGCTCGACCTTCACGCGCAGCAGCTTCCCCTCGAGGCTGAAGAATTTGACCGTCATCGTGAACGTCGCGCGGCGCGCGCCGCAGACGACGGTCACGGCGCGCTCACGGGCCTCGACATCGAAGTGCCGGTGCTCGGCGGCGACGACGTGATAGCCCCACGCGCCGAGCTCGGCGGCCAGATAGACGGCGACCGCCCGTTCGAGCTCAGGCTCCAGGTCGACCAGCAGCACCATCCCGGGGCGCCCCTTCTTGGTGTGCGAGGTCAGCAACTGCACGTTGTGCACACCCAACGCCGTGAGCTCCTCGAGCGCATGCCCGAGCACCTCTCCGGAACGGTCGTCGATCTGGGTCAGCAGCAGCACGGCGCGCCTCCCGCGGCGTAGGGCCACCGGCGCGCCGCTCGTCCCGCGGCCGGCGGGCACCACGGCACAGCCGTGTGCCCGCCGGCCGCGGGAGCGGCGCGCCGGCGTTGATCCGACCCTCGCGGACCGGACCCTCGTTCCTCAGTCCCCGAGGTCCTGCATGATGCGCTGGGCGAGCGCCGCCACCTCGCGCACCGTCCCCTTGACGCCGGGGATCGCCGCCGTGATACGAGCGCCCTTCTCGGCGACCGAACCGGCGTCCTTCACCGAGTACTTGCCCATCGTCGCGGCCAGCACGCCAGGCACCACGGCGTCGATCGTGCAGCAGCCGATGTACATGAGCTCCTGGGAGATCGCCGCGGCGACGGTGATCGGCAGGGAGAGCTCCGACTTCTTGTTCAGGACGGCGTCAGGGATCACGTTCTGCGTCAGGCCCTCGAAGCGGAACTCCTGACCGTCGACCGTCACGACCGCGTCGATGTCGGAGTCGAAGCCCCAGTAGTTCCGGGCGAACGCATCCGCGCGCCGCGCGCCCCCCTGGAGCTTGGAGAACGCGATCGTGATGTCCTTGCCGAAGAAGGCGCTCATCACCTTCCCGGCATTGGCCTCCACTTTCGCCTTGCGACGCGCGTCGAGAGCGCCACAGACCTCCTCCAGTGACTTGCCTGCGCTGAGCTCGTCCCACGCGTACTGCGCCCGCCAGCGCAGAGCGTTGGCGCGGATCCCGTCGGTGGCGGTGATGACCGTCGCCGTGACAGGGCCGCGGCGCACCTGCTCGGCCTTGCGGGCGACCGTGTTGATCGAGAACGCCGCGATCTCGGGGTCGATCCACTGCGTGAGCTTGACTTCGCGCAGAGCGTCGGCGGAGGCGGCCACATCCCCCTGGTTCGCGATGAGCAGGTTCATCGCCACGACGAAGTCGCTCACGAGGTGGGCGAGTGGCGGATTGACGGGACCTCCGCTGAAACCGGCGCCGATCATCGGCGCCTCGGCGAACGCGGCGAGGATCTCGTTGAGGGTCATCATGCCGATGACCGAAGGAGCCCCCACGTCCTTGAGGATCATGCCCAGTCCGCCTATCAGACTGGCGGTGTCGTACTCCTTGTTCGTGCCCCTGAGGTGCAACTTCTCCGGCAGGCCGGCCGCCTCGGCCGCACCCTTGCCCGCCAGGTAGCCGGTGCCGTGCACGAAGAAGGCGCCGTACTCCGGACCGATCATGCCGTCGGGATTGACGACCTCGAGGACCGCCGCAGCACCCAACATCGCGCATTGGATGGGACTTGGGCAGATGCCCGCCCCGCGATACGCCTTCAGCATCGCGTCGACGGCGATCTTCGTGCCTTTCGTGCACAGGTCGACATACACCATGTCCTCGCCGAGCACGCTATGACCCATCGGCGCGCCGCCGGCGACGAACGCCGGGACATCGCCGCCGTCGATGCGCACGACTTCACCACGCTCCATGGCCTGGTACAGCGCCTGCACGGCGGCGAAGCCGGAGAGCTTGTTGGTGAGCTTCGAGGTCGGGATGGCAGCGACCCCCGCCCGGTCCGCCCCGGCCTTGATCCGCGCCATCGCCCCAAGCTTGCGGTTCCCGGCCGGCACGCCGGCCCGGGAATCGGTGCCGGCGATCAGCAGCAGCGCCGCCGCGATCAGGGCGGCGTTGGCGCCGTCGGCGCCCGCCTCCTTGGCCGCCTTCACGCCGACCTCCACCACGTAGTCGAGAGAGAGCTCGGCGAGGTTCGCATCGGAGATCCTGGTGTCCCGCCCGCGAAGGATCTCGTCGGTGATCGCGTTGGCCGCCCCGGCCGCCGCGAGCGACAGCATGCCGTGACCTTTGGTCAGCGCTTCGATGCGGTCGCTGGTGGAATGCTCGGGCCTGGACGCCAGGGCCATGATGGTGGCGTAGATCTCTTTCTCCATCGTGTCTCCTCTCAGCCGAGACGTCTTCCGTCTCGGCCCAGGACCGTGCACGCATCGGGCCCTACGTCGTGCGGGCCGCTCTCCCTGGTCTATGCCGGGCCGCGACCCGCGCCGACGTCCCTGACGGACCAGGCGTGGTCCGATCGCGCGCAGCCCCCTGTGGGATCATGCGGAACTGACTCTACGACACGGGCGCCCCCCTTCCGACTCCAGGCAACGACCGACCATTGCGAGTATATGCCCACTATCCCCGTGTTCGTACGTCAACAAGACAGTCGTGGGCGAGGAGGAGGGCGACCTTCAGTCGCCCTCCTCCTCGCCGTCGCCGAAGATCGCCCGCGCGAACGCCTCGGGCTCGAAGGGGCGCAGGTCCTCGAGCTTCTCGCCCACGCCGATGAGCTTGATGGGGATGCCGAGCGTCTCGCGGATGGCGACGACGATGCCGCCCTTGGCCGTGCCGTCGAGCTTGGTGAGGACGATCCCCGTCACATCCACGGCCTGCTTGAACTCCTGCGCCTGGCGAAGGCCGTTCTGGCCCGTCGTGGCGTCGAGTACGAGCAGGGTCTCGTGCGGGGCGCCGGGCATCTGTCGTTCGATGACCCGGCGCACCTTCTCGAGCTCGCGCATCAGGTTGACCTGCGTGTGCAGGCGCCCGGCGGTGTCGATGATGACGACGTCGGCTCCCCGGGAGCGCGCCGCGGCGAGGCCGTCGTAGACGACCGCCGCCGGGTCGCTCCCCTCGTCCTGCTTGACGATCTCGCAGCCCACGCGGCCGGCCCATTCCGCGAGCTGCTCGACGGCGGCGGCACGGAAGGTGTCGGCGGCGACGACGAGCGGCGTCTTCCCGAGCTGCTTCAGCCGGTGGGCGAGCTTGCCGATGGTGGTCGTCTTGCCGGTCCCGTTGACGCCGACGACGAGGATCACGCTCGGGTCGGCGCTCACGTCGATGCGCTGCTCGTCGGGGTCGTCGGGCGCCAGCGTCTGTGCGACGACCGTGGCGAGCTCTTCCAGGAACGGCTCGCGGGACTCGATCTTCTTCGCCGTGCAGCGGCGCTCGAGCTCGTCGACGATCTTGATCGTGCCGTCGACGCCCACGTCGGCGGCGATCAGCGTCTCCTCGACCTGCTCGAACAGACGGCGGTCGACGCCCACGTACAGGGCGCTCCTGAGGCCGTCGCGCACGGCGTGACGCGCCTTGCCGAGGTTACGGCGCAAGCGACGGAAGAGGCTCTTGCGCTCCTCCCGTTCTTCCTCGAGGACCGCCGGCGGCACATCGGCCTCGGCCACGCCCTTGAACACTTCGTGCCATTCCATCTGGTCCAGCCCTTCGTCGTCTTCGCCGCCGCTTCGCCCTCGACGCCGGCCGTTCGTCCCCATCGACCGTGGCAGACAGGCTGCCGACACGACCCCGCGGCACGCCCGACCGACGTGCTCAGCCCGTCCTTCGCGGCGCGCTCAGCTCTTCTTCTGCCCGCGCTCCTCGCGGGTTTTCAGCTCTTCCCCTGCCCGCGCTCCTCGCGCTCGATCTCCTCTTCGGCCATGCGCGCACTGACGACGGCGGACCCTCCATCGGGGCCCATGGTCACGCCGTACAGCACGTCGGCGGCCTCCATCGTCCGCTTCTGGTGGGTGATGATGATGAACTGCGTGCGTTCGCGGTAGGCGCGCAGGAGCTTGACGAGGCGGGCGATGTTGATGTCGTCGAGGGCCGCCTCGATCTCGTCGAGGATGTAGAAGGGGCAAGGGCGCGCGAGGACGAGGGCCATGAGAAAGGCGATCGCCACCAGCGCACGCTCGCCACCGGAGAGCAGTTGCAGCTTCTTGCCCAGCTTGCGCGCCGGCTTCACCTCGACGACGACGCCGCCGGGCTCGTCCTCCGACACCGGCTCCTGCAGCAGCAGGCGACCGCGGCCGCCGGGAAAGAGCACTTCGACCATGTGGGCGAAGTGCTCTTGCACGGCGGCGAAGGTCTCGGCGAACTCGGCGTCTATGCGCGCCGTCAACTCGGCGATCAGCGCCTCGAGGTCCGCGACCGACTTCTCGAGGTCGCGGCGCTGATCGCGCAGAAAGGCGGCGCGCTCCCCGAGCTCGGCGCACTCGGCCTCGGCCAGGGGGTTCACTGGTCCGATGCGCTCGCGACGGCGTTCGAGGCGCTCGAGCTCGCGGCGCAGCTCCGCCGCCTCGTCCTCGTCCGCCGGCGGCGCGAACGCCGCCTGCTCGAGCGCCTCCGAGACCGCGTCCAGCTCAGCGGCGAGCTCGTGACGGCGGTCCTCGAGGCGCGCGAGGCCGAGCTGTGCCTCGCCGCGGCGCTCGCCGGCGCGGTCGAGCGCCTGGCGCAGCTCCGCCTCGCGCACGGCCAGCGCCTGCAGCTCGCCCCGTCCGGGGACGTCGGCGTCCTCGTCGCCGTCCTCGAGGCCGGCGACGAGAGCCGCGGCGCGCTCGCGCAGCGCCGTGAGGCGCTCGACGAGGGCTGCGCAGGCCTCGCGGACGACCGGCAACGACGTCAGGCGTGCCTCCAGCTCGGCGAGGCGAGTGCGCGCGGCTGCGGCCCGCTCGCGCGCCCGACGCTGCTCCTCGGCCGCCCGCGCAAGCACCGCACGACGTTCCTCGAGCTCGACCCGGCAGCGCGTGACGGCCGCCAGCGACGTCGAGTACTCGCTCTCGGCGGCGGCCACCGCCGCCTCGGCCGCGGCGAGCTCGGGCTTGAGGCGCTCGCCGGCGGCGAGGGCGGCCGCAGCCGCCTGGTCGGCCTCTTCCTTAGCCGCCTGCGCCTCGGCGGCCTCGGCGGCCAGCGCCTCGGACGCCCGACGAGACTGGTCGCGCGTCGCCTCGATGTCGCGCAGACGCGACGTGAGCGTCGCCAGCTCCCGTTCAGCCGCCTCAGCGGCGATGCGCGCTGCGCGCTCGTCCTGCTCCGCGGCACGGCGCGCCGCCACCGCCTCCTCGCGTCCCCGTTGGGCCTTGCTCAGGGCGGCCACGCCGCGCGCCTCACGGGCGCGCACAGCGTCAAGCCGTTGGCGCAGCCCCTCGAGGGCGGCGCGGCGTTCGAGGAGCAGCCCCGCCGGCAGTCCCGCGGCGAGACCCAACTGCCCCGCGGACGGCCGGTAGAACTCGCCCTCCCGCGTGACAGCGAGCCCCGGGAAGCCGTCGGGCACCGCGCGCAGGTCATCGACGATGACGACGTCAGAGAGTGCCGCCGCGAGTTCGTCATGCTCCCCCACACTCACCTTGTCGAGCAGCGGCGCCGCGCCCGGGAACGCCGTCGGCGCATGCCGGCGACGCGGCGCGACGATCAGGCGCACGAGGCCGATCCCCGCCTGTTTCAGCGCGTCCAACAACGACCACTGGTCCACGTCAGACGGCACCGCGAGGGCGCCCGACACCTGCGACAGCGCCGCCGCAAGGGCGCGCTCATAGCCCGGCTCGCAAGCCAGCGCCGCCGTCAGCGCGACCGCGCCCGGGAACGTCTCCGCGACCTCGAGGACGTCGCCGGCGACGTCCTCGAGGTCGCGGAGCGACGCCTCCAGGTGACGCAGCTCTGCCTCGGCGGCGGCGAACTCACCGGCCGCAGCGTGCCGTTCCTCGGCGGCCTCGTTCAGGGCGGCGTCGGCCGCCGCCGCCGCAGCGGCCGACGCCGCCGCCCGGGCCTCGGCTCCCTGTAACGCGGCGCGCGCTTCGACCTCCGCGCGCTCGGCCTCGGCGCGCGTCGCCGACTTCTCGTCGGCCTCGCGCTCGAGGGCGGTGAGTCGGCGCCGCAGGCGCTCCTGCTCCCCGTCCAGGGCGCGGAGCCGGCGCTCCAGGCGCGCCGACCCGGCGAGCGCGTTCTCGCGCTCGCCGGTGAGGCGCGCCGCCGCGGCGCGCCGCTCGGCGAGCGCAGCGCGCGCCCCCTCGAGCTGAGCCGTGGCGGACGCATGGACCGCCTCGGCGGCCGCGAGGTCCGCTGCCAGCCGGGCCTCGTCCGCGACGTCGGCGGAGGTCACTTCCGCACCTGCCGTCAGCTCGGCGACCAGCCGCTCACGCTCGGCGGCGGCGGCCCGCGCGACTTCGTCGAGCAGGCGCAGGCGCTGCGCCGTGAGGCGGGCGACACTCTCCAGACGGCCGTCGAGGGCGCGCGCCCTGAGGTGTCGCCGCGCCCGCCGCTCGCGGTCCGCGAGGCGGCGCGCGAAGCGCTCCTCTTCGGCAGCGCGCCGCGTGGCCAGCTCAGCGAGCCCCTCGTCGCAGCGCGCCCGCTCGGCGTCGATCGCGACCACCTCCGCGCGCCGCTCGGCAAGCTGGGCCTCGAGGGTCGCCAGCTCGCCGGCAAGGAGGCGTCCGCGCACGGCGGCGATCTCCGCCTCGACAGCCCGCATCTGCTCGGCGGCGCTCGCCTGGCGTCGCAGCGGCGCCAACTGGCCACCGACCTCGCGTTCGAGGAGCTCGACGCGCTCCACGTTGCGCCGGACCTCGCGGAGCTTGAGCTCGGCCCGCTCGCGGCGCCGCTTGTAGGCGCCGAGGCCGGCAGCCTCCTCGATCTGGTCGCGACGGTCCTCTGGCTTGCCGGCGAGGAACGCCTCGACGCGCCCCTGACCGATGATCGAGTGCAGCTCGCGCCCGAGCCCGACGCCCGCCATGAGCTCGACCACGTCGGTCAGGCGGCAGGGCGAATGGTTGATGAAGTAGTGCGAACCGCCGTCGCGGCCGACGCGGCGCATGATGCTGACCTCGTCCGCCGGCAGGGGCAGGGCGCCGTCGCCGTTGTCGAACACGAGCTCGACCTCGGCCGCGGCGCTGGCCCGGCGCCCGTCGCTGCCGGCGAAGATGACGTCCTGCATCGTCGCCCCGCGCACGGTGCTCGGGCTCTGCTCGCCGAGGGCCCAGACCACGGCGTCGACGAGGTTGCTCTTGCCGCTGCCGTTGGGGCCGATGATCACGGCCACGCCGGGCTCGAAGACGAGCTCGGTCTGCTTCGGGAACGACTTGAAGCCGCGGACGCGCAGACGCTTGAGGTACACCCTCAGCCGGCCTCCGTCCGGACGGCCTCCGTCGGTCGCTCGCCATGGTGCGGCGCGCCCTCGCCGCAGTCTCGCGACGCGCCCTCTCCGGCCGACTCGTCCCCGGGCGTCGCGTCCGGCTGAGCGGGCTTGCGCCGTTTGCGCAGGCGCGCGCGCCGCGCCTTGCGCCGGGCGCGCGCCTGCAACTCGCGCAGCGCCTCCTCGGCGGCCTCCTGCTCGGCGCGTTTCTTGCTGCGCCCGACGCCGTGCCCGACGACCTCGCCGTCGACCGCCGCCTCGATCTCGAAACGGCGGTCGTGCGGCGGCCCGATCACGTCCACCACGCGGTAGGACACGCTCTTGCCGCTCTTGGCCAGGCCCTCCTGCAACTCGGTCTTGTGGTCGACGTAGCTGCTCTCGGCGAAGTCGATGTGCTCGCTGAACGCCTCGACCACCGCCGGGCGCACGGCCTCGAAGCCGAAGCTGACGTAGAGGGCGCCGATGAGAGCCTCGGTGAGGTCGGCAAGGACGTTCTGGTTGACCATGAGGGCGGCCACCTCACCGTCGTCGTGGCCGCGGCCGGCGAGCTCGCGCAGCATCGTCCCGAGCCCGAGTCTCGTGGCTACCTTGGCACAAGTGGCCCGGCTGACGATGTAGGCGCGCAGCCGCGCCAGATGACCCTCGTCGTAGCCCGGGAAGCGCCGGTACAGCTCGGTGGTGATGCACAGGCTTAGCACGCTGTCGCCGAGGAACTCGAGCCGCTCGTAGGAGCGGCTGCGCTCCACGGTCAACGACGAGTGCGTGAAGACCTGGTGAAGCGTCGCCTCGTCGAGATGGTCGGCGAGGCTCAGTATACGGTCGCCCATCTGCTCACTCGGGCGGCGAGGGGAGGCCCCCCTCGACGGGGGGCCTCCCCTCGCCGTCTCATCCGTCGCGGGTGTCGTCAGGCGGGGGCCGGACCCATGCCTCAGCCCGCGACCTTGAGGACGAAGTCGACGGCGTCGCCGACGGTCTTGATCTCGGCGGCCTCTTCGTCGCTGATCTTGATGCCGAACTTCTCTTCCATCGTCATCACAAGCTCGACGAGGTCGAGGGAGTCGGTCTCGAGATCCTCCTGGAAGCGCGCCGCCTCCGTCACCTTGTCGTCGTCGACACTCAGGGTATCGACGAGGATGGCCTTGACCTGCGCGAACACCTCTTCCCGCGTCATGCAGTGACCTCCCGGTGGTTTTTTCGCAGTCTACAGAATGGTCGCCGGCGGAGAAACCGTCTCGGCGCCGAGCTCGCGGGCGATCGTCGGCAAGAGGTCGCTGGCCACACCCCGGGCGCCCTGACGCACGGCGTTGGCGATCCCCCGGGCGCCCGAGCTGCCGTGGGCGATGATCACCGGCGCCTGCATGCCGACGAGGAAGGCGCCGCCGTACTCCTCGGGGTCGAGGGCGTCGCGGATGCGGTAGAGCTCGGAGCGCAGGAGGAGGCCGCCGATCTTCGTCACCGGGTTCGCGTCGACAGCGTTGCGCACGGCCATGAGGACCGCCTTGGCCGTGCCCTCGATGGTCTTGAGGGTGACGTTGCCGGTGAAGCCGTCGGTGACGACGACGTCGACGGCGCGCCTCATGACGTCGCGGCCCTCGACGTTGCCGTAGAAGTGGAGGCGCGGGTCGGCGGCCATGAGCCGGTGGGCCTCGATGACGTTCGCCGTGCCCTTCGACTCCTCCTCGCCGATCGAGAGCAGACCGACCTGCGGCTCGGCGATGCCCATGACCTCGCGGGCGAAGGCCTGGCCCATGACGGCGAACTGGCGCAGATGTTCGGGGCGGCACTCGGCGTTGGCGCCGATGTCGAGCATGGCGAGCGGCGAGGGCACGGCCGGCATGATGGAACAGATGGCCGGCCGCTGCACGCCGCGGATGCGGTGCACATACAACAGGCTGGCGGCGACGACCGCACCGGTGTTGCCGGCGCTCACGAACGCGTCGGCCCTTCCCTCGCGGACGAGCTTCATGCCCACGACGAGCGACGAGTCGGTCTTCTTGCGCGCCGCCGCCACCGGCTCGTCGTGGAAGCTGACGACGTCGGGGGCGTGGACGAGCTCGATGTGGCGCGCGTCCGGCGGCAGGAGCCGCCCCACGCGCGCCTCGTCCCCGACCAGCACCACCTCGAGGCGTTCGCCCGCCGCCCGCAGCGCGCCCTTCACGACCTCGTCCGGCGCGTGGTCGCCGCCCATGGCGTCGAGGGCCACGCGCACGGTCCGGTCGGACGGACCGGCGCTCCAGGCAGCCGTGACCTCGTGCGGCGAGACGTACCGCCCGGATGCCGTTCGGTTCACGACGCAGCCGGGCCTCAGGACAGGTCGGCGATCAGGCGGTCGAGATCGACGCACTCGTCGATCAGGCCGACGATCAGGTCGATCTTGGCCGGCTCCTTCACGCGCAGCCGGCCGAAGAGACGACGCAGACCGTCGGCCGCCGTGACCGTGTCGCACTCGACGGAGATGAGCGGCACGCCCGCCTCTTCGGCGCGCTCCAACACCGCCGGACTGGGCACGAAGTCGCCGGTGAGCACGACGGCCGTCGTCGGCGTGTCGAGCGCCGTGAGGACGATCTCGGCGCGGTCGCCGCCCACGATCACGACCTTGTTGGGCGTGAGCTGGAAGTAGCGCAGGGCGTGCTCGGGGCTCATGGCGCCGATGAGGTACGTCTCGACCAGTCGCTGGCCGTGCTCCTCGCCGCAAACGTACGCGCCGCTGAGCGCCTCGACGATCTCGTCCACGGAGACGGCCGCCAGACGCGTGTTCGACGGAAGGACGCCGTAACTGGGCACGCCGTGCTTCTCGAGGAAGGCGGTGTACTCGTGGCGCACGACCTTGAGGCGCGTCTCGGGCACCATGTTGAAGAGGACCCCCAGCAGGTGCTCCTTGAGGGCGTCCTTCACGTAGATGATGTCGTCCAGGAGGCGCGCCCCGGCGAACTTGCCCACGAGCAGCGTAGCAAGATCGAGGCGCCGGACGACGTCGGCGCCGCTGGTGCGCAGGAAGCGTCCCTGCCAGATCTCGCCGAGACCCTCGCACACCACGATGTCCTTGCCGGCGGCGATGCGCCCGTACGCCGCCTCGACGCGCGCCATGGCGTCGACCTCGGAGCCCGAGAGGACGTCGTGCAGGGCCTCCTCGTCGAGGACGACCGGGCAGATGTCCGTCGGGTCGTCGGTCAGCCCCAGGAGCCCGGCGACGAACGCGGCGTCCTCGTCGAGGACCGTGCCGCCGCTGGGCGCGGCCAGGGTGCCGACCGGTTTGAAGTAGCCGACCTTGTAGCCCCGGCCACGCAGCGCCAGGCAAAGGCCGACGGCGATGGTCGTCTTACCGCCGCTCCCCTGGGTGGAGGCGATGTACAGAGACGTGAGCACCGCTCACCGCCCGAAGGGTCACTCCGCTTCGAGGACGATGACCTCGCGGCCCTTGTAGGTGCCGCACTTCGGGCAGGCGCGATGCGGCAGCTTGGGGCTCTTGCACTGCGGGCAGATGCTCGCCGTCTCGACGCTCAGTTTGTGTTGAGACCGGCGCATGTCGCGCTTCGCCTGCGAGGTCTTCTTCTTGGGGACGGGCATGCGAGTTCTCCTCGGTTCGACCGGAGCCGTACTCTAGCACAGGTGCGCGGCGGCGCGCGTCCCGGGCAGCGGCGGGGGCGGCGGCGCGCGCGAGGACGGCTGCTGTCTGGGCGGCGGCGCGCCTCGGGCGCCTCAGGCGCCCTCGCCCTCGCCGCCGCCCCCGCGCGCACTGCCCGCGTCGCCGCCCGCTCGCTCGTCCTCGCTCCCGACACTGTCGTGCCGATGGCCCGGTTCGGCGTTGAGGTCGGCGCCGCACACCGGGCAGAGCCCGGCGCAG
This sequence comes from Actinomycetes bacterium, assembly GCA_029547745.1. Lineage (GTDB taxonomy): Bacteria > Actinomycetota > Thermoleophilia > UBA2241 > UBA2241 > UBA2241. The sequence continues at coordinate 11,326 of JAKPOQ010000073.1, forward strand.
TCGTCGCGGCAGAGGAGCTGGACAGGCAGCGCGGCGGCGATCAGGTCGCGCGCCCAGCGCTCGACGTCGACGGAGTAAGCGCTCGTGTAGACGTCGCCGCCGTCCTCGTCGCCGACCTCTGAATCGCCGCGCAAGACCGAATCGAGGCCGCGCGCCACGACGTGGACACGCGCGGCCTCGAGGCAGCGCTGGCAGGGGCCGTCGAGCTCGGTGGCGAGACTCGCCGTGAGGGTGAGACGGTCGCCGACCCGGGCGGCGTGCAGCTCGAGCTCGACGACGCCGCCGGGCACGACGTACTCGAGCCCGCCGAACACGAAGGGCGCCACCTCGACGGGGACGCTGCGCCAAGTCTCGTCCTCGTCGGGAAAACGTAGGGAACGCAGGTCGAAACGACGCACGGTCGTGTCTCCCGGTCCGGAGCGGCGACGGACGCGCGCCCCTTACGGCTGCAGGCTCTCGTCGCCGCCGGGAGCCTGCAGACGCTCACGGCCGCGGCGCACGGCGGCGAGGAACTTCTCGAGGTTCGTCTCGAGGTTGGCGAGCACGCTGTCGGCATAGTCCTCGGCGCTCAGGCGCATCTCGCGCTCGGCGTCGCGGGCGTCTTCCATGATCTGCTGGGCGTTCTTCTCGGCAAGACGCACCACCTCGCTCTCGGAGGCGAGGCTCTCGGCCCGCGCTTGCGCCTCGGCGAGCAGGCGTTCCGCCTCCTGCTTCGCCTCGGTGAGCATCTCCTGACGCTCCTTGACTATCCAGCGCGCCTGCTTGATCTCTTCGGGGATCGTCGACCGCATCTGGTCGAGGATGTCGTAGATCTCCTCGCGGTCGATCATCACGCTGTCGGTCAGAGGCACCGACCGGGCGTTATGGATCAAGTCGTCGAGCTTGTCGATGAGAACGAGGACGTCCATCGTCAGCAACCCTCCTTGGGGAGCCTACGCGCGCGGGGGGTAGAGCTCCCGCAGGCGCCGCGCCACGACCGTCGGCACCAGGTCGTCGACCGGGCCGCCGAAGGCGGCGATCTCTTTCACGCCGCTCGAGCTGAGGAAGCTGTGCTCGGGCGAAGCCATCATGAACACGGTTTCGATGTCCGGGGCCAGCTTCCTATTGAGTTGCGCCATGGCGAACTCGTACTCGAAGTCCGAGATGGCGCGCAGGCCTTTGAGGATGACATGTGCCTCCCAGCGCCGAGCGAACTCGACGACGAGACAGTTGAAGCGGTCGACCTCGACGTTCGGGATGTCCTGGAGCGCCTCACGGAGGAAGTACTCACGCTCGTCGGCGTCGAACAGGTGGCTCTTGCGCAGCGGGGTCTCAACAAGGCCGACCACCACGCGTCCGAACTTGCAGGCGCCCCGCCTGACGATGTCGATGTGTCCGACGGTGACGGGGTCGAAGGTCCCCGGGACGATCGCGGTCACGTTGCTCGGCATGTACCCCTCCTTCCCTGCCCGTCAGGCGGCCACCATAAAGGTGACCTTCGTGTCGCCATACGTCTTGACCCGCACCGAGAGCCATGGGAGCACGACGTCCTCCCTAAGGGAGGTCTCAAGGACGATCACCGCCTGCGGGGCGAGCACCGGACCGAGCAGGCGGGAAAGCACGTCCTGCGCGTCGGCACATGCGGCGTAGGGCGGGTCTGCAAGCACGAGAGTATACATACACCCGGCGCGGGCGTCAGCCTGCAGGGCGCGGGCGACGGGGAGGGCGGCGACGCGCGCCGCAGGCGCCGCGTCGCCGCCCCTGACGTCGCCGGGAGCGCCGGGCGTCGCCGCCCTCGCCGCTTCACTCGCCCTGCCTCCCGCCGCTTCACTCGCCCTGTCCCTGCCCGCTTCGCCCGCCCTGCCTCCCGCCGCGACGACGGGCACGCCCAGCGCGGCGAGGTTGCGGCGCAGGGCGGCGAGGGCGGCGCGGTCGCGCTCCACGAACGTGCAGGCGTCCGCGCCGCGCGAGAGCGCCTCGATGCCGAGGGCTCCACTGCCGGCGTAGAGGTCGAGGACGGACTGGCCGGCGAGCGAGGCGCCGCTCTGGGGGAGCGTCTGCAGGACGTCGAACACGGCCTCGCGGACCCTGTCGGCGGTCGGGCGCGTGGCGCGGCCGGGCGGCGCTACGAGCGGCCGGCCCTTCCACGCGCCCCCGACGACCCTCATGCCGTCCTCCTCCGCCTGCTCATCCCTCCGTCTTCCTGGCGCTCATCCCGACCCCTTCCTGCCGGACCCAGGCCGACCCCTCGCGCGTCGGCCCGACCGCCGTCCCACCGCTCTGCGCCGCGCACCTACTCCCGGCCCAACACGACGGGCCCCACGACGGGTGCTTCGTCGGCGAGCGTGAAGGCCGGCGCCAGCACGGCGGCGGCGCGTTCGCGGCGGCCGGCGTCGCGGGCGTAGACCGTCGCCAGGAGGTCGCCGGCGGCGACCTCCTGGCCGACGACCGCGGCGAGGACGACGCCGGCCGCCGGGTCGACGGCGTCGTCGACCGTGCGCCGGCCGGCGCCCGAGACCTGCGCCGCGCGACCCACGGCGAAGGCGTCGACGGCGGCGACAAAGCCGGCCTCCGGCACCCGCACCTCGCGTCCCGCCAGGCGATGGAACTCGCCCGGCTTCCATGTCCCGCCCTGCACGTAGCACCAGCGCTCGAAGTGCTGGGCGGCGCGGCCGTCGGCGAGCGCCGCCTCGGCGCGCCGCCGGCCCTCGCCTTCGTCCACGCCGAGGTCGGACAGCGCCAGCAGCATCGCCGCGATCGTCAGGGCGACCTCACGCACGTCGTCCGGGCCACCTCCCGTCAGCACGTCCCAAGCCTCCTCGACCTCGAGGCGGTTGCCCACGGCGCGCCCGAGCGGCGCGTCCATCGCCGTGTACACGCAGCTCACCGGACGCGAGAACGCCTCGCCGATCAGACGGCAGCGGCGGGCGAGGTCGCGGGCGTGCTCCAAGTCCTTGACGAAGGCGCCCCTCCCCACCTTGACGTCGAGCACCACGGCGGAGGTCCCGCTGGCGACCTTCTTGCTCATGATACTGGCGGCGATGAGGCCGTCCTCCTCGACCGTGGCCGTCACGTCGCGCAACGCGTACAGGATGCGGTCGGCCGGCACCAGGCGGTCGCTCTGGCTGACCACGGCGACGCCGATGCGCTCGAGCTGACGGAGGAACTCACCCTGCGGCAGACGGACCCTGAACCCGGGGATGGATTCCAGCTTGTCGAGCGTCCCGCCGGTGTGGCCGAGCCCACGGCCCGACATCTTGCCGAACACGGCGCCGCACGCCGCGACGAGCGGGGCGAGCACGAGGGTGACCTTGTCGCCGACGCCGCCGCTCGAGTGCTTGTCGAGCACCGGACGGCGCAGGGCGCTCAAGTCGAGGGTCTTGCCGCTCGCCACCATGGCGCGGGCGAGGGCCACGGTCTCGGCGTCAGACAAGCCACGGAGGACCATCGCCATGAGCAGGGCGCTGGCCTGGTAGGCAGGGATACTGCCGTCGACGACCCCGGCGACGAACGCGTCCATGCGCGCGGCATCAAGCTCGTGACCGTCGCGCTTCCAGGCGATGATGTCGTTGACGACGTCCATGCGACCTCCGTGTCAGTCAGACGGAAGAGGGGTCGGTCGGCGCGGGGAACGTCGGCGCCGCGAGCACGTCGGCGCCGCGAGCACGTCGGCGAGCTCCGGCCAGCGGGCGGCGAGCACGGCGGCGAGGGCGGCGCCGATACGGGTGCGAAAGCGCGCCGCCGTCGCCAGCACCTCCTCGTGCGAGCCGACCGCGGCGGAACGGTTGACGCACAGCGACAGCAGGCAGACCGAGGCGCCGGCGCGCGCGGCAGCGCGCACTTCCGGCGCCGTGGACATGCCGACGACGTCGCCGTGGCGACCCAGCCAGGCCGCCTCCGCCGGCGTCTCGTACTGCGGCCCGGGCACGGCGACGTACACCCCGGGCCTTGCCGACAGCGACGGCCCGAGGGCCGCCGCGACGCGCGCCGCCGCGGCAGCGTCGCAGACCGGCAGCCGCGGCGGCGTGTCCCGCGGCGGCTTCTGCAGGTCGACGACCTCCGTCCCGACCACGACGTCGCCGATGTCGACGCCCGCGGCGAGCGCCCCACAGGCGTTCAACAGCAGGAACCGGCGCACGCCCCACGAGGCGAGGTCAGCCACCGCCCGCTCGAGCTCAGCCTCGCTCCAGCCCTCGTACAGATGCGGACGCCCCGGGATGAGGGCGAGACGGGCGCCTCCGAGCGCGCCCGCGCCGGGACGCCCGCCCGTCGCCGCGGGCGTCCCTGCCCCGCGCGACGCGCCCTCGGCGCCCCCGAGGCGCGCTAGGACGAGCGTGCCGCCGTGACCGGCCACGGCCGGCGCCGGCCAGCCGAAGTGGGCCAGCCTGTACTGGCGTTCGATCAGGGCGCCGTCCGGCACGGCCGCAAGTCCGGACCCGAACACGACGGCGACGTCGGCGCCGACCGCCGCCGGCCTCACGCGATCACCTCGCCGGCGAGCGGCGGCTCCTCGCCGGTGAGCCGCCAGAAGGCGGTCGCGCCGACGTCCTCGAGAGCGCCGTCCCAGCGCCCCGGGCGCAGCCCCAGGGCGAGCAACGGCGCGTACTCGCGGGAATGGTCGGTGCTCGCCGTCGTCGGGTCCACGCCGTGGTCGGCGCAGACGATCATGGCGTCACCGGGCCGCAGACGGCGTTCGAACCCGGGCAGCGCGGCGTCGACCTCGGCGAGCCCGCCGGCGAAGCCGTCGACGTCGTTGCGATGACCCCAGGTCTGATCGAAGTCGACGAGATTGGCGAACAGGAGACCGTCCTCCATCTCGTCCAAGTGATGAAGGCAGGCGGCGATGGCGGCCGTGTTCCCCGTCGCGTGGTCGTCCACGTCCACCCCGCGCTGGGCGAAGATCTCGCCGATCTTCCCCACCCCGACGACGGGGACCCCCCGTTCGTGGAGAAGGTCGAGGTAGGTCGTCCCGGTCGGCGGCAGCGAAAAGTCGCGACGCCGCGGCGTGCGGGTGTACGAGCCGCTGCTCCCTATGAACGGCCGCGCGATGACGCGCCCGACGGCGTGCTCGCCCTGCAGGATGCCGCGCGCGATGCCGCACCAGCGGTACAGCTCGGGGACCGGCACGACGTCCTCATGGCAGGCGACCTGGAAGACGGAATCCGCCGAGGTGTAGACGATCGGCCGTCCCGTCCTCACGTGCTCGTCGCCGAGCTCCGCGATGATCGCCGTGCCGGAAGCGGGCCGGTTGCCGAGCACGGCTCGACCGACGGCCCGCTCGAACGGTCTGATCACCTCAGGAGGGAAGCCCCGTGGATACGTCGGGAACGGACGTTCGAGGACGAGGCCCATCATCTCCCAGTGACCCGTCGTGCTGTCCTTGCCGGCGCCGCGCTCGAGCAGGCGACCGTAGGTCGCCTCCGGGCGCGGCGCCCCGAGGGTGCTCCCGTCCGCGCGGCGCAGCGGGCCGACCACGGCGCCAAGGCCCAGGCCCTCGAGGTTGGGCAGCGGGACGGCGGTGCGCTCGAGGACGTGCTGCAGCGTCGCCGAGCCGACGTCGCCGTAGGCGGCGGCGTCGGGCAGCTCGCCGGCTCCGACGCCGTCGAGGACGCAGACGAAGACCAGCGTCACGGCGCGCCCCTCTTCGAGCGGCGCGCCCTCATCGCCCCGTCCTCTTCGTGGGGCCCACCCTCATGGCCTGGTCCTCTTCGTGCGCCGCGCCCGCGGGTGCGTCTCGAGGAAGACCTCGCGCAGGTGCTCGACGGTGACGTGCGTGTAGAGCTGCGTCGTCGCCACGTTCGCGTGGCCGAGCATCTCCTGCACGCTGCGCAGGTCGGCCCCGGCGGCGAGCAGATGAGTGGCGAACGAGTGGCGGAAGGTATGGGCGCTGGCCTTGCCCTCGAGGTCGACCTTGCGCAGGGCGCGACGCAAGACGTAGTCGAGTCCCTGGCGGGTGAGCGGCGTCCCGCGGGCGTTGAGGAAGAGCTGGGGGCGGCGGCGGCCGCGCTGCAGCGCGCGGCGCCCGTCGCGCAGGTAGCGCTGCAGCGCGGCCGCCGCCGCCCCTCCCATCGGCACGACGCGCTCCGTGTCGCCCTTACCGATGCAGCGCACGAGACCCGCCTCGAGGTCGACGTCGCCCTCGCGCAGGCCGAGCAGCTCGGACGCGCGCAGGCCGCAGCCGTAGAGCAGCTCGAACATCGCCACGTCGCGCTGGCCCAGCGGCCCGGCCGGGGCGACGCTCGCAAGCAGGGCGAGGACCTCGTCGACGGACAGCACACGGGGCAGGTCCTGCCTGCGCTTCGGCGTCCGCAGACGGGCCGTCGGGTCGGCCGTGAGGAACTCCTCGCGCACGAGGTAGCCGTAGAGCCCCCGCAAGCTGGCGACGCGACGCGCGACCGTGGCCGCGGCGCCGCCGCCCCCGGGGCCGGCGAAGTAGTCGTCGACGTCCGCTTCGCCGGCCGTCAGCACGGCGGCGCCGCGGCCCTCGAGAAAGGCCTGGTAGCGGGCGAGGTCCCGCCCGTACGACGTCACCGTGTTCGCGCTCAGACCGCGCTCGTAGCGCAGGTGATCGAGGTATTCGGCGATCATGGGGTCGACGTCCACGGCGACGACTCCCGACGGCCTCACCCGGCGCGGGCGCCGGCGGCGCGCACCAGAGCGTGAGCGAGCTCGTATACCTGCTCAAGGCGGGCGAGGGCGATCGACTCGCGCACCGAGTGCACGTCCTCGAAGCCGACGCCGAGGTTCACGGCCGGCAGCCCCCGCAGGTTGAAGACGTTGGCGTCCGAGCCGCCCCCGGTGGCGATGTGGACGGGTTCGACGCCGATCGCCGCGAGCGCGGCGGCGGCGAGAGCGACGGCAGTGTCCCCGGCCGTCAGCGTGAAGCCGACGAAGTCGTCGTCGACCGTCACGGAGACGTCGACCCCCGCCTCGGCCGCGGCCACGTTCACGGCCTCGATCATGCGCTCAAGCTGCGCCGCGAGGGCGTCGCGGTCGTGGCTGCGGGCCTCGCCCTCGAGGCGGCAGCGTTCGGGGACCACGTTGGTCGCGCTGCCGCCCGTGATGACACCCACGTTGGCCGTCGTCCGCTCGTCGATGCGTCCGAGCGGCATGGCGGCGACGGCCCGGGCCGCCGCGACGACGGCCGAGCGCCCCTTCTCGGGCTCGATGCCGGCGTGCGCGGCGCGGCCGTGGAAGTCGGCGGTGAAGAGGCTCAGCGACGGCGCCGTAAGGACCACGGTCCCCACCGGGCCCTCGCTGTCGAAGACGAACGCCGCCTCCGCCCGGAGGGCGCTCACGTCGAGCTCCTTGGCGCCGCGCAGACCCACCTCCTCGGAGGTCGTGAAGACGAGCTCGACGCCGGCTGCCGGCGGCTCGGCCGCCAGATCGCGCGCCAGCGCGACCAGGGCGGCGACGGCCGCCTTGTCGTCGGCCCCGAGGATCGTGTCGCCGGCGCTGCGCGCGACCCCGTCCGCGATCCGCACCCGCACCTCGCCCTCGACGGGCACGGTGTCCATGTGGGCGCAGAGGGCGACCGGCGTGCCGGCGCCGCGTCCCGGGATGCGAGCGACGAGGTTCCCGGCGGCGGCGCCGGTGCGCGGCGCCGATTCGTCCTCGCTGACGTCGACCCCGCAGGCGCGCAGCTCGGCCGTGATGAGGTCGGCGACGCCCCGTTCGCGGCCGGACGGCGAGGGCGTCTCGGCAAGACGCACGAACAACGCCGTGAGCTCGTCAAGGGTAGCGGTCATCGTTCCTCCCGGCGTCCGTGTGACGTCCCTCCGCCCGCCGCCGTCGTCCAGCCTGCGGTCAGCGCTCGGCGCAGGTCTCTTCGAGCTCGTCTTCGCGGCTCGCGCGCAAGCGCGCCGCCGCGCCGACGAAGTCGCGGAAGAGCGGCGCCGGGCGTGTCGGCCGCGACTTGAACTCGGGATGGAACTGCGAGGCCACGAACCAGGGGTGGTCCGCGAGCTCGACGATCTCGACGAGGCGGCGGTCGGCGGTCGTGCCGCTGACCACCAGCCCGGCGGCCTCGAGCTCGGGCCGCAGCTCGTTGTTGACCTCGAAGCGGTGGCGGTGGCGCTCGTAGACTTCGTCGGCGCCGTAGGCCGCCGCCGCCTTCGTCCCCGGGACGACGCGCACCGGCGACCCGCCGAGACGCATCGTGCCGCCCATGTCGGCGACGCTCTTCTGCTCGGGCAGCAGGTCGATCACGGGGAACGGCGCACTGGGATCGAACTCGCTCGAGTGCGCGCCGGTCATGCCGCACACGTCGCGCGCGAACTCGATGACGGCGCACTGCATGCCGAGGCAGACGCCCAGGTACGGGACCTTGTGCTCGCGACAGTACTTGACGGCCTCGATCTTGCCCTCGACGCCGCGCTGTCCGAAGCCGCCGGGCACGATCACGCCGTCGGCACAGTCGAGCTTCTCGGCGACCGTGTCGGGCGTGAGGTCCTCGCTGTCGACCCAGCGCAGGTCGAGCCTGCGGCAGTGGTAGATGGCGGAGTGCTTGAGCGCCTCCCAGACCGAGAGGTACGCCTCGTGGAGCTGCACGTACTTGCCGACCAGAGCGATCGTCACCTCGCTTTGACAGGCGTCGATACGGTCAACGAGCTCGCGCCACTCATCGAGGTCGGGTGGGTCACACTCGAGGCCCAACATGCGCACGACGAGGTCGTCGAGACCTTGGTCGTGCAGGAGCAGGGGCACGCGGTAGATGTCGTCGGCGTCGCGCGCCGACACGACGGCATCCGGGTCGACGTCGCAGAACAGGGCGATCTTTTCGCGGATGCCCTGTTCGAGAGGCTCCTCGGAGCGGGCGACGATGATGTCGGGCTGGATGCCGATCTCGCGCAGCTCGGCGACGGAATGTTGCGTCGGCTTGGTCTTCGGCTCGCCCACCACGCCGATCACCGGCACGAGGGTGACGTGCACGTAGAGGACGTTCTCGCGGCCGATGTCTTTGCGGAACTGACGGATGGCCTCGAGGAAGGGTAGCGACTCGATGTCCCCGACCGTCCCCCCGACCTCGGTGATGAGGACGTCGACGTCGAGCTCCTGGGCGAGACGGTGGACGCGCGACTTGATCTCGTTCGTGATATGCGGGATGACTTGGACCGTGCCCCCGAGGTAGGCGCCGCGACGCTCCTTGGTGATGACGCTGTTGTAGATGCCGCCGGTCGTGACGTTCGAGTCGCGGCGCACGAACTCGTCGAGGAAGCGTTCGTAGTGACCCAGGTCGAGGTCGGTCTCGGCGCCGTCCTCGGTGACGAACACCTCGCCGTGCTGGAAGGGGCTCATGGTGCCCGGGTCGACGTTGATGTAGGGGTCGAACTTCTGGCTCGCGACCTTGAGGCCGCGCGCCTTGAGGAGGAGGCCGATGGACGCGGCGGTGATGCCCTTGCCGAGACCCGAGACCACGCCGCCGGTCACGAAGATGTGCTTGGCCATGCCCCCTCGTCCCTCCTCGTGTCAGTCGCCGCCGCAGACCGGCGGGCGCCCGCCGCCCGTCGCCGGGCGGGCGCCCGCCCGGCGGCTCAGGCACGGCACGACGACGCCGCTACGGATTCGCGAAGGGTTTTGCGGGGGCCGGGTCCTGCCCGTAGCACGATGACGGGCGGGCACAACTGGACGACCGGCGGGCCCACGGATCACGGCGGCAAGTATAGCAGACAGACGGCCGCCGTCAGGCGCGCCCGGCGCGCTCCAGCAGGCCCTGGGCGTGCTGCCGCGCGGCCTCATCGTCGGCGGCGGCGCCGAGCATGCGGCAGAGCTCCGCCAGCCGCTCCCCGCCCTCGACCCGGGCGACGACGGTCTCGGTCGTCGCGGCGACCGGGTCGCTGCGTTTGACGATGGCGAACTGCCGCTCGGCGTGGGCCGCGACCTGGGGCAGGTGCGTGATGCAGACGATCTGGCGGCGCTCGGCGAGGCGCGCGAGGCGTTCGCCGAGCGCCGCCGCCGTCACGCCGCCGATGCCGGCGTCGACCTCGTCGAAGATCAGGGTCTCGACGTCGTCGCCGATCGTCACCATGCCGCGGATGGCGAGCATCACCCGCGAGAGCTCGCCGCCCGAGGCCGTGTCGCGCAGCGGCCGTGGCGGCACGCCGGGGTTGGCGCTGAAGAAGAACTCGACCTCGTCGCCGCCGCGCGGCCCGAGGGCGGCGAACCGCTCCTCGGGTGTCGCCGCCCCTTTGCCGCGCGCCGTCAGCCGGACCTCGAAGGTCGCGTGGGGCATCGCCAGGTCGGCGAGCTCGTCCGTGACCCGGCGGGCGAACTCGGGGGCGAGGCGACGCCGAGTCTCGCCCAGGGCGGCGGCGGCGGCGAGCGCGGCCTGTTGCGCCGCCGCCGCCTCCGCCGCAAGCTCTCCCTCGTCGGCCGCGGCGCTCTCCAGGGCGGCGAGTCGCCGACGGGCATCCTCGGCATAGGCCAGCACCTCGTCGGCCGACGACCCGTACTTGCGCATCAGCACCGTGAGCTTGTCGTAGCGCAGCTCCAGAGCGTCGCGGCGGGCGGGGTCGATGTCGAGGCCCTCGACGTAAGCGCGCAGCTCCGCGGCCACGTCATCGGCCTCGGCGGCGAGGGCGTCGAGGCGCGTCGCCAGCAGCCCGAGGCCGGTGTCGGTCGCGGCGGCCTCGCTCACGAGCCGCTGCGCCACCCTCAGAGCGTCGAGGGCGGCGTGCTCGCCCTCGCCGGAGAGCAGGGCGAGGGCGCCGCCCGTCCGCTCGAGCAGCTTGCCGGCGTGGCGGGCGCGCTCGCGCTCCTGGGCGAGGCGCACGTCTTCGCCGGGCTCGACCGCAGCCGCCTCGATCTCGCCGATCTGGAAGCGCAGCATGTCGATCTCGCGTTCACGCTCGCGCCCGGCGCCGCGCAGCTCGTCGAGAGCGCGCACCAGCTCGTGGGCCCGGCGGTACGCGTCGGCGTACGTCGTGACGAGCGGCCCGACTTCCGCGGCGGCGAACCCGTCGAGGAGGTCGAGCTGGCGCTCGAGCTGCAGCAGACGCGTGTGCTCGAGCTGGCCGTAGAAGGCGAGGCGCACGCGCAAGGTCTCTTCGACCGCGGCGGCCGAGCTCAGAAGCCCGTTCATGAGGGCGCGCGAGCGACCCCCGCGGGGCAGCTCGCGCGCCACCGCGAGCGTCTCGTCGCCGCTCGTGAACAGCGCCTGGACCAGAGCCCGCCGCGCCCCGGGCCGGATGAGCTCCTCCCCACCCTTCTGCCCGAGCAGCAGGCCGACCGCCTGCGCCAGCAGGGTCTTGCCCGCCCCGGTCTCGCCGCTGATCACGTTCAGCCCCGGGCTGAGCTCGAGGCGCGCCGCGGCGATAAGCACGAGGTCGTCGATGGCGAGCTCGGCGAGCATACGGCCGCCGGTTCAGCGCCCTTCGCGGTCGAAGAGCTTCTCCTCGACGTTCTGGTAGAACGAGCTCTCGGCGCGGACCATGAGGCGGGCGCGTTCCTCCCCCGCCGTGATGCGCACTCGCTCGCCACAACACAGACGGCCGACCTCGCGCCCGTCAGCGAGCACCTCGCAGCGTTCCGAGGGCGACACGTTGCCGACGCTGATCTCGTGATCAGGGCGCAACACCATGGGACGGAAGGCCAGCGAATGCGGGGCGATGAAGTTGAGGACGAGCACGCCGGCGTCCCACTCCACGATGGGCCCGTCACAGGACAGGTTGTACGCCGTCGAGCCGGTGGGCGTCGACAGGATGAGGCCGTCGCAGAGCATGCGCCCTACGGTGACGCCCGAGACCTCGTATTCCAGGTGCAGCACGTGACGTGGCTCGACCCTGCTCAGGACGATGTCGTTCACGGCCGCGACCCTCGTCCCGTTCAACGTCGCGACGACAGTGAGGAGCTCGACGACGCGGTGCTCGCCGGCGACCATCGCACGCAGGCCGTCGAGCCAGTCGTCGTGCGGCAGGCCGGCGAGGAAGCCGACGTTCCCGTAGTTGACGCCCAGCGTGGGCACCGTCGACCCGAGCAGACGCCCAAGAGCCCGGAGGATGGTGCCGTCGCCGCCGAACACAAGGCAGACGTCGGCGGCGCGCAGCCCCTCGTCGTCGACACACCGGAACCCGAGGGCCTCGACATCGCCATGCTTGACGGCCTCGTCGGCCGGCATCACGAGCTCGACGCCGAGCATCTCGCGCGCCGCGCCGAGCTCGCCGAGGGCGCGGACGGCGTCGTCGTTGCGCCGACCCGTGAGCACGGCCACGGTGGTGAGACGGTCAGCCATCGGCGCCCCCGTGGACGGCCGCGACGGCGCGCGCCGCGGCGGCGGCCGGGTCGACCCGGACCGCCGCCAGCGGCGCGCGCCCATCGCAGAAGTAGATGAAGTACTCCACGTTGCCCTTTGGTCCCGGATGCCCCGAATCGCACACGCCGAGCACCACCGCGCCGCGCTCCCCGAGCCACTCGGCGACCCGGCCCAGCACCTCACGGTGCACCGCCGGGTCGCGCACGACGCCGCCTTTGCCGACGCGCTCGCGGCCGGCCTCGAACTGCGGTTTCACGAGCACGAGGCCGCGGTAGCCGGCGCGCAGGCATTCTAGCACCGGCCCCAGGGCCACCGGCAGGGAGATGAACGACAGGTCGGCGGTGACGAACGAGGGCTGGAACGGGAGACGTTCGGCCGTCAGGCGGCGCGCGTTGGTGCGCTCGAGCACCGTCACACGGGGGTCGCCACGCAGGCGCCAGTCGAGCTGGCCGTAGCCGACGTCGACGGCGGCCACGCGCGCCGCCCCTCCCTGCAGCAGACGGTCGACGAACCCGCCGGTCGAGCTGCCGAGGTCGACGACGTCCTCGCCCTCGACACCGACGCCCAGGACGCTCATGGCATGGTCGAGCTTGTCGCCGCCGCGCGAGACGAAGCGGGGCCGCGCGGCGACGGCGATCTCGGCGTCGTCGCTCACCGCCGTCCCGGGCTTGTCGACGACCGCCCTGCCGACCGTGACCTCGCCGGCGAGGACGGCGGCACGCGCCTGGGCCCGGCTCGCGAAGAGGCCCCGGTCGACGAGGATGCTGTCGAGTCGCCGACGCGGCATGACCGCGCCCGGCCTAGCGCGCGTGCGCGAGCCCGACCGGGCGGCTGCACACCGTCGCGGCGACGGCGTCGGGAGTGAGCCCGACGTCGGCCAGCAGCCGCTCCCGGTCGCCGTGCGGCACGAAGGCATCGGGCAGACCGAAGCGGATGACCTCGACCCCGCGCCCCGCGACGCACTCCAGTACGGCGCTGCCGAAGCCGCCGGCGAGCACGTTCTCTTCGACCGTGACGAGACGCTCGTGGGTGCTCGCCAGGCGGTCCAGCAGCGCCGTGTCGAGCGGCTTGACGAAGCGCGCGTCGACGACGGTGGGCCGCAGACCCCGGGCACGCGCCTTCTGGGCCGCTTCGACGGCGATGCGCACGCCCGTGCCGATGCCGATGAAGGCGACGTCGTGGCCCTCCTCCAGGACGCGCCCCCGGCCGAGCTCGAAAGTCTCGAGCTCGGCCGGGGGCGCGGACACGGCGGCCATGCCGCGCGGATAGCGGATGGCCGCCGGACCGTCCAGGCTGAGCGCCGTGCAGAGCATGTGCTGCAGCTCGACCTGGCTCGACGGCGCCATCACCGTCATGTTCGGGATGAGGCGCAGGTACGAGAGGTCGAAGGCGCCGTGGTGCGTCGGCCCGTCATCGCCGACGAGGCCGGCGCGGTCGACGGCGAAGACGACGGGGAGCTTCTGTAGGCCCACATCCTGCACGAGCATGTCGAAGGCGCGCTGGAGGAAGGTCGAGTAGACGGCGACCACGGGACGCAGGCCGCCGAGGGCGAGACCGGCGGCGAAGACGACGGCGTGCTCTTCGGCGATGCCGACGTCGTACAAACGGTCCGGGAAGCGCTCTTCGAAGCGGTCGAGGCCCGTGCCCTGGGTCATCGCCGCGGTGATCGCGACGACGCGCTCGTCCCGCTCTGCGAGCCGCACGAGCGCGTCCCCGAACGCGTCGGTGTACGACGTCCCCTTGGCGGCCGTCTTGCTGTCGCCGTTCGAGAGATGGAACGGGCCGGTGCCGTGGAACTTGTCGGGACACTCCTCGGCGGGCTCGTACCCTTTGCCCTTGACCGTCTTCACGTGCACGAGCACCGGCCGGGGCGTGTCGACCGCCTGGCGGATAGCCTCGCGCAACGCCCTGATGTCGTGTCCGTCGACGACGCCGAGGTAGGCGAAGCCCAGCTCCTCGAAGAGCATGCCGGGGATGATGAGCGCCTTCATGGACTCCTTGAAGTCCTTGCCCAGCGCGTAGGCCCTCTCGCCGATGGCGGGGATGCGGGCGACGCCGCGCTCGATGTCTTCACGCAGCCTGGTCAGCGCCGGGTCGAGACGGAGACGGTTGAGGTAGAGCTGCAGGGCGCCGATGTTCGGCCGGATCGACATCTGGTTGTCGTTGAGGACGACGACGACGGGCGTGCGCATCTGGCCGATGTTGTTGAGGGCCTCGAAGGCGACGCCGCCCGTGAGGGCGCCGTCGCCGATCACACAGACGACGGTGCCTTCCTGCTCGCCCGCCAGGCGGGCGGCCTCGGCCAGTCCGAGGCCGTAGCCGATCGACGTCGACGCATGGCCCGTGCCGACGATGTCGTGCTCGGACTCGGCGCGACAGGGGAAACCCGAGATGCCGCCGTACTGGCGGATGCCGGCGAAGCAATCGCGCCGGCCGGTGACGATCTTGTGGGCGTAGCACTGGTGGCCGACGTCCCAGATGATCTTGTCGCGCGGGCTGTGGAGGACGCTGTGGAGGGCGACGGTGAGTTCAACGGCGCCGAGGCTCGCGGCAAGGTGGCCGCCGACCTCGCTCACGCAGCCGAGGATGAGGGCGCGGATCTCGTCCGCAAGCAAAGTCAGCTCGAGCTCTGAGAACTGGTGCAGGTCGGAAGGCCCCGTGACCCGGCGCAGCAAGTCATCGGTCATCGCCTGGCGAGTATAGCACCGCAGGCGCGGCGCTCCGACCGGCCCGCAGGGCCGGCGCAGAGGCGCCGCGCCCCGGAACCGAGGCACCCCGCCCTACGCGCGGCGCCGCAACATGTAGTCCGTCACCATCGCCAGCTCGTCCGTGTCGCCGGGCAGGGCGCTGAGGCGCGCCCGGGCCCGCGCGTGACTCTCGCGGGCCAGGCGGCGCGCCTCTTCAAGCCCGTAGCGCGACACGTACGTGACCTTCGCCTGGGCACGGTCCTTGCCGACGCTCTTGCCGAGCTCCTCCTCGTCGCCGGTCTCGTCGAGGATGTCGTCGACGATCTGGAAGAGGAGCCCGAGCTCGACGGCGAAACCGCGGTACGGGGCGAGCTCGGCGGCGGCCGCGCCGGTGAGGACCGCGCCGCAGACGACGGCAGCCTCGATGAGGCGCCCGGTCTTAAGGGCATGCAGGGCACGCAGGTCGTCGTCGTCGAAGGCCCGGCCGACGACGTCCATGTACTGGCCGCCGACCATCCCGCGCACGCCCGTGGCGCGGGCGACCTCGGCGGCCGTCGCAAGACGCGCCTCGGCGCTGCCCTGCTGTGTGACGAGCAGCAGGCTGAAGGCCTCGGCGAACAGGCCGTCGCCGGCCAGGATGGCGATGTCCTCGCCGAAGGCGACGTGACACGTCGGCCGGCCGCGGCGGAGGGTGTCGTCGTCGATCGCCGGCAGGTCGTCGTGGATCAGCGAGTAGGTATGGACGAGCTCCAGCGCGGCCGCCGCCGGCAGCACCGCCTCAGGGTGGGCGCCGCGGCTGCGCGCCGTCGCCAGCGCGAGCACCGGGCGGATGCGCTTGCCCCCCGCAAGCAGCGAGTAGCGCATGGCCTCGACGAGACGGCGGGCGCGCGGGTCGACGCCGAAGTCAAGCGCCTCGAGGTAGCCCTCGACCAGATGCTGGAGCGCGACCGGATAGGCCGGCTCGTCTCCAGGCGCCGATGCGAGGCTCATGTCGCCGGAAGGCTCATGTCGTCTCCCCGGCGAGACCCTCGAGCAGGCGGGCGGCCTCGTCGGCGAGCTCCGCGGCGCGCTCCAGGAGACTCATGTCGACCTCCGTCGAGGAAGACGTGCCGAGGCGCGTCGTGAGCTCGTCGAGCTGGTCGATCACGGCGCGCAGGCGCGCGAGGTCGTCGTTGCGGTCAGTCACCCCGGCCGCCTCCTTCGCCGCGCGTCCCGTCCTTCGTCCCACGCGCCTCTCCGTCTGTGGCGGCGACGCCGCGCGCGCGGCCGGCGCCCTCGCGCGCGGCCGCGCTGGACTCGCGAATCTCGCCCCGGCCTTCGTGTGCCTCACGCTCGCGCGCGATGGCGCCGAGGATGCCGTTGACGAGTGCGCCGGCTTCGTCGCTCGCATACCGGCGCGCGAGCCGCACGGCTTCGTCGATCGCCACCTCCGGCGGCGTGAGACCGCTCTCGAGCTCGTACAGGGCGAGGCGGAGCACGCTGCGCTCGAGGGGAGCCAGCCGCTCCAGCGGCCAGTCCGTGGCGTGCCCGCGGAGTCGCGCGTCGAGGTCGTCCAGGCGCTGCACCACGCCGGCGACGACGGCAAGCGTGAAGTCGTCGGGAGGGTAGCTCTCGCGCAGACGGTGGCCGGCGACGAGCTCGTCCAGCGGCCGCCCGGTGACCTCACGCTGATAGAGGAGGAACAGCGCATCGCGACGCGCCTGCCTGCGGCTGGGGGACGCGGGCGTCATGCGAGGGCCGTCCGGCCGTGGACCTGCGCGGGGACGCTCACGGCCGACGCACCTCGCAGCGGCGTCCCGCGCCTCAGACCGGCTCGATCGCGAAGAGCGGCTGGCCATACTCGACGGTCGCGCCGTTCTCGACGAGGATCTCGCGCACGATGCCGCCGACATCGGCGGTCAGCTCGTTCATCATCTTCATCATCTCGAGGATGCAGAGCGTCTGCCCGGGAGCGACCGGGTCGCCGACCTCGACGAAAGCCGGTTCGGTCGGCGACGGCGACCGGTAGAACGTCGCCACCCACTTCGAGCGCACGATATGGTACCCGTTCGCCGACGCGTCGACGGCCGACGCGGGCTCGACGGCGCCGGACGGAGCCGGAGCAGCGGCCGTGGCCGGCGTCTTGGCGCCGGGCGAGGCCGGCGCGCCTTCGGGCGCGCCGGCCTCGCCCGGCGCCGCCCCCGCCTTGCGCACGGTCATGCGCAGCTCGCCCTCCTCGATCACGACCTCCTGAAGGTCGCTCTGCTCCACCAGCTCGAGGATGCGCGCGACCCGGTCGGCCGTCTGCTCTTCGACTGCGGCGCCGGCTTGCGCGCGCAGGTACTGCTCGTGCAGGCCGAAGACGTCGTTCTCGAGGCCGACGCGGTGCCGTTCGAGGTACGCGCGCGCCGTCTGCGGGAACAGGCCGTAGCTCAGCAGGTCCTCCTCCGAGCGCGCGAGGTCGCCGATCTCGTCGCGGTAGTCCTCGAGGGTCTCATCGATGAGCTCGGCGGGACGCACGTCGATGGGCTCCTCGCCCTCGAGCACCCGGTCGCGGATGGTCTTCGACACCGGCCCCGGCGCCGCCCCGTACCGGCCGCGCAGGTATTGCTTCATCTCGTCGGGGACGATGTGCCAGCGCCGCCCGGAGAGCACGTTCAGCACGGCCTGCGTGCCGACGATCTGCGACATCGGCGTCACCAGGGGCGGGAAGCCCACCTCGGCCCGCACGATGGGGATCTCCTGCAGCACTTCGGGCATGCGATCGAGGGCGTTCTGCTCCTTCAACTGGCTCTCGAGGTTCGAGATCATGCCGCCCGGCACCTGGTGCGAATAGACCTGCATGTGCGTGAGCGAAGTGACGCCGCGCTCGTGGCCGGTGCGCTGCCGCACGCCCTCGAAGTACTTCGCGACCTCGAAGAGCTTCTCGAGCTCGAGCTCGGTGTCGTAAGGGGTCCCGATGAGGGCCGTGACGACCATCTCGGTGGCAGGCTGCGAGTTGCCGAAGGCAAGCGGCACGGTGGCGGTGTCGATGACGTCCACCCCGCTCTCGATCGCCTTCAGGTATGTCATCGGAGCGAGCCCGCCGATGTAGTGACAGTGGAGCTGGATGGGGACTTCGATCTCGGCCTTGAGACGGCGGATGAGCTCCTCGGCGTAGAACGGGCTCAGCAGGGCGGCCATATCCTTGATGCAGATGGAGTCGGCGCCCATGTCGACCAGCTTATGAGCGACCTCCAGGTAGTGGTCGAGCGAATGCACGGGCGAGATCGTGTACACCACGGCGGCCTGGAAGTGCTTGCCCGTCTCTTTGATGGCCGCGGCGGCGGTCTCGAAGTTGCGCACGTCGTTGAGGGCGTCGAAGACGCGGAAGATGTCGACGCCGTTCTCCGCCGCCTTGTAGACGAAGCGGCGCACGATGTCGTCGCCGTAGTGGCGGTAACCGACGAGGTTCTGGCCGCGCAGCAGCATCTGCAGCGGTGTGTGCGCGACGTGCTGCTTGACGACGCGCAGACGTTCCCACGGGTCCTCGTCGAGAAAGCGCATCGCGGCGTCGAACGTGGCGCCGCCCCAGCATTCGAGCGAGTGGTAGCCCACCTCGTCCATGAGCTCGAGGATGGGCAGCATGTCGCTGGTGCGCATGCGCGTCGCCCAGAGCGACTGCTGCCCGTCCCTGAGGCTGGTCTCGGTGATGCCGACGCGTCTCGCTCTCATCGCGTCTCCTCGCGGCCCGGTGCGCCCTCAGGCGCGGCTGAGGTACTCACCGCTGCGGGTGTCGACCTTGATGCGCTCACCCTGCTCGATGAAGAGCGGGACCTGGATCGTGACCCCGGTCTCGAGCGTCGCAGGCTTGGATCCGCCTTGCGCCGTGTCGCCGCGCAACCCGGGCTCGGTGTGCGTGACGGTGAGCTCGACGGTGGTCGGCGGCTCGACGTCGAAGGGCACGCCGTCGAGGTAGAAGACCTGCACGTCCATGTTCTCGACGACCCACTTCATGGCCTCGGCCGCCATGGCCGGCGACACCGAGACCTGCTCGTAGGACTCGGGGTCCATGAGCACGACCTCGCTTTCGGTCGAGTAGAGGAACTGCAGGGTCTGCGAGCGCGTGTCGATACGGGTGAACTTCTCGCCCGCGCGGAAGGTCTTGTCGAGGACGTTGCCCGTCTTGATGTTGCGCACCCTGGTGCGCACGAAGGCGCCGCCCTTGCCGGGCTTCACATGCTGCGACTCGACGATGGTGTACGGTTCGCCGTCGATCTCGATCGCCATGCCGCTCTTGAACTGGTTGGTGTTGACGACGTCAGCCATAGGTCGGTCGGGTCCTCCCGGGAATGGTGCCTGCGCGCGTGAGAGAACATGATACCTCAGGCGACGACCGGGAGCTCTTCTCTCACGAGACGACCTGGAGCTCCTTCGGGTAAAGCGTCAGGCGCTCGCAGCCGGTCGCCGTCACGAGCACAGTGTCCTCGATGCGCACGCCGGCGTCGCCCTCGATGTAGATGCCGGGCTCGACCGTGCACACCATGCCGGCGCCGAGGACGTCACCGACCGTACGTCCCAAGCTCGGCGCCTCGTGGATCTCGAGACCGACGCCGTGGCCGGTGCCGTGGCCGAAGCGTTCGCCGTGGCCGGCCGCCGCGATCACGGCGCGCGCGGCCGCGTCGACGTCGTCACGGCCGTGCGCGCCGGCACGTACGGCGGCCACGCCGGCGAGCTGCGCCTCGAGGACGACGTCGTAGATCCGCCGGTGCGCCCGCGAGACGCGACCGGCGGCGAACGTGCGCGTGACGTCGGAGCAGTAGCCGTCGACGCGGGCCCCGGTGTCGATCACGACCAGATCGCCGGCCTTGATGCGGCGCCGCCCGGGGACGGCGTGGGCCTGGGCGCCGTGCTCGCCGGCGGCGACGATGGCCGGGAACGACTCGCCCTCGGCGCCGCGGTCGTGGTACTCCTCGAGGAGGCGCCAGGCGACCTCGGCCTCCGTACGCCCGACGAGGCCTTCGCCGACGACCACGGCGAGGGCGAGGTCGACGATCGCCGCGGCGTGACGGACGGCCTCGACCTCGGCCGCCTCCTTGACGACGCGCAGCCGCGTCACGCGGCTGCCGACGTCACGCAGGCGGCCGTCGTGGGCGCGACGCAGGGCGCGGTAACTGGCGTGGCTGACGGCGGCGGCCTGGTAGCCGAGCGTGCGGCCGCCGCCCATGCGCTCGCGCACGGCGGCGGCCGTGTCGGCGAGCAGGTCGACGCCGTCGCGGCGCACGAGCTCGAACCCGAGGACCTCCTCGTGCACCTGCTCGACGAAGCGTGAGTCGGTCACGATGAGGGCGTCGTCGCGGCCGACGACGAGCGTCGCGTCCTCGCCTCTGAACCCGGAGAGGTAGCGCACGTCGGCGACGGCGCTGACGACGACCGCGTCGAGGCGCAGACGGTCGAGCAGGGCGCGGCAGCGGGCGAGGCGGTCGGGCGGGGCGGCCGCGCCCGGCGCCGCGCCGCTCGCCTTCGCCGCGCCGCTCGCCTTCGCCGCGCCGCCCGCCTTCGCCGCGCCTCTCACCTTCGCCGCGCTCACCCCTGCACCCCGAGGCCGATGATGTCGGCGAGCGCGTCGCAGGCTTTGAAGTAGCCTTCTATGCCCTCCCCCGCCACACG
This sequence comes from Actinomycetes bacterium, assembly GCA_029547745.1. GTDB lineage: Bacteria > Actinomycetota > Thermoleophilia > UBA2241 > UBA2241 > UBA2241. Next base: position 31,870 of record JAKPOQ010000073.1, read on the forward strand.
CACGGCGACGATGTCGGCGATCACGGAGCGGCGGCGGAACTCCTCGCGGCCGCTCACGTCCGAGAGGTGCACCTCGGCGACCGGCGCCGTGACCATCTCGAGCGCATCACGGATGGCGTAGCTGTAGTGCGTCCAGGCGCCGGGGTTGATGACCACCGCCCCGGCGCCCTCGACGGCGATGCGGTGCAGTTCCTCCACCATCTCGCCCTCGAAGTTCGTCTGGAACGGCTGCACGGTGAACCCGTGCCGCTCGGCGTGGCGCGCCACCTGGCGCTCGAGCTCGCTCAAGGTGAGCGTGCCGTAGTGCGTCGGGTCGCGGCGCCCGAGCATGTCGAGGTTCACCCCGTGCAGCAGGCACAGGGACGTCATTCCGCGCTCAGCCACGCGATCACCTCCTCGAGAACGACGGCCGGCACGTCCACGTGCAGACGGGGCCGCCCGAACCCTTCCAGCAGGACGAAGCCCACGCCCCCGGCGGCCGCTTCGCCGCCGGCGCCCCTCACACCGCCGGCGCCCGCCTCGGCGCCCCTCACACCGCCGGCGCCCGCCTTCTTGTCGCGCGCGACCAGGTCGCGCACGTCATCTGGGCGGGCGCCGCGGAACCGTACCGGCAGACCGATGTCGTCGAGCACGCCGAGGCCGCGCTCGACCTCCGCCCCCGAGAGCCCACAGAGTCGCTCCGACAGCCAGAGGGCCGCCCGCAAGCCCAGGCCCACCGCCTCGCCGTGGGTGTAGCGGCGGAAGGCGGTCGCTGCCTCGATGGCATGTCCGATGGTGTGACCGAGGTTCAGGACGGCGCGCGCGCCCGTCTCCTCGCGCTCGTCGCGGGCGACGACGGCGAGCTTCTGGGCCACGCAAGCGGCGATGACCTCCTCGCCGATGCCGCACACCAGCGCGTCGCCCCCGTCGCGCCCGACGCCCTCTCCTTGTCCGCCGCTGACGCGCCCGCCGACGCCCTCTCCTTGTCCGCCGCCGTCGCGCCCGCCGCCGCTCTCGTCCTTGCCGCCGCGCGCCGCCCGCGCGAGCGCGTCCACGGCATCCAGTAGATCCCCGCCGGCGAGGAAGCCATACTTGACGACCTCGGCGGCGCCGCTGCGCACCTCTCGCGGGGGCAACGTGCGGAGTGCGAGGGGGTCCGCCACCACGAGCAGCGGCTGGTAGAAGGTCCCGACGTAGTTCTTGCCGCTGCGGAAGTCGACCGCCACCTTGCCGCCGATCGCGGCGTCGACCTGGGCGAGGAGCGTCGTCGGCACCTGGACGAGCCCCACGCCGCGCAGGAACGTCGCCGCCACGTAGCCCGCGAGGTCGCCGATCACGCCCCCGCCGAGGGCGACCACCACGTCCCGACGACGGATGCCGCGGTCGTACAGCACCCCGTACATCTCGGCGGCGCGGTCGAGGTTCTTCTCGGCCTCACCGGCCGGGACGACGAGCTGCGACACCAAAAGGCCGGCCTCGCGCAGCGCGACGTGCACCCGGTCAAGGTAAAGGGGAGCCACGTTCTCGTCGGTGCAGACGACGGCCTGGACGCCGGGACGAAGCGACGCGACCGCGGCGCCGACGCCGTCCAGAGCGCCGTCGGCGACGACGACGTCGTAGGCCCGCGAGGGCAGCTCGGCGCGCAGGCGCGGCATCAGCCCGTTCCTCGACGGTCGTGCGGCATCAGCCCGTTCCTCGACGGTCGTGCGGCATCGGCCCGCGCCGCCAATGTGCGCCCAGCATCAGCCGGCTCCTTCAGGTCGAGGCGACGTCGGGCCGCCCTCGGGCACGCGTGGTGTCTGGACCCGCGCCTTCCGGACGCACTGGGCGATCGATGCGGCGACGTCGGCGGGCGGACGCCTTCCGTCGTTGACCACCTCGAACGTCGCCGCCTCGCGATAGAGCGGCAGGCGCTCGTCGTAGAGAGCGCGGAACGACGCCTCGTCGCGAGCCAGCGGGCGGCCACCGCCGCTGCACGCGGCGGCCCGGCGCACACGCTCCCACAGAGCGGCGACGGGCGCGGTGAGCCAGGCGACGCAGGGCGCGGCGCGCAGCGCCGCGCGCACGTCGCCGTCGCTCACCGCGCCCCCGCCCAGGGCGACGACCGCCGCCCGCGAGGGCAACGCCGCCAGCGTGGCGAGCACCACGCGCCGCTCGATGTCACGGAAGACGCGTTCCCCGTCACGGGCGAAGATCGTCGCGATCGGCCCCGCCTCGGCCTCGACGAGCGCGTCGGTGTCGATGAACGGCAGACCGAGCTCGCCCGCGACGAGCCTGCCCACCTCGCTCTTGCCCGAGCCCATGAAGCCCACGAGGACGACGGCCGAGGCGCCCCCGCCAGCGGCTGCGCCCTCGGGCAGCCCGTCGTCTGTGCCCGGCGTTCCCGGCGCGGCGCTCATCGCCCCGCGCACCGTGCCTTGAACGCCTCTACGGCGGCGGCGACGTCGGCCACCGTCGCGCCGCCGAACCGCTCCAGCAGGGCGTCGGCGAGAGCGAGGCTCACGACGGCCTCGAGAACGATACCGGCAGCCGGCACGGCGCAGACGTCGGCGCGCTCGTAGCGCGACTCGGTGGCGCGATGCGTGCCGAGCTCGACCGTCTGCAGCGCGTTCCTCAGCGTCGCGATCGGCTTCATGGCCGCACGGAGCACGATCGGCTCGCCGGTCGAGATGCCGCCCTCGACGCCCCCCGCCCGGTCGCTCGTGCGATGGTACCCTCGGCGCTCGTCCCAGGCGATCGCGTCATGGACGCGCGAGCCTGGCAGACGCGCCGCGGCGAAGCCCATGCCGACCTCGACACCCTTCATCGCCGGCACGGTGAACACGGCCTCGGCGAGCCGCGCCGAGAGGCGCCGGTCACCCTGCACGTAGGAGCCGACCCCGGGCGGGAACCCGAAGGCGACCACCTCGACCACGCCGCCGAGCGTGTCGCCGGCCGCGGCGGCGGCGTCGATGGCGGCACGCATCGGCGCCGCCGCCTCCGCGTCCAGACAGCGCACGGGGTCGTCGTCGGTCCGCTCGAGGTCGGCCGCGGTCAGCGTCGCGCCCGACTCGACCTCGCCGATCGCCACGACGTGACTGCCGACCACACAGCCCACCTCGGCGAGCAGCCGCCGCGCGACCGCGCCGCAGGCGACGCGCGCGGCGGTCTCGCGGGCGCTGGCACGCTCGATCACGTCGCGGATGTCGGTGTGGTCGTAGAGGAGGGCGCCGCCCAGGTCGGCGTGTCCGGGGCGCGGCACGGTCACGGGCCGCGCCCCGGCGCCGACATCGGCGC